>JACJVZ010000001.1:952759-1270345 GCA_020637445.1 Calditrichota bacterium | reverse complement strand
CATAGCCGCTCTCCCAGTCATTAGGTTGTGAGTGAAACCCGTACCCTATCTTCTTCGTGCAAGCAGTACTCGCTTGAACGCAACGCATGTCTTCAGTTGGAACAAACGCGGTACCGCGCCTGGCGACAAAATCATACAACTCGCCTTTGCCGCGCATTACGTTTTCAATTGATCCAAAACTTTCCGTATGCGCATCGGCAATCGCCGTGACTAATCCGCTGTCCGGCAAAGCTACTGAACACAAATGAGCAATATCTCCAATTCGCGCGGCTCCCATTTCGCATATCAGCAACGCGGCATCGCGGGGAGTTCGAAGAATGGTTAAGGGAACGCCGATCTCGTTGTTGAAGTTTCCGTGTGTCGCGAATACTCCCTGTTCATTTGCAAACGCGGCAAGAGTGAAATCCTTGGTCGTCGTTTTGCCTACCGATCCTGTTAGACCGAGTGCGCGACACTTCAGTGCTTGTCTCCAACGCCGGGCGAGTTCCGTTAACGCGCACATTGGATCATCGACCGCGATTAACTTGCTGTCGATGTCGGGATCACCGGCTGAAAAAGAACGCTTGACTACCGCAGCGGCGGCTCCGGCGCGAATTGCTTGTTCCACAAATTCGTGCCCGTCCCGCGTACCGCTCAATGCCCAAAATGTTTCCCCGGGCTGAATTTTTCGACTGTCTATTGAGACATGAAGCGGAGCATTCTCGGGAAGTTCCGATTCACTGCTCGTTTCAGCCTTGAGCCAACCTAACGTCGGAAGCATCATGTCAAAAAGCCGCTCTGGCGAAGCCACTCGCGAATCACGTCCGCGTCGTCGAAGGTATGCTTGATGCCCCGAATTTCCTGATAAGTCTCGTGCCCCTTACCCGCGACCACCACGACGTCGCCTGCTTTCGCCGACTGAAGGGCTGCACAAATCGCCGCGCGACGATCAGGATTGGAGCGAATCTTGTTTGACGACGCCACCCCCGCTAACATATCGTCCAGAATAGCTTGCGGGTCTTCGCTGCGTGGATTGTCCGAAGTCAAGTAAACAACGTTGCTGTACTTCTCTGCGGCCTGCGCCATAAGTGGACGTTTGCCTTTGTCCCGATCCCCGCCTGCGCCGATTACGCAATGTAATTTGCCTTTTGTTAGATCGCGCATGGTCGAGAGAATCTTTTCCAACGCGTCCGGTGTATGCGCGTAGTCGACCAATACGGCAAAAGAAGCTGATGAAGGAACCACTTCAGCGCGACCTCGAACAGGAGTCAGTCCGGGAAGAACTTCGACTATTTTCGCAAGCGGGACTCCCAGCGCATATGCTCCTGCGACGACCGCGAGCGTATTGTACACGTTGAATTTGCCAATCAACCGAGAACTTATTTCAAAGCTGCTTTCTGGTGTGCGTAAGAGAAAGCTCGTCCCATCGGCGCGAAGCTGAATTTCACTGGCGCAGAACTCGCAGGCATCATTCAATCCATATGACAAAGAAGGGCGAGTTGTGTGGCGAAGAAAGTAGTCCGCTTCCGGATCATCTGCGTTGATGACAGCCGTTCCGGCGAGCCTGCTCGAATCGAAAAGCATCGACTTCGCTTGACGGTAGTTCTCCCATGTGCCGTGAAAATCGAGATGATCGCGTGACATGTTGGTCAGGATGCCGACCTCAAATTGAAGTTCATCCAAACGGTGCATCACCAAGCCAATCGACGTAGCCTCCATGGCCACATGAGTCGCTCCGCGCTCAAGCATATCCGCAAAAGCCCTGGCAAGTTCAGGAGCCTCCGCCGTCGTGCGGTCGCTTTCGAGTTTGTGCTCTCCAAAGAACATGCCCAATGTGCCGCAGACTCCACAAGGCTTGTCACACAACGTCAATAGATTCGCCAGCGCTGCAGCAACCGTTGTCTTGCCGTTTGTGCCCGTGATGCCGACGAGTTTCAACTTCTTGTTCGGAGTGTCCGCAAGACTCCATGCAGCCTTCGCGAGCGCCGCACGGGGAGTCGCAACTCCGACCACGGGTACTTCGTATGAAGTTTTCAAAGTACGATCTTGAATAACTGCTACGGCGCCTTTGGCAATCGCGTCGCGCACATACCTCGATCCGTCGTCCTTCAATCCGGAAATCGCAACGAACACGTCGCCGGGTGATACTCTACGCGAATCGTAGGCCACTCCGCGCACGCCAACATTTTTCGCAGTTCCGAGAATTTCTCCTTCGACTGCGCGTGCCAGTTCAGTTAGTTGAAGCATACGCGGCTGATCCCATCGGACGCGCTGCAACTCGACACGAAAAACCCAACGGCACCATTTCGCCGGCCGGTGGATATTGCGAGAAAACGACTCCGTAACCTTCCAAGTCGATGTCGAGTCCCGCGAATTCCATTTGCTTGGCTGCGGACCGCAACGGCAATCCAATCAGGTTAGGCATGCGTACGCGCGGCACGTCGACGTATTTCAATGTGTCGAAAGCAAATTTCTCGTGTTCGGACGAATCCGTTTCAATTTCGGATTTGAGAGTATCGCCGGCGGATTCAACTTTCGGCTCCGGCAACAATTCAGGATGGCGTTCTTCCAGTATCTCACGGGCAATCGACGCAAAAACCGGCGCGGATATTTGTCCGCCGTAGTAACCTGCGCCGCGCGGATCGTCGACAACCACCATTAACACATACAGCGGATTGTCGGCAGGGAAGAAGCCCGCGAACGAACTGACGTACCGATTCGAATAATAGGTCTTTTCGGCAAAGTTTACTTTTTGCGCCGTGCCCGTCTTTCCAGCGATGCGCACGCCCTCAATTCCGGCGGCTTTTCCGGTTCCATCTTTCACCACGAGCTCCATCATGCGCGTCAATTCAGTGGCATGTTCGGGAGAAAGCACTGGTCCCATCGCGACTGGATCGAAGTTGACCTTTTCGCCGGTCGGGAATTCCAGTGCGCGAATCAGTTTCGGCTGCATTAACAGTCCACCGTTGGCGATTGAAGCATATGCCGCGGCTATTTGCAAAGCGGTTACGGACACGCCTTGTCCGATGGCCAAGTTGGACCTCGTCGGGCCGCTCCAATGCGCGGGTTTGGGAACAATGCCGCTCGGTTCGTAATAAAGTCCGGTGTTGGTTTTCGTCCCAAAACCAAACCGCGTAATCCACTTGTAGACGACGTCAGCCGACATTCGCTCGGCGATTTTTGCGCAACCGATATTCGAAGATTTCGCGAAGACTTCGGAGACCGAGAGAACATCGTATGAGTGCGCGTCGTGCAGAGTCTTGCCCGGCACTCGGTAATTGCCGCCTTCGCAATCGATCATGGTCGAAGGTTGTACGATTCCTTCTTCAAGCCCCGCGCCCACGGTGACGACCTTAAAGATCGACCCCGGTTCGAACAAGTCCGTCACGGGCCAGCAACGGCGAAACTCTCCGTCGGTGTCGCCCGGAGAGTTCGGATCGAATTGGGGCACGGTTGAGAGTCCCAGGACTTCCCCTGTATGCGGATCAAGCAGGAGTGCGCACGCCTTCTCAAATTTTTTGTCGGCCAGTCCGGTTGACATGCAATTGTCAAGGATCGCTTGAAGCTGCAAGTCGATCGTCAAATAGACGTTTGCGCCCGAGTACGTCAACGCGTCGTCCATCGGACTCATTACCGCGGGCACGGCGCGCCGTGCGTCATTCCAAACCAGCACGTCGCGCTTGTCACCGCTCAACAGTGAGTCGAGCGCCTGTTCAATTCCATTCTGGCCGATTCCATCCACATTCGTAAACCCAACCGCCGTCCCTGCGGCAACCGTCGCCGGATAACTTCTGCGTGCTTCGCGCACGAATTCGATTCCGGGAAGTTCAAGGTCTTCGATCTGTTGTTGGACTTGCCAGTCAACCCGCCGAGCCAAATATGTATAGCCCCGAGCATCAAGCTTGCGGCGTATGACATCACTTGAAAGAGGTAGATACTCCGACAGAATCGTCGTCATACTGTCGCGAGGTATATTGTCTGAAGGCCTGAATCCCACGGCATACGACAAGGGCAATGTCACGGCCATGGGCATGCCGTTGCGGTCACGAATCTCTCCGCGCGGCATAGGTTCGTGCGCCGTATTGTACATTTGCCGCTCAGCCAACTCTCGCCAACGGCTGTGCTCGACGACTTGAAGCTGCACCAAACGGCCGGCAAATGCCGCCATCACGAGCAGAAAGACGCAGGCGAGCAATATCTCACGCTTGCGTTGTCGTTGCAGTTTGGAGGAAAGCGGAGGAGTCATTTCTTAGTTTCTGGTTCCGGACTTGGCAACGCGCACCGTGTCCACGCGGCCCGCGCGCGACTTCCAGCCGTGCTTCCGAAAAGCCCAGTCCGCCACTTCATTGTAAGGGGCAGCAGCTTCAATCGAGCCGGTCAGATGTGAAATCTCTTGATTCAGTTGGAGAAGTTGGGTCCGTTGACGGGCGACGTCAATGGTCAATTGCTGTGCCGTGAAGTTGCGCCATGCAATCAACATCGCCACAACCGCAACAAACGCGAGAAACCCAAGCATACGCAGAAGCGTGGCCTGCTTGCGCAAGACACGTGGGACCCGCTTGGGTCGGTAAACGGATGCTGGAATGGAAACGGTGGACACGAGGATTACGAGATCTTCTCTATGACACGCAGTTTGGCGCTGCGTGAACGCGGATTGTCCGCGATTTCTTCTGGAGTGGGGAGGAGAGGTCCGCGCACGGGATAGCTCCCGGTCGGACGAGGTGGCGGTGCAAGCAGGTCGGTCAATGGCGGAGTCACCGGCTTCGCCTTCGATTGCATAAACTGCTTGACCGGACGGTCTTCCAAAGAGTGGTAGGTCAGGACGACCAACCTGCCCGACGGCTTCAAGAGCTGCCACGCAGCTTCAAGTCCGCTTTCCAATTCTTCAAGCTCGCTGTTGACCGCCATGCGCAAAGCCTGAAAGACTCTTGGAAGGGATTTGCGAGCCGTCGCGGGCACGGACTTACGAATGATCTCGGCGAGCTGAGCCGTGCGGGTAATGGGTTCTTCTGTCCGAGATCTGACAATCGCCTTCGCGATTCGGGCCGACTGCGGTTCTTCGCCAAGAGATTTCAACATGTCTTTCAGCGATTTCTCGTCCAGCCCAGCCAATAACTCTGCGGCCGTTTCCCCCTTTTGCGACATCCGCAAATCGAGTGGACCGTCGTCACGATAGGAAAACCCGCGTGCTCCTTCATCCAATTGATGCGAGGAGACGCCGAGATCCATCAAAATTCCTGAAAAAACTGAGCCATACAGCGGAAAAAACTTGCTCAGTGTCTCCGAGAATCGTATATTCCAAAGGTCGTTGTTTTCCGGCAACGTAGGCCGCGCTTCGGCTATCGCGTCTGGATCGCGATCAATTCCAACCACCCTGCCTGACTCGCCAAGCTGAGACCATATCAGCCGAGAATGCCCGCCACCCCCCACGGTGAAATCAGCATACGTTCCATTCGGATCTGAAACCAGCCACTGCACCACCTCTTTTCCCATGACGGGTACGTGGTAGGTGTTGGGCGAATTCATGTTTTCGGTCTGGCGTCAATGAGCAGCGATGTAAAAAAATATCCCTGCGGCCATCTGCGGTAACCGCAGGGAATCCGTCACGGCCAAAGGCCTAACGGATGGCGATTTCGAGTTCTTTGTGAGCAAGGACAAAGGGACGAGAGGCCGGCGTCTGTAGTGCTTCGACTGATTCCCAATCCACGTTCAGTTGAATGACTTTGCAGCCTCGGGACTGAAAATGCTCGATGGCAGCCTGAAGCTGAGCCAATGCCGTTCCTGACATGTTGCCGCTTACCGTGATTTCGGCTTCACCGTGCGATTGTTTCGTATGAAGGTGCAGTCCCATTGATTATCCTTTGCTCTTTTCTTTATCCGCGTGCATGGCCCAAGCCTGCGATTTTGAGAGCTTGACTTGAGCGGCCCGAGCATTGTAGGCTTCTTCACTCCAGATCGTGAAGAACTTGTGGCGGCCAAAGAAAACTACTTTTGAGCCGATATTTGCTTGTTTTAGAAGATTTTGCGGAACTGTTACGCGACCCTGTGCGTCAATCGGACGAACTGTGGCATCAGGCAGCAAGGCCATGTCACGATCCAGATTGTCCTCCAGGACAAAATTGGCTGTCAGGTTCTCGGATGGCGCGTAAATTGAATTAAAATAATCTACTGGGAACACAAATAGGCAGTCACCATCACCAACCGTGAGCACCACATGCCGCTGGGTGTCCGACGGCAACGCGTTCCGGAACTCAGCGGGAATCGACAGTCGACCCTTATCATCTACTGTCGCTTCATGTTTGCCAACAAAAGGAAGGATACCCATTAGGGTGGATGTTCCTATTTGACCCAATACGCTCCACTTTCACCCTCAAGATACTGCCAGCCGACCCGAAAGTCAAGGGTATGTCGTGAGATTTACACATCTCATCTCGTAGTTTAATGATATGTAATATTTGCTCTTGCGATACCCTTCAGTGTTTGTAGAACTGATATTTCCGATTGCGAGAGGCAAAGGAGCCTCTTCCACCCTTGGCCAGAACATCCCACTGGCCATTTTTGTTCTCAAAACGGAAACAAATCGGCCACTCCGGGACTCCTATGAAAAGACGTCCTATTTCAGAGAATGATATGCAATTCCTTACAAGAACCTGTTTCTGTCTTGTTTCCCTGAGTCTTATGCTTTCCACGATCGCTTGCAAGAAAGACTCGGAAGCGAAACCCAAATTGAAACTCAGCACGGTCGAACGCGGTGATATGACTCAAACTGTCGTCGCCACCGGCAGCATCCGCCCGTTGCATCAAATTGAAATCCGGTCCACCACCGGCGGGTCGATCCGCAAGTTCTTTGTGGAAGAAGGTGATTGGGTCGAAAAGGGCAAGCCGCTCTGTGAGATCACGCCGGAAGCGTCGCCTGCGGAACAGGTACGCGCCCGTGAAGACTTGCGCACGGCTGAAGTGGAAGTGAAGCAGGCGGAAGACGATCTTCGGATCGCTAAGGAGCTCGCCGACAAGAATCTGGCTCCCGAGCAAAACCTTAGGGATGCTCAGCGCGTGCTGGAACGTGCAAAGGCCCGTCTTTCGGCAGCGGAAGCTGAATGGGCTTTGATTCAGCGCGAACGCATTGGCGAGCCGTCCGGGGACTTGGATATCGTCCAAACCTCGACGACTATCGTTGCGCCTATTACCGGGCTAATCTTCACGCGTGAATTAGACGAAGGCGCTTCCGTAACTCCAACCACATCCGCCTCGGGCGGCACTATCGTGATAACTATGGGAGATCACACGGAAATCGAGTTTCGCGGAGACGTTGACGAAGCGGACATCGGAAAACTGAAGCCCGGACTAACGGCAAACGTCACGGTTCAGGCGTACCAAGGCGAAACTTTCCAAGGTGAAATCTACCATATCTCGCCGGTCGGAAAGTACAGCGACAAAGAACAGCAGATTGTTTTTAATGTGAAAGCATCCGTGGACAACCCAAACGGCCAACTAAAAGTCGGGATGAGTGCAACGGCGAAGATTGTCGTCGACGAACGCAAGGACGTTCCGATTCTCGATGAAATGGCTCTGTTCTTTAAAGGCGATTCCGCCTTCGTGAATATTGTGACCGACACCGTTGCCGGCACGACCGAAGAACGTGCGATTTCATTGGGAATTTCCGATGGAATCAGGACGGAAGTTACGGAAGGGTTGGAGGGAGGCGAGATCGTCAGCGCGGGAACGGTGCAAGAGGAGGGCTAAGCATGGGGTTCTTCGAACTCATCCGGCAGGTGGTTGGCACCTTGGGGATGAACAAACTCCGCAGCGCATTGACCATGTTTGGCATCACATGGGGCATCGCGTCCGTCATGCTGCTTTCCGGACTGGCAACGGGTTTCTCCGAAGATTCCTTGAGTGGCATTCGCTCTTTGGGAAAAGACGTCGTTATCGTTTGGGGCGGACGGAAGAGCATCGCCACGGGTTCGACGCGCAAAGGAGAGACAATCAGGTTCACCGAAAAAACGGTAGACGCACTAAATGCGAAGGCCCAGCTCTTCGAATTTTCGCCTGAGTTGTCCGCATGGAGCACCGAAATGCGCGCGGGACCGAGGTTGTTTAATACTCGTTTGGCCGGAGTCGGCGAAACTTACGGTGAACTCAGAAATGTCATCCCTGATCACGGCCGCTGGATTTCGCATAGAGACATCAAAGAAGCTCGCCGTGTTTGCGTTATCGGTGATGAAGTTCGCAAAAAGCTCTTTGGCGACGGATCGGATCCTTTGCATGAACGAGTCTTGGTCGGCGGGCGTGAGTTTTTGATTATCGGCTGGAAATCCAACAAGAAACAAAACTCAACCTACTATGGTCCGGACAATGATGTCGTCTGGATTCCCTATACGACTCAACTTGCCCTCTATGACCGCTATTGGTTCGGCAACGTGATCTTCTCCCCAAAGAATGTCGATCATCACGATCTCGCCGTCAAAGAATTCAAGAACATCGTTGCGAAAGTTCACAAATTCGATCCCGAAGATCCAGAAGCGCTTAGCCTTTGGGACACGCACAAAAGTGCGATGGAAACCGAGCAGGTCTTTGACGCAATCAATGCCCTTATGGTCGCGATTGGTGCGATAACCTTAATGATTGGTGGCTTGGGCGTGATGAACATCATGCTTGTTTCGGTTGTCGAGCGTACGCGTGAGATCGGAATTCGCCGTGCGATCGGAGCAAATGCGATTGACATCGTCAAACAATTCTTCCTCGAGTGTTTGATCATCACCGTTGTGGCCGGAGTCGGCGGTATGTTTGTCGGGTGGGGGTTGATCGAATTGCTGAATAGTGTCCAGCTTCCGGACGGCGTCGCACCGCCGATACTTTCGGAGAAAACGATGTATGTTTCTGCGATGATGATCGGATTGGTGACGATCTTCTCCGGATTATACCCCGCGATTCGCGCGGCGCGAGTTAATCCCATTCAGGCCTTGCACCATGAATAGGACATCGATCTGTTTCGTCATTCTGGCGGCAATCTGGCTGTCAGGCTGCAACGATGATAGCACTGGCGGCTACATTCGACCTGAACCCCAACCGGTATGGAGGGCACAGCTAGTGGTGCCTCGCGGCAAGGCACCGGCCATTTCGCCGGACGAGACCAAGATGCTCTTTCTCCGTGAAGGTGAAGGTCTGTTCTTGTGGGACAATGGTGTTGTCACGCGCGTTTCACCGGCTGGACTCACTGCGCGTCCTGACTATTCGTGGTCTGTCACCGGCGAAAACGGTTTCGTGTATTCCATTCCCGGCGAGCCCGGCAATGGAGCGGCATTGATAATCCGCGACGAAAACGGTCGGACGATTCAACTCTGGAACCGCGGATCCGCTCCGGCGTACAACGCGCGCGACAATTATGTATTGTGCGAAGGGCCGACTTCGTCTTCTGCGGAATCCGGTATTTGGATGATCGACTTGCGGTCTTTTGCGGTCAATCGCCTGACGGATGTCGGCACGGCTCCGCGGATTGGCCGTCGCGGCGACTATTTTCTTTATCTTGAATCGAACGCCTTGTCGGTCGGCGATGAACTTGTTGCTCGCGGGTTTGACGGCCCGCTTGATGAAGTCGTGACAGATCATGTCTCACGTTATACCTGCGACTTTGACGACGGTGCCATACTCGCGGAGCGCATTGTTGACTCCACCGGCGTGTCAAGTATCCCGGCGGTCTACGTCACCGGACTAAACTTTCCGTTGCCCGATGTCTTGGTTGCGGTGCCCGCCACCGGTGCCGTCTGGTTGAACGACGGCATGCTGCTGAACAAAATTTCCGGTGATTCACTCGATGGACTCTATTACTACGATGAAATTTCCGAATACCTCGTCGCTGATTCTCTTTACGATGCCAGCGCACACAATTCGGCGCGAATTTTCGCTGTCGGGTCGGCGGGAATCTATCTCCTAAGCAAAATTTAGGAGAATCTCTCTCAAAACAAAAGCCCCGCCAATCGGCGGGGCTCTTTCATTTCCTGAAACTACGTCAGTAGTGCGTGACGACCAGCTTGTCTTCCGATTCGCCGGCGATGAATCTGCGTACGATGTCGATACTCTCCGTCTTAATTTGCTTTTCGTTGCCGGAGAAGACCACCTGTCCCAGATGCAGCATGACGATTCGATCGGCAATCTTAAATGCCGAGACCATGTCGTGTGTGACGACAATCGACGTGACTCTTAATTCTTCTTGCAGTCGAACGATCAAATCGTTGATCGAGTCGGCGGTAATCGGATCGAGACCCGTGGTCGGTTCGTCGTACAAAACGTACTGCGGTTTCAATGCAATCGCACGCGCCAAACCTACGCGTTTTCGCATACCGCCGGACAGCTCTGACGGCATCGATTCTTGTGTTCCTGACAGACTGACAAGATCGAGGCACTCGGCGACTCGATGGTCAATTTCACCTTGAGTCATGGTCGTGTGTTCCACCAGTCCCAAGCCGACATTCTGCGCCACGGTCATCGAGTCAAACAGTGCGGCGCTCTGAAACAAGACTCCAAACTTCATGCGAATTCGGTATACGTCCGCTCGCTTGGCGCGGGAAATCCTGTCGCCGTCGACCAGAACTTCACCCTCGTCAGGATCAAGCAATCCCACGAGGTGTTTCAAAAAAACGGATTTGCCGCAGCCGGATTGACCGATGATCACCAGCGCTTCTCCGTCTTCGATCCGCATATTTACTCCGCGCAACACCTGCTTGGAGCCGAAATTCTTCTTGACGTTGCGTGCTTCTATCATTAGAATAAGATCATCGCAATCAGAAAGTCAAGCGCAAGTACGGTTATCGAACTCCAAACGAAGGCTTTGATCGTCGCGGTGCCGACGCCTTCCGCGCCGCCGCTTGCGTCAAAGCCGACATAGCACCCGATCATCGAAGAACTAAGTCCGAAGAAAAGCGACTTGAGCAGACCTGAGAAAATATCATATAAATGAAAAAACGCCGGAATCAGTCCAAAAAACTGAGACGACGTCATGCCCAAAAATACCGTTACGACAAACCAGGCTCCGACAATCGCGATGAAATTCACCTGCAACACCAGCACCGGCATCATAGCCGTCATCGCTGCGATGCGCGGCACCGCCAAGTAACGCGTGCTAGAAATCGCCATGGACTCCAGCGCGTCAATCTGTTCCGTGACCCGCATTGTGCCGAGTTCTGCTGCGATAGACGCGGACACTCTGCCCGAAATAACCAACCCCGTCAGCACCGGCCCCATTTCCAAGACGATACTTTTGAAAACTCCGGGGCCGATCATGTCGTAAGGCATATAGCCATCGAGCTGGTAGTGAAGCTGCCAACCCGAAACCGCACCGGTAAATATACCTACTAACAACACAAGCGGTAAACTGTCAACGCCAAGTCGAACGCATTCCCGGACAAACAAATGACGCCGCGAGAAGACCGCTCCAAGCTCAGTGGAGATTCGACCCATCAGTATGCCAAATCTTCCAAACTCTGCGACCAGCTCGATCAGCAGTCTGCCGGCCGTTTGAATCGGAGCGAGGAAAATGTTCGACGTAATGGGAGGCTTCGCCAAGTCTTAGTACTCCGCTCCCAATGAGAAGTAGTAACGCGGCTTCGACGTGTCCACGCCGTCGGTCGACCAAGCGACGTCCCACCGCAATAGCAAGAATCCGAGATTTGATCTCCATCCGAATCCATAGGCCGCCTGCAAGTCGTGAAGCCTGCGGTTTCCGTCTTCTCCGACCGAAGTCAGCCTGAACGAATCGTTGAACCACGCCGCACCGACGTCTGTGAACAATGCGCCGCGCACGTCTGCCAGCGCCAGCGGCAGAGGCCAGCCCATTTGCAGATAGCGTACGAGCGGGAAACGGAATTCTTGGTTGGTCAGAAAGTAGCGGTTGCCTGTTCCGCGCTTCTCAAAATAGTCGCCGCCACGGAACGGTGTCACGAACGAGGAGAAATAGAAATCATTGATCTCGTCGGTCGGAATCTCGTTGTTTTCAAAACGGCGGTTGATCCAGTTTGATACTCCGCCCATGAAAAACCTCTGCGGTTCCGGTCCGCCGCTAAGTCCCGCTGTCAATCGCGACGCCCACGAATAGTCGCGGCCAAGCCTGAAGTACTGCCGCAAGTCACCTTTCGCAGTGTAAAACTCCGAACTCCATATCTCGTTGTTCTTGCGGTCGCTTTGCAGATTGGGACTATATGAAGTGGATACGCGATAACGAGTTCCGTTTACCGGGCCGGTGCTGCCCCACACGACTGTGTCGTGAACGTAGCCGAGTTCCGGAAGCAAAATTCTCCGCCGCGCAATCTTGCGGTAGTCATAGTATCCGTACTGGTCCGGCTGCCAGTCCGCACGGTCGATACCGTACCCGCCGACGATCAGTTCCGCGCGCGTGTACTTGGAAAACGGATAGCTAAGATCGAACTGCAACTGCATCGTTTGGTCGCGCACGTTGCCCGCGTCCAAATAGTAAACATAGCGGTAGAGTCCAGCGCCGTAATTGATGCGGTGCGGCAAGTAGTAGTATTGTAGTGAGAAGTTCGAATTGTCAAGATTATTGAAATCGTAGTACAGATCCGTGTTCAAGACAATTAGCTGGTTGCCCATCAAGTCGCTGAACAGAATTTGTCCCGTACCCTGCGCACCGAAAAACGAGCTGTAGGCCGCCGTGGCATACACGTAGTCCGGCGTGAATTTTACCCGGTACTTCTTGCTGAAGAATCCGCCGCCCGGCTTGCGAGTGTTGACCGTGTCGGCCATCGCGCGTTCGTTGTGTTCGGAAACCTCTCCAATGCCGTCTGCAAAAACGTAACGCGAATATTCGCGAGTATCTTCCCTGAACTCGAGTGATGTGGCGCTTGTTTCCGCCTGCTCGCCGACTTCGGGTTCAACGGCCTCGGGAGTTCCGTGTTGTCTGAATGCGGTCAACACCGGAGTCTTGGCTTCCATCTTATCCGGCGCTTTCAGCAAGTACAAGTCATACCCGCCTTCAAAGAACGACGTGAACACCAGCCTGTTCGACAGAGCGGAATAGCTCGGCTGAAAACATCCCGTCAATGCGTTCGTGATGGCGACCGTCTCCATGGTTTCCAAATCCATGCGGTAAAGATTGGATATCCCGCTTTCATCGGAAACGAAAATCATGTTCTTGCCGTCCGGTGAAAGTGTCGGCAGCTTTTCAGTGTACTCACCTGTGGTTAGCTGCTCGCACGAATCGTCGCCAATCGAAATGCGGTAGATATTCATCGACCGGTAGTCAAATTCCCACATGTTGAATGACGGGTCGTATCCGGACACTCTCAGCGAATCCTTTCGATCTGAAGAGAAGTAGAGCATCTTTCCGTCAGCGCTCCACGCCGGATCGTCGTCGCTGAACACGTCATTCGTAACCTGAACAAGTTTGCCCGACTCGATTTCGTAATAGTAGAGGTCCGATTCGCCTGACTTCAAACCCACAAAAGCGATCTTGCTGCCGTCCGGGGAAAACACCGGATTGAAAACACCCTCAAGTTTCGGGCGAAAGCGCTTGACCACGTCGCGTTTGTTGACATTCAAAATATTGATCGCGTCATAAGCTCCGGCTTTTGACGCAAATGTTATCGATTCTCCGTCAGGTGACCAAGAGATGCGCGCGTCAAGCCACTTGAGCTGCTCGAAATCCCCGCTGCGTTCGCCCTGAAGTAGCCTGTGAGCACGCCCCGTTTCCAAATCCTTCATCCAAATATCGAAATAGTCCGATTGGTCGGAGAGGTAGGCGATTCGCAAACCGTCCGGCGAAATTGATCCGCCGTTGTTTACAAAATTCCGCAATTCGCGGTGGTTGGTCACGCGTTCCGCAAAATCTTCAGGTGATTCGTAGTTCGCGACTCCCGGCCAATAGAGCTTGCGAAGCCAATTCTGCCACGCGCGGTTAAATTCCTCCATCTTGAGTCCCGTAGCACTCTTGAGAGAACGAGGCACTTCCCGAGAAGACTTCACTTTGTTTACGAGCTCGCCGACTTTCTCTTTGCCGTAGCGTCGGTCAATGTAATAGAAAACCGATTGTCCACCCTTGTACGCGAAATACCCGCCAAGGTAATCGATAGGGGGGAGGTAGCCCGAAATCGTCGCGTCACGCATGAACATGTCCGCTTCAACGTCCCATCCGCCGCGCGATTCGTATTCGGCCAGTCCTTCGGTAAACCACAATGGAATATCCGACGTGGCAACGCCGATCAAAATACTCTGAAATCCCGTGCCATAAAACATCCGCAGATTCACGGCGTGACTCAGCTCATGGTGAATCACGTGGCGAAAGGACTCATAATTCCCTGTGAACGGCAGCACAACGCGGTTCTTCAGGAACTCCGTGAATCCGCCCAGCGCTTCATCTTGAATTTGCAGTGAAACGTTTGTCTGTTGGAAGCGATTGTGCGACGCATAAATGATGAACCTAACGCGGCCCTCGAGCGTGTAGTCCCAACTAGCCTCAATCAAACTCAGCGCGCGCTCGGCCGTCTCCGCCGTAAACTCGGCGATCCGCTCTTGTCCTGCGGAATAATACACGTCAAAATGCTCCGACTGGATGTACCTCCAATCGAAGTCCACATACTGCACTTTGTTTTTGCCGAATCCCTGAGCAAACCCGGACACGGCAAAGGCAGTCAATATGATTAGGAATGTGAACAGTCTTGACATGTAAATCTCCGCTTGTGCGCAAAATCCCTACACCTGAGAACTCCGTCCCAAGCACACAAGTTTCCAATATTTTGCAAAAAACGCCCCGTGCCTGTAGGCTGCGGGGCGCAAATCTTCTTTCTGACCTTTTCAGCCACCATTCAGCTACGGACCAAGTACTTCAGCGACCATCTCTAACAGCTCCTCGCTTTTGATGGGCTTGGTCAGATAATTGTACGCACCTTCTTTGATTACCTGAACCGTGTCTTCAATCTTCGGGTAACCCGTCAAAATGACTATCATTGCTCCCGGGTCGACCGTCTTGATTTCGCGAAAAACGTCGATACCGCTCTTGCCACGGAGCTTAACATCGAGGAAGGTCAATGCCGGTTGCTTCTCGAGATGAAGGGAGACGGCCTCTTCACCTGTCGGGGCGGTCAAAACCTCATAGCCTGCGGCTTGCAACAGGTCAGACATCACTTGCAAGATCATCGTGTCGTCGTCAACGACCAGCACATATGATGACCGAGGCTTGGTTTCTGATGCCTTCTGTTTTTCGATGTTTTGTCGGATTTCTTCGAGATTGCGCTCATCATAGAGCCGCCAACCACGCCAGTCCCGACGCACTTTGGTGATCAGCCCCTCTCGTTCCCACTTGAAAAGTGTAGACTTAGATATCTGGAGATTCTCACAGACATCCTTGGAAGAATAGAACTTGCCGTCACGTCCGGTCATAATACCTCACTATAGTAGTTATAGTTAGTAATATAACCAACCTTCGACTCTAAGTCAAGCCCAGTTGACCCCGCAGTCACCTTAGGACTTACCGTTCTTCTCGTCTTCCCCGGACAGGCCCTCTTTGAATTCACGGGCGCCCCGGCCAAGCCCGCGCATAAGCTCAGGAATTCGTTTCCCGCCAAAAAGCAGCAAAACGATGGCCATTATCAGCAGAATTTCTACCCAGCCGAACCGCATCTCGGTTTCCTTTTAGAATAGACTCAAATATCGCAACTTCAGCAAATTAACGGAATCCCAAAGCCAAATTCAAGTCTCTCAGGGAAGCGTGGCCCGCACGACGTAAAAGGCCTCACCAAGTGACGTCAAAACGCCGCTGTCCGTCCACGTTGTGTCTGAAGTTATTCCAACGGACGTGTCAAATGGTCCGTCTACCAGTGCCGAGCGGTAGATCGTGTAAGAGGGAGCCCCCGTATCAGACCAGTGAAGTACGGCATCGTTTCCGCTCGGAGCAATCACAACCTGCGGCGGAATAAGTCCAAAGCCTCTGACTTTGATGACTCGTTGTCCGGGCCTTGAATTCGGATGCACGCCGTTTTCAGGAACCCACAGCATATCACAGGCATCCCAGAGGTATGAACGGGCCGTGGCAGCTCCGTCCTCATCCAATCCAAAGGCCGTCGAAGTCTGGCTCACGCCGACATAAAAGTCACCGAAAACTGCAATGGCCGGTTCCCCGTTCTTCTGGAAAACAGTTCTGCCCGTTCCCGGGCTGCTGCCCGCCGCTCCATTGAGCGAATTCGGAACCGTTCCCGATGTGAACGCGCCGAGCGTGTCACCGGGCAGACCGCTTGGACCATTGGAGTCCAATACATACACGTTCATCAAGCCGTGTGCGGAGTCAGGCTTGCGCACCGAAACGGCATATTCTGTTTCGCACAACACAAACGGAGTGATCGGAGGAGTGAACAACACAGCCCAAGTCATTCCCTGATCGGCAGACCATTGATAGCTTTCCACCGATCCATCATCATAGGCGATTTCGCTGGGACACTGTGCCGCAACGACCACGTCAAAAGTGTCCGTGCGCGCTGTCAAATTGCCGGCATCCGTGTCTTTCAAGAAATATCGGATGAACCCTTCGCTCAGCGGTATGGTCCCAGAATAGCCGGCGGTTACGGATGAAAGCTGCAGACTGTCCTTGGTCGCAAAATCGTTGGTCGTCCAAATGAGATAGGGAGCGAAAAAGGCTCCGTCATCCAGCACTTGGCAGAAGAAAGCCACATTTCCCGGAAGTGGGTCACAGATGGGATTGTGCAGAATCTCGGGAGGCTGGTTGCTCGTCAGACTTTTTATTTTGAACATCGCGGAAGTGTCGCCGATCGAAGGTGCGCTAAGACTCAATACTCTCACGCGCGCGGAATCGGTAACGGGACCGGTCACTGTCCAACCAAAAAATCCTGTGTTCGGAGTCGAGGTCGTGAGCACTTCCCAGCCGGGAGAAGACGGAAGCCGGTTCAACTCAACCCGGACATTTCCGCTGACGCCGAGCGCTGTCCACTGAATATCCATGTTGAATCCAACATAGTGCGAATCATTTGCCACCGGAGTGAAAATTGAAATATCGCGCTCGAAAACCGTAAAATCATTGTCAGAGATATCCGAAAAAGTAGGTGCGCTATCCAGCACAACTTTGATGCGGGCCTGAGTCGTGGGATCACCTGTGACCAACCACGAGAATTGTCCGTCGTTTGCCGTGCCGCTTGCCAAAGTTTCATAGGTTCCGACCGCACCGTTTCTCGATAGCGAAATCGATACCGTGCCGCTGTAGCTGGTCGTGTTCCACGTAACCGACATGGTGTCGCCTTGTCCGAAACTCTCACCGCCATTCGGAGAAAGTACAGCGACGCTCGGTGACGGTGCCACTTGTCTTACAATCTCCATAAAAACGGGAAGGTGGTCTGTCGCGGCATGCAGCGCGTCTGCAATGCTGTCCGGCACGGCGAAATTAGTGCCGCTGTTGATTGCCTGTCCAAAGTGCAGCCCGTCATTTCCGTACTCCGTATAGCTGCTCGGAATCACTTGCCACCCCGGAAGTCCTTGGAATAGGTAGGTGGGCAACAAGAAGTCAAACCGGTCGTCCAGCCCACCGGTGGAACCGCCGTCTCCAAGGTCAGTAACTCGTGGAGATTGTGTATGAATATCCGCAAACGATGCCGAGTTATGCCACGATCCGGGTTCATTCAAAACGTCGTAGAGCCGGCCGTCGTTGTCCGCCTGGCTTTCAGTGAGAACTTGAAATGCGCCTTCGGAACTCGTATACAAATTGAAATCGCCGCCGAATATGTAGTAGCCCGGTCCGAGCCCGTTCAGGTGGTTGCGCACTATAGTAGCTTCGGCCTCGCGGTCGGCCTCAAACCCTTGGCTGGCCTTCAGGTGAGCCGAATAGATGCGAATATCAAGGCTGTCGGCAAAGACCCCAGCCGGCCGAAGGAGGTAACCGTTGATATCCCGGAGCTGTGTGGAAAGTACGGTCTGCGACAGGAAGCTCACTACTGACGGCTTATAGAACAATGCGTTGTCCGTGTCCGGACCGTTGGAAAACGGCGCGTTTGTGTACGTCCCCGGCTGCCCGTTGTTCAATACCTGACTCAAGAATTCGCTAACCCCGGAAGACGACTGCATCTCTTGGACAATGAGGATGTCCGGATCTGTGGCATGTAGTACTTTCTGAAACTCGGGGTTTCGACTTGAGGACGTCGTGCCCGGGTAATTCAGGAGATTATAGGTCATGACGCGCAGTGTGTCGTAGGTCTGCGCGTAAACGACTCCGGTCCACAAAAAGGCGGAAACAACAAAGAACAAAATCAATCGAAATGTCTGTCTCATCTTGGGGTCGGGTTTGTTCGGGTTCATATAAAGTCCAACTCATAATTTACGACACAGACCACCCGATTGCAAGTACGCAACTCTAAATCAATAATATCCTTGACCTTTAGATTGGGAATGGATATATTGAAGATTGGTGGTTCTTTGCCGTAAAACCAAAATAAACAGCCTTTCAAGATTCCCGATTCCAAATGGTCTCGAGGAGTTGGGAGGACAATATCCGCCACAATGAACATGCCTACCCTACAGTACTCTGGAAAGAAGTCCGGCGGGTCCTTTCGATTCGAATACCTGAGAATCGAAAGCGGCCACCGTCCAATTCCATGGAGTGAACACACACAATGGAGTCCGGCGATCGATCTCTATGGAAATGAAAGTGTCGTCGTCCTTGAAGTTCATTTGCCGGATATCGCGCCAGAAGAAACTACAATCGAGTTTATCCAGAACCGCGTCCGCATTTCCGGACAGCGCAAGGACATTGGGTTGCCCGGTCGCCGCGAGTTCTTTCACGTCGAAATTCCACGGGGACATTTCCAACGTGAAGTTGTGCTTCCTAACGGCGTCGACATCCCAAAGGCGGAAGCCAAATTTGAACTGGGAGTTCTCAAAATTGTTGTTCCATGGATCAATCGCGAGTGGGCGGTTGCTGTCAGGTCTGCACGATTTCCCGAGGAGTGGTCATGAGCAACGCTGAAAAAAACAATACTCCGCCGTCACAGTCTTCAAACGGTGTCCCGGAACCTATACGTATTCCCGAAACTTGCCCTGCGCTGCTCTTAAACGACGTGCTGATCTTTCCCAACACGATTGTCCCGCTGGCCATCTCGTCGCCTGCCATGATCGCGATGATTAACGACGTGCTCGCCGGTCATCGTGTCGTCGCCGCCTTTTCGCGGGCACAGGCTCCTCGCAGTGACAAACCGGAGGACCAGTTCTACTCTGTCGGAACGGCTGCTCATATCATGAAGATGTTCCGCATGCCCGACGAGTCGATTCGCGTACTAATCCAAGGCATGGTTCGCGTCAAACGTCTGGATATTCTCCAAACCGATCCCTATTTGCAGGTCAAGATTCTGCCGATGGCGATCCCACGCGACAGCACGATTCAAATCGAAGGGCTGACGCGCACGGTGATCAGCGATTTCTCCAAATATGCGGAAGAAAATTCGCTGCCTGATGAAGTGCGTATTGCCGTGCATAACATCAATGATCCCGGCGCACTTGCCGACATCGTGGCGTCGAATCTTAGTCTCTCTATCGAGGAAAAACAACAACTTCTCGAAACAAACGAGCTCGAATTACGCCTGACTCTCGTGGCAACTCATCTGTCAAGGGAACTTGAGCTGCTGCGCATCGGCTCGGAAATTCGCGGCAAAGTCGAAAAAGAGCTTGAGTCAAACCAAAAAGAGTACTTCCTGCGCGAACAGCTAAAGGCCATCAAGCGAGAACTGGGCGAAGAATCTGAAACCAGCACCGACGTTGCGGAGTTTGAGAAGAAGATTAGCGAAGCAGGATTGCCCGCACAAGCCGCTGAGGCCGCTCGCAAAGAGCTCGACCGCATGCGGGTCATGTCCATTTCTTCAGCCGAATACTCGGTGTCCCGTACCTACGTCGAATGGTTGGTCAGTTTGCCGTGGAGCAAGGCTTCGATCGACGAACTGAATCTGACGCAGGCAGAAAAGGAACTCGATGAAGACCACTACGGATTGTCCGAAGTCAAAACACGTATCGTTGAATTCCTGGCGGTTCGCAAACTGAAGAAAGACAATCGAGGGCCGATCTTATGTTTTGCCGGACCTCCGGGAGTAGGGAAGACTTCGCTCGGGCGGTCTATTGCGCGTTCCATGAATCGAGAATTCGTGCGCATGAGTCTCGGCGGTGTTCGGGACGAAGCGGAAATTCGCGGGCATCGCAGAACCTACGTCGGGGCTATGCCCGGCAGAATTATTCAATCGATCAAGCGCGTGGGCGTCAAAAACCCTGTTATCATGCTTGACGAGATTGACAAGCTCGGTATGGATTTTCGCGGGGACCCGGCTTCCGCATTGCTTGAAGTACTCGATCCGGCGCAAAACAACTCGTTCTCCGATCACTATCTTGACGTCGAGTTCGACCTTTCGTCCGTGTTCTTTATTACGACCGCCAACGACATCGGCCAAATTCCCGGCCCTTTGAGGGATCGGATGGAGATCATTGAAATCCCAAGTTACATCACGGACGAAAAGATACAAATCGGTTTGCGCTACCTGCTGCCGCGGCAAGTCGAGGAATCAGGTCTTAAGCCTTCCAATTTGAGCATTAACGAAGATGGAATGCGTGCGATTATTCGCGGGTATACCCGCGAAGCCGGAGTGCGCAAACTGGAACAACGCATCGGCGCGATCTGCCGCAAAATTGCGCGCACTGTCGCCGACGGCAAACGCAAACGCGTCACTATTACGTCAAAGTCTGTAGGACAGTATCTGGGCCCCGCTCCGTTTGCTGAAGATGGTTTGCCGGAAGAACCGCAGATCGGAGTCGCACTTGGTTTGGCATGGACTCCAGTTGGCGGAGAAATTCTCGTCATCGAGTCGACGTCTATGCCCGGCACGGGAAAGCTCCAAGTGACCGGACAACTCGGCGACGTTATGAAAGAGTCTTCACAAATCGCGCTCTCTTTCTTGCGTGCCCATGCCGACCGCTTGAATATTGACTCGGACGTATTTACTAAGAAAGACATTCATCTGCACGTTCCCGAAGGCGCACAACCGAAGGAAGGGCCCAGTGCCGGTATCGCACTGACGTCGTCTTTGGCGTCATTACTTTCCGGTAAGCCCGTGCGCAATGATCTTTGTATGACCGGTGAAATTACCCTAACCGGCCAAGTTCTTCCAGTCGGTGGTATTCGCGAAAAAATCGTCGCCGCCGCCCGTCGCGGTATCACGACGATCGTCATGCCGAAGGCGAATGAAAAGGACCTTTTTTACGTTCCTGAAAACATCAAGTCCCGCTTGAAATTTCACTTCGTTCATGAACTCGAGCAGGCGTTAAAAATTACTCTCAAATCCGCGAACCACAAGAAGTCACGCGCAAACGCCAAGGTATAGTTCGTGTTCTCCCGTCTTCGCGAATGGTCTTTCTGGTCACTGCTTTTCCCTTCGAGATGCGTCTATTGCGCCAAGGAAATGCCCGGATCGTCCGTGCTCTTCTGTGATGCCTGCTGGGCCGAGCTCCCGCGTGCTGAAAAGACTCCCTCTGAAAAGACTCCGCGGCATGTCGACCGATTGCACGCCGGTTTTGCGTACCGGGAAGGCGGTATCACACGTGAAATCGTACATGCCCTGAAATTCGACGGCCATACTTCGCTTGCTCCGAAGATGGCGGATTTTCTGATTCGAACTCTGCCGCCCGGTTTTGTGCAAGAAGACGTCGTCTGGACTCCCGTTCCGCTGCATTGGCTAAGGCTCGGCGACCGGTCGTTCAATCAAAGCATGCTGCTCTGCCGTGAACTGACCGGAAGAATTGGCGGAGAAACACAGCCGCTTCTAAAACGAACACGCAACACTCCCGCGCAAAGCGGGCAAGGCTTTCGTACCCGCCACCAGAATGTCAAAGGCGCATTCAGTTATTCATTTAGCGAGGAGACTCCCAAATCCGTGTTGTTGATTGATGATGTTGTTACGACCGGCGCGACGGTTTCAGAGTGCGCGCGCGTCTTGAAGAACCAAGGCGTCGAGCGCGTACAGGTGCTGACTTTCGCGAAAGCGGTTTCATGATGATCGACAACCCAACCAAAGGAGCAAGAAAGATGAGCGCGCTCTTCGCGTTGCTGCTGAGCCTCTTCACGGTCAGCGTTGCCTTGGCCGACTACTCTCCGGATGTTCTATTCGTTAAAACTCGCGGACAAGTCCGAGTTTCGACTCTGGACGGGATGCTTCAAACCTCTTCGCCCGCGCTGAATGATTTGCTTGCGGCGAATGCGTCGGGAACCTTGCCATTTTCCGTGTATTCGACGCTCGCTCGTTCGTTGAACAGAGTGGTTGAACTGCAACTTCCGCAAGGCAGCGATCTGCAGAAGATCGCGGCCGCTTTGCGGAGCGACAGCGAGATCGAGTGGGTGGCGTTCAACAACCGCTATTCGACTGTTCAGTCGTTGGACGATCCGTACGTTCCCAACGATGAGGGATGGAGCGATGCGTGGTGGCTGCGCAGGATTTCCGCGGATCTGGCATGGGAAATCACACGCGGTGACCCATCCGTTTTGATCGGAATTATTGACACCGGCGTCGACCACACTCACCGTGATCTGCGTGACAACATCTGGCACAATCCGGGTGAAATCCCGGACAACGGCGTCGACGACGATCAAAACGGATTCATCGACGACGTGATCGGCTGGGATTTCGTCGATGCTCCGAGTTTGCCTGCGGGCGGAGACTATCTCGAACGTGACAACGATCCGATGGATGATTTTGGACATGGCACGTATGTCTCCGGTTGCGCCGCCGCGACAAGTGACAACGGAATCTGCTATCCTTCGATTGGATTCAATTGCAAACTTATGCCTTTGCGCGCGGGAAACGCCAACGGCACACTTGAAGAAGATGACGTCGCGGCTGCCCTGCTCTACGGCGCGGCAAACGGCGCAGCAGTTATCAACATGAGTTTCGGCGACGTGGTTGCGTCGCCGCTTCTGCGTGAAGTTGTACAGATTGCACATCAGGCCGGAGTCGTTCTCGTCGCTTCGGCGGGAAATGCCAACAATGACGGCATCCATTATCCGTCTGGTTTCGCGGAAGTCATCTCGGTCGGCGCAACGGACTCTTTGGATTTTCGCGCTTCGTTTTCAAATCTTGGACCGTCTGTCGATGTAATGGCGCCGGGTGTAAATATTCTCTCCACGATCCTCGGCGGTGAATGCGGCGAATGGGTTTACCCGTCGGGCACAAGTTATGCCGCGCCAATGGTCGCAGGTCTCGCGGGGTTGATTCTCTCCGTGAATCGCGATCTGACTCCAGATCAAGTCTTGGACGTCATCCGTTCGAGTGCGGACGACATTCGTACTCCGGGGTGGGATCCGGAGACGTCTAACGGACGTATCAATGCGCGGCGCGCTGTTGAAGTGGCGGCCTTCGGTGCGGACGTCGAAGCCCGCATCTCGTCTCCCGGCGTAGACAGCGGCGTGCGCGGCATTTTTGCTGTGATCGGAACCGCGCGGGGCACAGCCTACGACAGCTATGAACTCAGCTACGGTCTCGGTGAAAACCCGAGGACTTGGTCGCCAATTTCCACTTCTTCGCGTGTGGTGCTCGACGACACACTTGGACAGATCGAAGCACCCGCTTCTGATTCAGTTCTCGTGATCCGTCTGGTTGTTCACGGCACAAACCAGAGCCAATCCGTGGACATGTCCCATGTATATGTACAAAACGGAAGCCCGGTGATCGACAGTTTGTACGTACGCACCGTGCTCGACGGACCCGGCTACGGCCAGCAAATAACGGCATGGAGTAATCAAATCTGCCGCGCGTCCCTTTTGATGACCAACAGCTCAGGCGATTCCATCCGTGAAGATTTCGGCTATGTCAATTACGAACATGTAGCCGTAATATCGCAGTCAAGGTACCAAGGCGATTGGCAGGCCGTATTGCAGCTTACAAACTTGATCGGCGAGTCCGTCCGCAGTGAATCGTTCGACTATTCGTCTTCACAAAGCACTATTTTGCCCTACTTGTTCTACCCAAACAACACCACGTTGCCGCACGGAATTTTGGGGAATTTTGTCAGCGACTATGATTGCGACGGCAGGGAAGAAGTTTGGCTGCTGCCCGTAGATGAGTTTAATATCGTGGATACACTTGAGCCATACGAATGGAACGGCGCTGACTTCGTCGAAACTGAAAATACATACGGCCCGCACATTCCGCAGTGCTACGGTGATGCCAATGGCAACGGCTTGATGGAAATGGGCGCGCGCAGGTTCCTCGAAAGCCGTATTTGGGAGCAATCCGAAGCGTGCGGCGTGCATAACAATATTGTCTTCGAAAGTCCGGATCTTTTTCCGGAGTTCCTGATTAGCCGCTATGTTACCGTAGACAGCACGACCGGCCGCCAAGACATTCTCGCACGTGCGAAATTCGGAAGTTCCTCGAGACTCGCACTGTTTGAAGTCGATCCGCAATTCACGCTCACGATTCGGGATACACTTCCGAATTTGACCGCAGGATCCAACACTATGGGGCCTCCGGGCGCCGCAGTCGGCGACATTGATCGAGACGGCAAACTGGATATCTTCTACGGTGATTACGACGGTGACGTGATCTGGTGCGAATGGACGGGATCAGAACTTTCGCAAGTTTGGTCGTACCGCATGCCGCAAAACGACGCCACGACGTGGATGGCCCGCGGAGACATCGATTGCGACGGCGAACAAGAACTCGTCGCCGGCTGCCGGTCAAATGCCGGTGCGTCCTCCGAAAGCCAACGGCTAAAACTCGGTTGGGACTATTTCATTTTCGAATCAGATGGCGACAACAGTCTTGCCGTCGTCGACAGCATAGCGATTCTTGGAAATGAAAATGTAACGCTCAACCCGGCATCCGTCAACATTGCAGATGTGAATGCAGACGGTTGCGGCGAGCTGTTGATCTCGGCCTTTCCGGACTTGTACGTTTTCTCAAAAGATGAAACGTCCGGAAGGTATCTTCCAAATTGGTATTACTTCCCTTCAAAGGCAGGCGCTTTGGTCGCCTATGATTTTAACGGGAACGGTATCAACGAATTTCTAATGTCGGACGGATCGAGACATTTGAGAATCGAGAATGCAATCGCTGCTTCCGATGCGCCGTTTCCCCCTGTGCTGTCAGGCAATCCCCTGAATGAAACGAGCGTCGTACTGACGTGGTCGGTTGTTCCCGGCGCAATGCACTACGATCTCTATTTGACCGAAACTGGCAACCAAACGCTGCTTCAAACCACCGCCGATACGTCGTATGTTTGGACCGAAGCTCCGTTGGACGTTGAAAAACACTTCATTGTAGTTTCCTATGATACGACGTTTGTGCAACCCTACAGTGCGCCCTCAAATGAAATAGCTTTGACGGCGAACACTCCGCCGATTACCGAGGATACGGCGCAAGTGGTGGCGCCAAAAGCAATCGCCGTAGACTTTAGCGAACCAATGGGCCCGTCGGCCTTTGTCCAGGGAAACTGGAGACTCGGCGACGGTTCGATGCCCGCGGTTATTGCCGAATCCCGAGGCTCGAGACAATTTCAACTCGTGTTTGATGATCCGTTTGCGCCCGGAACCTATGACTTGATGTTGAGAAATCTGCGCGACGCGCAGGGCACGCCTTTGCCGTCGTCGGAGCAGCTTGTACATTTTGTCGTCGAATCTTCTCCTGATCGAGAAGTCTACATTGCGAGCCATACATTGGTAGACGCACCGGTCGGCCACATTTTGCAAATTGAATATTCCGAGCCGATGCAAGATGCCGCTGCGAGCGCTGCGAGTTACCAAACCCTCGACCCTCGTCGCGGAGCACTTCCTTCGCAAGTTGCTCTCGTCGGTTTTGTCGATGACGCGCACAAGATTGTGGAAATTGAGTTGGACTCCCGTTATCCCGTCGGCGCGGTCGGAGTGGAAGTTCGCATCGAGATTTCTGAGTTGACTGCGCAAAGCGGTAATCCATTCGCTGCGTCGAGCTTGCTGATTTCTGAAAGTGCACAGAATATCGACGACGCATACGTCTATCCGAATCCGTTCAAAGGGAGGGGTGCCGCTGGAGGGAATGGCGTTTACTTCGCCGCGCTGCCAACCACCGCCACGATCAGAATCTTTTCAATTGACGGCGCATTGCTAAGGAAAATCGAACACAACGGTGCGACGGGATTTGCGGAATGGGATTTACGAAATGACTCCGGCGATGCCGTATCGTCTGGTGTGTACATCTACACGATAGAGTCGAACGGCGACAAAGTTGCGGGCAAGATTGCGGTGGCACGTTGAAGCGAATTACGGTTGCACTTACGGGCGGCATCGGATCGGGCAAATCTACAGTCGCGGACTTGCTGAGAAATCTCGGAGCGGGCGTAGTTTCCGGAGATGAATTCGGACGGGCAGTGCTTGAAGAAGATGAGGCCGTACGGAATGAACTCGTCGTGAAACTGGGTTCAGACGTTTGTGACGCTCGCGGCGTTTTGGACCGCGGCTTGATTGCGAAAAGAGTCTTTGCCAGCAAAGAGCTTAGTCGTTGGTTGACCGATCTTACTTTTCCGGGAATTCTCCGCAGATGGGAAGAGTTCGCGCAACGAGCGGTGAGAACCGTTGCGGTCTTCGATGCCGCACTGATTTTCGAATGGAATATTCAAGATCGCTTTGATCTTGTCTTGACGGTCGTGTCGTCCGAGGAAGCAGCATTCGAGCGGTCACATCACAGATTTTCGCGCGAAGATTTTCAACTGCGCCGCGGCTCCCAGCTTTCCGACGAACGGAAGATCGAAGGCGCGGATTTCGTAATCCATAACGACGGCTCTTTGGCTGATCTGCGTGACCAAGTCCTCGAATTTTGGAATAGCAAAATACAACCACAAATCACATGATTCGTTTCAGTCTCAAAATCGTTCTGCTGCTGCTGCTGAGTGCAAACTCTTTCGCTCAGGAGTTCACGTTATCCCAGTTTCTCAATGTGCAGTATGCGACTCGACCTTCTTATAATCCGCAAGGTACCGAAGTTGCATACATTTCCAACATTAGCGGCGAACCGCAAGTGTGGATTTCCGGAGACAGGCTCAAAGCGCCGAAGCAGGTGACTTTCGAATCGGATGGCGTGGATGGTGTTTGGTGGTCCCCCAAGAGCCCTGCTCAAGTCATAGTCGCGGCATCGCGCGGCGGCAACGAGCGCTCCAAGCTCTATATGATGACTCCTGGCTACACGCCGCTGATGCCGCTAACGTCTGTAGATGACGACGCGATCTATCGTTTTGGCTGCTGGTCACCCGACGGGATGAGATTTAGCTATTCGTCAAACAAACGAAATGGCGTTGATTTTGATATCTACGACCATCACATCGACGACCGCGAACCGGTTATGATTTTTCAAGGCGACGGAGACAATACGGCACAGGATTATTCGCTGGACGGCCGTTACTTGCTAATTCTGAAGTGGCATTCAAATGTCAATACCGACATCTTGTTGTTTGACCGCGAGTCCGGAGAGACCACCGTACTGACGGAGCATGAAGGCGACGTTTACTATGATCAACCTCAGTTTGACGAAGCTGGCAGTAGTTTTTACGTCTTGACCAATCGTGATCGTGACTTTGTCGGTGTTGCCAAGTACAATTTGAGTACGCAGATGTGGTCGTGGCTGGAAACGCCCGATGCCGATATCGATGTGCTTTCGGTTTCGCCTGACGGCACCGGCTACGCTTTTGCGAAAAATGCGAAAGGACTTTCCGAGTTTACCTATGTAAACGTCGCCAAAGACAAGCGCGTCGGTGCATACAGGTTGCCGGAAGGTATCATTCGCGATATGTCGTTCTCACCTGATTCCCGCTTCATCGCCATCACTTATGGTTCAGCGAACAAGCCTTTTGACGTTTGGGTTTACGAAACTCGTTTGGATCTGATGTCACGTTTGACATATTCTGCTACAGGCGGTGTTCCGACCGAGATATTTGTCACGCCCGAACTGATTGAGTACGAGACATTTGACAAGCGAATGATCCCCGCGTTTTTCTACAAGCCGCACGAGATGTCGGACAAAACGCCTGTGATCGTCTCCATTCATGGCGGACCTGAGAGTCAAGCGCGGCCAGATCTGAGCGGACTTTTTCAGTATTTCCTCTACAAAGGGTACGCGATTCTTGAGCCCAATGTCCGAGGTTCTGCCGGTTTCGGGCGGGAATATATTGCGTTGGATAATGTTCGCAAGCGCATGGACTCCGTCAAGGATATTGAATATGCGGCAAAATGGCTCGCAAAGCAAAAAGGCATCGACAAAAAGAAGATTGTTTTGCTTGGCGGAAGCTACGGCGGTTTCATGGTGCTGGCCGGGCTGACAAACTACCCGGATCTGTTTGCCGCGGGAATCGACATCGTCGGCATATCGAACTTCGTGTCCTTCCTTGAAAACACTGGAAAATACCGCCGTGCGCTGCGGGAGGCAGAGTATGGCTCTCTTGCGGACGACCGCGAGTTCCTTGAAGAGATTTCACCCTTGAATCATGCGGACAAAATAAAAGCGCCGCTGCTTGTTATACAGGGCGCTAATGATCCGCGCGTGCCGCAATCGGAGGCGGATCAAATCGTGGAGTCCATCAAGAACCGCGACGGAATCGTCGAGTATTTGCGTTATGCCGATGAAGGCCACGGCCTGCGCAAAACGGAAAATAAACTCGACGCCTACACCAAGACCGCGGAGTTTTTGAATACGTACGTGCCGAAATAAACAAAGAGCGGCACTCGCCGCTCTCTACCATTTGATCGTGCTATTGAATTGCCGGGTTTCGGTTAGCCTTCGCTTGCTCAAATCGCGAAGTCGTCGTTTTGCACTTTGAAATCAACAAAGGTGCCGTGTAGTGTCCTTGGCAGCCGCCCCACCATTGAATTTCGTGCGCTCCGGTGATGATTACTTCTGTGATCGTTTCACCCGGATTTACGACGAACGAATACTGATTCCCGATTACGCACGTGATTGCATGCCGGCACGGATTCGTGAGCTCCGCAAAACCCGTGTTGTTCGTTTCACACAACGGATCACCGGGCTCGATATCCATGATGGGAACGTCCTTTTCGTTCGGATACTGAGCCTGTACAGTTGCATTGTCCGGGGCGGTGGGTTGAGTCGCCATGTCGGCGGAACAGCCCACAAGCAGCAACAGCGGAAGGTATTTCCAAAGAGCTTTCATAGGGTACTCCTTGCGGTGCGAGAGATTCGCTTATCACCGCGATTCTGTCTTTGACGGATATCTTCAGGCGGGTAACCCGGCTAACGCTTCCGTCTACAGCGTGCCCTACTTAGTTAGTCATATGAACACCCGAAAAGGTTTCAAATAACTTCGATCAAATTGAATTCAACGACTTGCAGCATAGATTTGCGCGACCACCCGACGCTCGCGGCAGACTTTGATAATTAGTGGAGAATGTGTAAATTCGGGAAGTCTTGCGGATGTAACTCAATGGTAGAGTGTCAGCTTCCCAAGCTGGAGGTTGCGGGTTCGAGTCCCGTCATCCGCTCAAGAGCGGCGCAGCATGCGCCGCTTTCTTTTTGTCGGAAACCACGGAATTCTAAAACACATTGAAATTGTTGACATTCCGAGTCAGGTTCAGTAAATTACGTGTTGTTTTGTGAATAATACCGGAGAAATGATGACCCTTTTGATTCGTACGCTAATTGTCTTGGCCCTGTCATCCTTTGCGGTGGCGCAGTCAGTTGATACCTTATGGACTGTTTTTCCGGGCCAGAGCCATGAGTCGGAAACGATTTACGAGGCACTCGCGATGAACGATGGTTCAGTAGTCCTCGCGGGTGGAGTGATGGACCCCGACTCCTCCAGAATTATTAACGGAGCCTACAAATTATCTCCAGACGGCGCCACCCAATGGGTCAACGGTTTTCGTGGATTGGGGTTAGGGTGGTTCCGAGCCGTCACTGAAGGAAACGACGGGACACTCGTGTTCGCGGGCCAAACCAGAATTCCCAATCAACCAGGTGCCACAAAGAAGTATATTGTTAAATTAGACCAAAACGGAGACTCGCTCTGGACGTCGATCATCGGGGCCGACGCTTCGGCAGACGCGTCCGAAGCTATTTTTCCCGCGTCCGGCGGCGGCTATTGGGTTTTCGGTCAAACAACGGAAGGTGGGCAAACTCAATTTCATGCGCTGAAAATCTCTGAAGACGGTGACAGTCTTGATTCTAAGATTTATGGCCGTGAATGGAGTGACTATGTATGGGAAGCTGCGCAGGACGTGGACGGCGGATTTATTCTTGTCGGTGACTATTGGGACCCATTGGTTGGAAATCTGCAAGGTCTCGTGATGAAACTGGATGCGAACGGTGATTCGCTGTGGGGATACTATTACGGCGGTCCGGATGACGAAGATTTCTTTGACGTCGCCGTTGATCCTGAGGGCGGATATATGCTGTGCGGAACGATTGTCCCGGCTGATGATTTTATTGGCGACGTGTTCTTGATGAAAATCAGCGCGACGGGAGATTCGCTCTGGTCGCGCACGATCGGCGGGGCGGATGATGATGCGGCTTACGCGATTGTGCCTGTCTATTCCGGTTTTGCCATGATCTGCAATACACTTTCGTTCGGTGCCGGCAACGTCGATGGCTGGCTATTGCGTGTAAACTCCGCGGGAGATACATTGTTCAGCCAGACGTTCGGCAACTCGCGTTGGCAGTTCCTGTGGGACATTGTGCAGGGCGGAGACTTGGGCTATGTCTTCTGCGGCGCATCGAACATTGCGGGTGCGGGCAACGACGGATGGGTTCTGAAAACCACGCCCGACCCCACAAACATCCCACCCGATCCCTTTGAACTTGCAGAACCTGCCGACGGCGCAATCATCAATTTGCAGGAAGTTTTCCCGTTAACCTGTACGTGGCACGCTGCCCGCGATCTCAATATGGACCAGGTCACGTATCTTTTCCATGCCGAACTCAACGGAGGTACAGCCTTTCTGCAAAATCCCAACGGCATGCTGGCAGATACCTTTTACAACCTTGAAATCGACGTGCCCCTCGACAGGTTGGACGAATCGTCATTTATTGATTGGTACGTTGACGCAACAGACGGTACGGACACGGTCTCGACTTCAAGCGGCACTTGGCAGTTTAGAATCGACTATGCGAGCGATGTGGAATCACCGTCTGCTTTGCCCAATGAGGTTTCTTTGGCAGCCTATCCAAATCCGTTCAATCCGGCTGCGCGTGTACAGTTCGATCTCCCGCAGGACGGCCATGTCAAATTAGGCATCTACGATATCACTGGACGGCTTGTTGAGATGCTTGCCGACGAATTGTATTCCGCAGGTTCTCACGTGCTCGAGTTCTCAGGTGCGAGTCTGCCGTCTGGCACCTACTTTGCCAGAATTACGCACCACGAGGAGACTCGTATCACGAAACTTGTGTTGATGAAGTAGACTGTACTGACTTCATGACCTGCCCGCTCTGCAACGAAACTGCTGCACTCAATCCGCGCCGGATTTCGACGCGGCTTGGAGCAAGTTGCAACTCCTGCGGGTTGGCGTTTGTGCACCCGGATGAACATCTTTCCGCGGAAGCCGAAAGGGCACGCTACGAACAGCACAATAATTCGCGCGAAGACGAACGCTATGTAGGATTTCTGCAAAACCTTGCCGAACCGTTTGAAAGCCAGCTTCGCGCGGGCGCAAACGTGCTTGATTACGGCAGCGGGCCGGAACCGGTATTGGCGATGCTGCTGCGGGAATCCGGCCACACCGTTTCGATCTACGATCCTTTCTTCGCGGATGACAAAAATGTGCTGCAACGCCGTTATGATGGAATCGTCTGCTGTGAAACGGCGGAGCATTTTCGCGAACCGCGCGGAGAGTGGAAGAAGCTAGCTGAAATGCTGGAACCCGGTGGAGTGCTCGGCGTGATGACGCTGCTGCTTCCCAGCGACGCCGATGTTTCGACGTGGTGGTATGCGCAAGACCCTACCCACGTGGTGTTCTACACGGAACGCACTATCAGATGGATTGCAGAGATATTCGATCTTGACATTTTAAAACTCTCCGAGCGGGTTATCATTTACAGAAAAAGAAAACGGGACTCAAATTGAGTCCCGTTTTGCGATTCACTTATTTCGAGTTTAGAGCGGCTTCGTCATCTTCAATAGCCATGCCTTCGCCGCGCCGCGCAACTTGGGTGCAAGAACTTTGCGCACTTCCGCGTGATAGTCGTTCAGGTACTTTCGCTCAAAATCCGTCAGGTACTTCACTTCGACCAATCGACGATCGATTGGACAAAATGTCAAGTTCTTGAACGTCAGGAATCCCGGCCTGTCCATGTCTTGAGTGACGTAGACGAGATTCTCAATTCGAATTCCGTATTCCCCATTCTTGTAGTAACCCGGTTCGTTGGAAAGAACCATCCCGGGCCGCAAAACTTCGTTGGGGAATCGAATGGCTATCGAGGCGGGTCCTTCATGAACGCACAGAAAGTGCCCGATCCCGTGCCCTGTCCCGTGTCCATAATTAAGTCCGGCCATCCAAAGCGACTTGCGGGCAAGGGTGTCCAGTTGCACGGCTCGCGTTCCAATCGGGAACGGAGTGGTCGCAATCGCGATATGGCCTTTAAGGACGCGCGTGAAATTCTCTTTCTGCTCGCGGGTCGGTTTGCCGCAGGGAACCACTCGTGTGATATCCGTCGTCCCGTCCGGGTACTGTCCGCCCGAATCCACAACCATCAAACCGCGGGCTTTGATTTGCTTGCTGGTTGCTTGAACGGCGCGGTAGTGCACCACCGCTCCATTGGCCGCATAGCCGATAATCGGAGAGAAACTCGGACCACGATATAGCGAGCTTGCCGACCGAGCACGTTCCAACTCGACTTCGAGAGACAATTCGCTCATCGGTATCTTGCCGATATTTGCGTCAATCCACGAAAGAAACTTCACCATCGCCACTCCGTCGCGAATATGCGCGGAACGTATGCCGCGAATTTGCGCCGGCAGTTTCATGGCCTTGAGCAGCGTAATTGGAGAACGCTCGGTCACGAGTTGCGCTTTTCCCAACAGCGAGTACATCCATTGCGATGCCGTCGCGTCGTGAACCCATACTTTGCCCCGGCTTTTGCCGAGTTTCTTCATCGCGTCACCGAAACTGTCGTAGCGATGAACCTGAACGTGCTTGCCGAGGTGTTTGCGGACTGCTGGCGTCACCTTTCCCAAATCGACGTAGAGATGAGCGGTCTTTTCCTTGATGATTGCGTACGAAACGAAGACGGGATTGTATTCCACGTCCCGCCCACGCAAATTGAGCAGCCACGCGATCGCGTCCAACTCGTTGAGCACATGTGCCGTCGCGCCGTGAGCTTTCATTTCTCTGCGTACGCTCTTCAATTTTGAGGCGACGGACTCGCCCGCATACTTCAGCTCATGAACTTCAAGCGCAAGAGAAGAAATTGCAGGCGGGTTTTCCCATACGGCGTCCACAAGGTCGCGAGCGACCGGAACAAGCTGCAGTCCAGCTTCGGAAAACTCTTTCTGCAAGTCCAGAAATCGTTGCCGCGAGACTACTTGAGGATTTACGCCGACCTTGCCGTTCTTCGGCAGTTGCGACGTGAGCCATTGAGTCAGTCCCGGCGTACCCGGCACGCCAATCTTCATCAGTTTGACGCCCGAACCTGAAAGTTCGCGCTCAGCTTGAAGAAAATAACGCGAATCCGTCCACAGCGCCGCAGATTTTGTCGTAATACAAATCTCACCGGCAGACCCGGTGAATCCGCTGATATAGGCTCGCCTTTGCCAGCGTTCCGGTGTATACTCACTGTTATGAGGATCGGAGCTGGGGACGAGGTAGGCATGAATGCCCGCACTCTTTAGTTTTTCCCGCATGATGCGGAGTTTGGTCTTCGTATTCAAATTGTGCCTCCTGTTCTTCAAGATAAGCCTAAACTACTGAAATATCAAGACACATCTGTTGAACGTTTGATTAGAAACAACGCCCAACAGGCAAGCACCGACAAGCACAATCTTCCTGCCGCGATGTTTGCACAATTCCAAGAGTTTCGTTACACTTATGGTCTATACAAATCAAATTTTTGATTAGAGTTACATGAAGATAAGCGTATTTGGCCTCGGCTATGTCGGCTGCGTATCCGCCGCGTGTTTGTGCGAATCCGGACACGAAGTCTGGGGCATCGATGTGGACTCCACAAAAGTGAACTTCCTCCTCGAAGGAAAGAGTCCGATTGTCGAGAAAGAACTTCCGGAACTGATCGCAAAACACCGGGCAGCCGGAAGATTGAATGCCACAATGTCCATCGAAGAAGCGGTGCGCAACACGGAAATATCCCTGATCTGTGTTGGCACTCCGTCGCTTCCCTCGGGCGCCTTGAACACCGAGTATGCCCGGCGTGTTTGCGAGCAAATCGGCGAAACCATCAAAACTTTGGATCGCCCGCACACGGTTGTGGTGCGCAGCACTTTGCTGCCCGGCACGACTCGCAAAGAACTCCTTCCGCGCCTCGAGAAATTCTCCGGCAAAGGTGAAGGGAGCGGTTTTTACGTCGCCTACAATCCGGAGTTCTTGCGCGAAGGGACGGCCGTTCGCGACTTCTTCGATCCGCCTAAAACCGTCATCGGCGCCGAGCACGACGTGGCCGCAAAGCAAGTCGCGGCGCTCTATGAAGGCTTGCCCGGTGCCTTTCACTACACAAAAATCGAAGAAGCCGAACTCGTCAAATATGCCGACAACAACTTCCATGCCGTGAAAGTCGTATTCGGCAACGAGATTGGCGCAATCGCCAAATCGGTCGGCGTCGACAGCCACCGTGTCATGGAAATCTTTTGCACGGATACGAAACTCAATCTCTCGCCTTACTATCTAAAACCCGGTTTCGCGTTTGGCGGATCGTGTCTTCCCAAGGATGTCCGTGCACTCACGGCCTGCGCCCGTCAAAACAACCTCGAAACACCGCTGCTTTACTCGCTGATGTCTTCGAATTTAGAGAGCGTCAAGCGTGCCTTCAAAGCCGTGCAGTCTTTCGGCAAAAAGAAGATCGGAGTTTTGGGACTCGCGTTCAAAGCAGGTACGGACGACATGCGCGAAAGCCCGGTCGTCGAACTGGTCGAGACGCTGCTTGGCAAGGGCTTCGATATCAAGATTTACGATCGAAACGTCTCGCTTGCTCGTTTGATGGGATCGAACAAGGCTTTCATCGAGTCCGCAATACCGCATTTGGCCGAATTACTTTGCGAGAATCCCGACGACATCGCCGCGCATTCCGAAGTGGTTATGGTGACCTACAACGACGCCGAGTTCGGTCCCGTGCTGCAGAAACTGACAAGGCAGCAAATCGTCTACGACTTGGCCCGCGTGCCGGATTCCGACAAAATTCATGCGGAGTATCATGGCGTCTGCTGGTAAGGTTCTCGTCTTAGTCGAAAACCTTTCGGTACCTTTTGACCGGCGTGTGTGGCAAGAGTCTCTGGCTCTTTCGCGCGCCGGCTATCAGGTCAGTGTCATTTGTCCGCAAATGGTGGACAAAAAGCTCTACGAGACCCTCGAAGGCGTTCATATCTACCGGTATCCCATGCCCTACACGGCCAACCGCGCGATCGGTTATGCCTGGGAATACTCATGGGCTATAGCGTGGACGTTCTTCTTCGCGCTGTATGTTTTCTTTCGCCGCGGATTCAAAGTCATTCATGCCTGCAATCCACCTGACCTCTTTTTCTTGGTCGCGTTGCCATTCAAACTCTTCGGAGTGAATTTCCTGTTCGACCAGCACGACCTAAGCCCTGAGACTTTCGAGTCAAAGTATCCCGGCAAAGGCGGCGCGATCCTGAAAATCCTTCGAAAACTCGAACGTTGGACCTACCGCACCGCGAAAGCTGTGATCTCAACGAATGAATCGTACAAGAAGATTGCCATTCAGAGGGGAAACCTAAAACCCGAACAAGTATTTGTTGTCCGAAGTGCGCCGGACCTCAAAAGGTTTTCTCCTTTGCCTGCGAATCCCGAGTGGAAGCGCGGCAAAAAGTTTCTTGCAACTTATCTCGGCACGATGGGCGCGCAGGACGGGCTTGACCATCTTCTCCGCGCTGCACAACTAATATCGAAAGAGTGGGGTAGAGAGGATATTCACTTTCTGCTTATGGGCGGCGGTGAAAATCTCGGTGTCCTGAAACAGATGGCGAGCGACTTGAATCTCGAAAACGTCGTCGAATTTACGGGCCGCGTCTCAAATGAACAAGTTCGTGAAGTGCTTTCGACAGCCGACGTGTGCTGCGCTCCGGATCCGATCAACCCGCTCAACACACATTGCACCATGAACAAGATTCTTGAGTATATGGCGATGAACAAGCCCATCGTTTCGTACCGCTTGACAGAGTCAGAGTTCTCCGCGAGTGATGCCGCGGTCTATGCCAAAGACAATGACGTCGAGGATTTTGCCCGGCAGATTCTCGCACTGCTTGACGATCCGGACCGGCGGGCGAGCATGGGTGCCTTCGGGGGAGCGAGGCTGCGCGAAGAACTCTCGTGGGATCACAGTGTCACGAAGCTCTTAAAAGCCTACGACTACGCTTTCGGCAAATAAAAAAGCGGCTGCACGAATCGTCATGCAGCCGCATACTTGATTCGATTTTTTGCTACTGCTTGTCCGGATTTCCTCTCAGCGCGACCTTCGCCAATAAGGTCATCAATAAGCCACCCACGAGCGCGAAAGCAACTGCAAGTGCGATCGGGCTTGGAGACTGAGCATCCTTTTTCTCGGACACAATACCGCCCGTGTTTTTCTTGGTTAAAACCAAGTACCAGTCGCGTCCTTGACCGGAACGCAGAACATAGCTTACATTGTCCTTGTCCGCATGGAGCAAACCGCCGCCGGACTTTAAGGACGTAATTTCATCCTGACGTTCCCGCGGAAGGCCAATATCGCCCGCAGCTTCACCCGCTGACTCTCTGACCTTTATGTCCGCGTTTAAGACCTTCTCCCACTCGGTGGGAATGTTGACGCGACCTCCCGTCGGAATTTTCGCGAGACAAAAATAGTCCACGAGTTTTGCCTCTTCTCCGATCCGAGAGGCCGTTTCCACATTCCCCCCGGTCTTTGCCATTTGCAGAGCTGGCCACAGGGCCAATAGGAACAATATGAGCGTGGATGCAATCCAGAATTTAACCAATGAACTCATGCTCGATTCAAGTTGTTTTTGTGTTTGACCAAACGTAAGCAAATTCAAGGAGATTTCAAAAAAGGAAATCGGTTCATTTACACGAATTTTGGGGCATTTCAAGACGATGCAGCTAAGAACTTCATATCTAAAATTATGATTATACAAAAGTTAATAAACAGGAAGCATTTTTGCAACACGTCGATGAAAAGCCCAGACAAAAAGTCCTTCAATGGTGGAAACTTATCGACTTCGCCTCGCGTAAGAATAATTGAAAGACACCGGCGGGGGGCAATGCCTAATGAGTCCGGCTCGATCGCGCGATGGGCCGGACTCGACAATTCTGGACGTATCGTGGAGGCCCCAAGATGGCCCTAATCTTGCCCTATCAAGACAAGGCTCCGGTCATCCATGACTCCGTTTGGTTGGCTCCAACTGCTGTAGTGATCGGGGACACCGAAATCGGTGAAGAGTCCTCCCTTTGGTTCGGGACCGTGGTTCGCGGCGACGTCAACTGGATCCGCATCGGAAAGCAGGTCAACTTGCAGGATGGCGTGATCTGCCACGTCACCATTGCCAAAGCGCCGTTGACTCTGGAAGATCAGGTTTCAGTTGGGCATGCCGCAGTTGTTCATGGCTGCACTCTAAAAAGAGGGTGCCTCATTGGAATCGGCGCTCGGGTCTTGGATCATGCTGTCGTTGGTGAACAGGCACTCGTCGCTGCTGGTTCTGTTGTTTTGGAAAAGACGGTTATTCCGCCCGGCGAGTTATGGGCTGGAGTGCCTGCCAAGAAGAAAAGAGACTTAAGTCCCGAGGAGCGGCAGGGACTTTTAGATACAGCCGCTCGCTATGTTCAGTATAGACTGCACTATCTCGGCCACGATGCCGACATTCCGTCGGACTGGCTGCCTAAACGATAAGGAGTTCAATGATTACCTCTATTCACGCAAAATCCTCCGTCGCATCCGGCGTGTCCGATACGGGAGTCGTCAAGTGGTTCTCACAGAAGAAGGGCTTTGGTTTCATCGAGTCTTCGTCCGGTGCCGAAATATTCGTGCATTATTCTTCGATTCAAGGCCGCGGATATCGCGTGCTGGAACCCGGTGACCGCGTGAAATATGAGACTGTGCCCGGTCCCAAAGGCGATCAGGCTTTTCATGTTGAAGTTTTGTCCTGATTCCCACTGAAGGGGAATCGCGAGGAGGCTTTCGGTGTTTCGCCGAGAGCCTTTTTTAGTCCCGGGCGTGTGGTTTGCTCTTGCTTCATTGTACGCTATGAATTGCCTGAAAAGGTTGATGGAATGAAACGGCTTGTTGCGATTACTCTGCTTGTGCTGTTTTGCCAGGCCACTTGTGCTTTGGGCGCGGCCGCGCGTGCGGACAACTCACATGCTGTCACTTGGCGGCAACTTAGCCGGAGTGAATGGCAGCTTGATGTCGTTCTGCCGGCTCTCACAATGGACAGCCTGACTCTCTCCGGTGTTCGCTGGACGGATATCCACGTGGAAGGTTTGCCCAAGAACTCACACCCCGGAGAACCCGCGTTGCCGTTTATCTCGGTGTGGATTCCGGCGGATGTGTCGGTCGGTGATTTTAGTTTAATTTCCGAACAGACACATGCGACGTCTTGCGCACCGCCGCTGCCCGCTCCCGAATTTCTGGACCGTGCGGTCGAAGCAAGTCTCACGTATCTTCCCAACGAAGATCTCTATGCTCAATCCACTCCGTTTCCAAGCCAGCTCGTCGAAACCGTTTGTGGCGGTTTACTCGGAAGATCGAATATGACGCTTGTCCGCGTCAATCCGCTGTTCTACGTACCGGCGTCGCGCGAACTTACGGTGTATGATCGTTTGAGCTTTGTGGTAAGTTTGAGCAGAGGTCAGAGCCTGGATGCCAATTCAACAGGCTCTCAGTACGAAAACGATTTCATGGCCGATCTGGCGCGAACCAATCAACAAAACCAACCGCCGGCAGACTTAAGCTCGCCCCGCATGTGGATTGTTACGCAGCCTGAATATGTCGACCTATTGACGGAATGGCGCGCGTTCAAGAGAACATGCGGAATTCCGTCTGAGTTGATTATCTATTCCGAAGTCGCCAGTACATCGGCCACACTAAAGAACTATCTGCAGTCTCAATTCGATCAAGCCGAAACGCCGCCCGAGTTCCTCTTCATCATCGGAGACCACGAAGACATTCCTGCCTTCTACGGCGTGGGATCCAGCTTGACGGATCATCCCTATAGCTGTCTTTCAGGTTCAGACTATCTGCCTGACATATCAGTGGGAAGGTTGCCTGTTCAAAGTGCAACCCAGCTCTCGCAGTGGCTGAATCGTGCGCTCGCGTACGAGCGCGACGGACAAGTTTCACAATCGGGGAATGCCACGGTTTTCTCAAGCTCAGTGGCGCTCGATCCTCAGCACGGACTCCACGTCGACGCTTTGTTCGAATCCGGCGGACTAAACTCGACGAGATTGCAGCAGCCGCAGAGCGGCGCGCTTCCGCTTCTAATTGCGTCGCTGACCGAACAGCCGCTATGGACGTTTTACATCGGCCACGGCACGTCGACCGCGTGGTCGTCGGTTGCACCGCATTTTACGGACAACTCACTCCCGCAAATTCAAGATTCTCGTCCCGCAATCGTCGTCTCCGTTGCTTGTGCGACGGCCGATTTCGATGAGCCACAGCAATCTATCGCCGAAGAATGGACGCTTGATTTACTGAACGGCGGAGCATTGTGCTACATCGGTGCAACCGAAAGCACGGCGTTCTTTTTCAGTGACACGATCGGCATCGCGACGCTTGAAGCAGTGTTTGAGCACGGCTATACGAGCGTCGGCAAGGCGCTTGATTACGGCAAGCTGCGGTGCGCGGAGTCGTTTCCGCAAGGACCCGGCGAGCTCACCGAGGAAACCATTCAGCAATTTGAATTGCTGGGTGATCCGTCATTGAGACCTTTCACCCGCGCGCCGGTTGTTTCTAACGTAACCGTGCCTGAGGTCGTGCCGGTCGGCACGGCGCAAATTCCCATAACAGTCCTTGCGGGTGGACACGCAGTAACGAATGCGGACGTCATTCTATCAAGTCCGACGACTCCGCCGCGACTGACGCAGACAAATTCGGATGGATTAGCTTTGGTAACGCTGCCGTTCTCGTCAGAACATGCGTGGACCATAGTCGTTCGAGGCAGCGGCATCATGACGGTTGAACGTACGGTAACGGTTGTGCCCATTGCTGGTCCGCTCGTCCAATTGCAGGAAATTGAGTTGGACGAATCGTCAGGTGACATGGATGGACACGCCGACAGAGGCGAGAGTGGAACTCTGCGGGTGCTTTTACGAAATGCCGGAACGGCCGTTTCGACTCCAGCGACACTCCGGCTCGAGTGCAGCAGCAGTGCGCTGGCCATATCGCCGCTAACGTTGAGTGTGCCCGCGCTCGCTCCGCAAACAGAAGATTGGCTCGACGCGACTGCATCGTACTCGATCTCGTCTTCCGCGCAAAATGGTGCTGCCGCAGTTATTCAGGCGTGGCTGGGCACCGGAACGAATGCGCGGTTCGCCGGAAGTTTTTCAATCTTACTGCAAGCTCCGCAAATCGAACTGGAGTCGCAGTCACTTTCTGAACTCGAAGGGGACGGAGACGGTCTTCCCGAAGCAGGCGAGCAGTTGGAACTTGTACTCACGCTCGTCAATCGCGGCGGAGAACCTTTGCGGCTGCCGGCAGCAGACTGCTTGCCCGACCACAATTATCTGCATATTCAAAATACGCGCTGGACTGCCGACAGCATTGATGCCGGAGCGACCGAAACGGTTACTTTCGATTTTGTATGTGACTCGATTACCCCGCGCGGTTTTCCATTTGAATACAATGTTGCACTAACCGCCGCCAATAACGATGACCAGGATTTTTGGGGACGTTATCGCATCGGCCAAGTACCTGTGCTGCTCTACGTGCTCGATTCCGAACCTCAGCAAGTTCCGGGGATTGTCGGAGCACTGGACGTCTTGGGTATAGAACATGAAACGGCCACAGTATTGCCGACGGATCTCTCTCGCTACGCATCCATATGGATATTCTGCGGCGTCCATCCGAACCAACAACCGTTGTCCACTCAATCCGCGCAGCGTATCGCCGCCTACTTGGACGACGGAGGTGCGTGCTATTGGGAAGGTGGTGACGTATGGGCCTTCGACTATCAGACCGCTCTTCATCCCTATTTCGGCATTGAAGGCGTCTCCGACGGCTATGGCGATGCCGGGCCGATTGCCGGTGTCCGTGGACGGTTTACGGACGGCATGGAATTCTCTTACAGCGGTGAAAACAGTTTCATTGACCGGATCCAAGCACGAGATGGCGCGTTCGAGATTCTGAATAATGACAGATCGAACGCGGTCTATTGTCTTGGTGTTGCCAATGCCGGCGAGACCTATCGCACGGTCGGCGCGTCAATCGAGCTTGGAGCACTCAATGACGCGCATGCTCCGTCCACCCGCGTACACCTGATCCGCAGTATTCTCGAGTGGTTTGAAATTCCCGTGCTACACGATTTGACACCTCCGGTGATCACACATATTCCGATTGGAGCGTGGCATCATCCCGGTGCGCCGATTCCGATCTTTGCCGACGTACAAGATGAAAGCGAGATAGACTTCGTCGCTTGCGACTATCGCATTAACAACGGCGGATTTGAAACTGTCTCTATGCAAGGTGGAGTGAGTGGCTATTCCGCTCAACTTCCCGCGCAGCCGCTTGGCACAACCGTTTATTATCGCTTGCGTGCGGCGGATCGCTCCCTCCCGAGCAATACGACTGTTACGGACGAATACCAGTTGGTCGTGGAAAACTATGCGGACCGAATCGTAGAAATTACTCCCGTAGCCGAAACTCTCAATTGGATGAGAAAACGCGGCTCGAATGGAACCTTCTCTTTGATCAAAGATCAAGAAGGGGAGAGGAGTATCGTTCTGATGGGTGAGGAACCGGGGCGAGTCTCGACCTATGTGACCACGCCGTTTGATTTGAGTTCCTTTGCGAGCCCGACCTTGTCATTTTGTAGCATGCTGACTGGACACAATACCGGTGAAACCTCGGCGGCGAGAATTCTCGCGAGCACGGACAACGGTACGTCGTTCCCGATTCTAATTTGGCGTGCGGACGACATGGATGCGCCGGGTCACAACTGGATTGAAGAAGGCGGCTTGAATGCGCTGGCCGGGCAGAATTCGGTTGTGCTAAAGTTTGTTTATTACGCAAACAAGTACTGGGAAATCTCGCAAGCTCAAATTAGTGAAGGCACTCCCAAAGTCGCGCCTGCGCGAAATCTCATTGTCATTCCCGGAGAGATCATTGGGCTTAAATGGTCGCCATCAACGAGTAAGAACGCGACTTACAAAATATATGCGGCTCCGTCACTGCAGGAACCCTTTATTCCAATTGCCGTCACAACGGATACGACCTATGACGACCACGAGAGTGCCAGCCAAAACCAGCGCTTCTACCGAGTCGAGGCAATTCAGGAAAGTGGACCGTCGACTGTTTGTAAGCGCGCTGATTCACCTATTTTTGAGAAGACTGCACGGTCCTTCCTGCGCAGAACCCTCTAACAGAACGCTCTTATTCTGAATAAAAAGGCCCGAAAAGGGCCTTTTGTGCTTTTGTCTCCAAAGCGAATTATTGCATATTGGGTCAGAAAAGCGTAACTTGAGTTGTTTTCTGCTCGGTAAAACTGATTACTTATGATATTGTTTTTGTTGATATTGATTCCCGCTCTTGCCTTTGGCCAGCCCCGGGACAAATTCGGCATAGTTGACTACTCCGAGCCGAACCGGCACGCGCTGTGCCGACACGGCAGGATCGGTACACTCGACGACTCGCTTCATCAATACAACACGATCAAAATCTGGTCAGATCTAACCGTCGATCTCGACCAAGAGCACATCAGCGGGTCTGCGCGGTACTTGGTAGCGGTTGATGAAGCACCCTTGCCGCGAATTGACCTAAGGCTCACTTCGGGCTTGACCATTGACTCAACATCGAGCCTTTCTCACACGGTTGATTCCATCGGCAGAGTGGGCGAGGACTCCCTGCAGGTATACTTGAGTCCATCGCTGCAGCTTGGAGATACGGTTGATTTCACGTTGTTCTATCAAGGTACTCCGGATTCAATTGACAGTTGGGGAGGCATGCGCTTCGCCGGGGAATTAAGCTGGAAGCCGCAGATTTGCTATTCGATGGGAGACGGATTAGACATTCATCCGCCGCCTGCAAATTACAATTGGATTCCGATTTACTCTGATCCCAATGACAAAACCGAATGGGAAATCTGGCTGCACGTCCCCCCGCATCTCGTTGGTGTGAGCGCAGGGGCCAGACTTGACTCTGTCTTGCATGCGGATAGCACCAGTACGTGGCACTACCGGCTCGATCAACCCGTATCGACCTATTTGCTCTTTGTGTCAGTCTCGGATTACCTGATCATGACGCAACGCGAAAGTGATCCCGTAATCGAGAATTTCGTTTACCCGTCGCGTTGGACACAGGCGCAAACTCATTTCACGGCCGTTCCGGCCTGTCTGGACTCGTTTGCAGCGCATTTCGGGCCGTTTGTCTTTGACCGTTTTGGCTACAACATGACCCGCAAAGGTGACATGGAACACGTCACGTGCGTTTCGCACCGTGATGACCTCGTCGGGTCCAACAATGCTTACGATTGGCTTTTGTTCCACGAAATGTCGCACATGTGGTGGGGTGATTGGGTGACTATCGCGGATTGGCGTGATCTTTGGCTGAACGAGGGATTTGCTTCCTATTGCGAAGCGCTTGGCATGGAGTGGACGCGCGGCGAACCGGATTTTCGAAACTATGTCCGGGTCGATCTTCAAGTCGGCGCTCGAAATGCCGGAAGTTCGTCCACGATCTATGATCCCGATTACTATTGGGGAAACATCGTTTATGCCAAAGGCGGCTGTGTTTTGCATATGCTGCGCTGGGTCTTAGGAGATTCGCTGTTCTTCGAGACACTTCGAGACTATGGCGAGCAATACGCTTTCGCCAACGCGACGACCGCAGAGTTTCAATCTGTGTGCGAATCCCATTATGACTCGACGCTGCAGTGGTTCTTTGACGAATGGGTGTTCGAAGGAGTTGGTTATCCCCGCTACGAGGTGCTCTACGATATTTCTGGCGCGCCGCGGCTCACGGTCAACCAGCTTCAATCCACGAACAAATACACGATGCCCATCGAGCTCGCCGGATATGTTAACGATGCCGTTATTCTCGATACAATCTGGGTGATACCGGATCAAAATGGTGAGTGGTCCACTGCCGATATTGCCGATTTCGACTCCGTCTTGCTGGATCCCAACGGTTGGATTCTAAAGTCTGCCGTCCACCGTGTGATAACGTCCTCTTTGGAACAGATTTCCCTTCCGAAGAGTTTCGAGTTAAAGACTGCCTACCCCAATCCGTTCAATCCTGCAATCACTCTATCTTACGATTCCCCAGTCGCGCAAGAAGTCCTGTTTATAGCGTACAATATTCGGGGCCAACTTGTTTACGAGCAAAAGGTCCTCGCACATGTCGGAAGCAACTCGCTTGACTGGGATGCTTCCGCGCAAGCGTCGGGAATCTACATGTTAAGTCTGAATACCAAGAACGAATCACGCACGGTTAAGGCCGTGCTCCTCAAATAGCCTACATTCCTTTGGACGGTTTTCATATCGTCCTCCTAAGACTACATTTCCGGAGAAAACCTTGAGTAAGTACGTTTATACCTTCGGCAACGGCCAAGCGGACGGTCGCGCCGACATGAAAGACCTGTTGGGCGGAAAAGGGGCGAACCTCGCCGAAATGAACCACATGGGACTTCCCGTGCCTCCCGGCTTTACAATTTCGACCGAAGTTTGCACATATTACTATGCAAACGGCCGCTCTTATCCGCAAGAGTTGACTGCACAGGTGAAAGACGGCATTGCTTACGTTGAAAAACTCACCGGAGCAAAGTTTGGCGACAACCAAAACCCGCTCCTCGTTTCCGTCCGCAGCGGCGCACGTGCTTCGATGCCCGGCATGATGGACACGATTCTCAACCTCGGTTTGAATGACAAAACCGTAGAAGGATTGATCAAGCGCTCCGGTGACGCGCGCTTCGCTTATGATTCCTACCGCCGATTCGTCGCGATGTATGGCGACGTCGTACTGGATCTTAAGCCGCAAACCAAAGAAGAACACGATCCGTTTGAAGACATGCTTGATGCCAAGAAGAAAAAAGCCGGCGTCAAGTATGACTCCGAACTCACGGCTGATCAATTGAAAGAACTCGTCGGCGAGTTCAAGGCAGCAATTCGTGAACGCAAAGGCATGGCCTTCCCGGATGATCCGTATGAACAACTCTGGGGCGCCGTCGGCGCAGTCTTCGGTTCATGGATGAACGAGCGCGCGATCGTCTACCGCCGTTTGAACAAGATTCCCGAAAGCTGGGGTACTGCCGTCAACGTGCAAGCCATGGTCTTCGGCAATCTCGGAAACGACTGCGCGACGGGCGTGGCCTTCACGCGTGATCCTGCCTCCGGCGAAAAGGTTTTCTACGGCGAATTCTTGGTTAATGCTCAAGGCGAAGACGTCGTTGCCGGTACACGCACTCCGCAGCAAGTTGCTCTGAAGGCATCCAAGACGTGGGCAGAGAATCACAAGATTCCCGAAGGCGACCGCAAGTCAAAATATCCGTCCCTTGAAGAAGCGATGCCTGATGCTTACAAACAGCTCCTTGATATCTCCGACAAACTCGAGTCGCACTATAAGGACATGAACGATATCGAGTTCACAATCCAAGACAAGAAATTGTGGATGCTGCAGTGCCGTGCGGGCAAACGTACCGGTATGGCCGCGATTCGTATTGCCGTCGAAATGGTCGATGAGAAACTCTTGACCGAAGAAGAAGCTGTACTGCGCGTCGATCCGAATGCGTTGAACCAGTTGCTTCGTCCAATTTTTGACATGGACAAACTCAAAGCTGAAACTCCGGTTGCACGCGGTTTGAACGCTGGTCCCGGCGCGGCCACGGGAAGAGTCGTCTTCCATGCCAGCGACGCTGAAGAGTGGGCCGCCAAAGGTGAGCAGGTGATTCTCGCGCGTATCGAAACCAGTCCGGAAGATATTCGCGGCATGAACGCGGCGCAGGGTATTCTCACGCAGCGCGGCGGCATGACGTCGCACGCGGCGTTGGTCGCGCGGCAAATGGGTAAAGTCTGTGTCGCGGGTTGCGAAGCGATTCACATCGACTATTCGAAGGGAACGTTCTCGGCCAGCGGAGTTACTGTCAAAGAGGGTGATTGGATTTCTCTAAACGGATCGACGGGCGACGTCTACAAAGGCAATATTCCCACCAAGCCGTCCGAAGTGATTCAAGTTTTGCTCGACAAAACTCTTGATCCCAAAGATGCGCCGATGTTCCAGCTCTATGCAAAGATGATGGGCTGGGCCGACAAATACCGCCGTATGAAAGTTCGCACAAACGCAGATCAGCCCAATCAGTGCAGCAATGCGCTCGCGTTCGGCGCCGAAGGTATCGGTTTGACTCGTACTGAGCATATGTTCTTCGAAGGTGACCGCATTGATGCCGTTCGTGAAATGATTCTCGCTCCCAATCTCGAAGGCCGCAAGAAAGCTCTTGCGAAACTCGAGCCCTATCAACGGGAAGACTTCGTAGGCATTTTCCGCGTAATGAATGGGTTGCCTGTGACCATCCGCTTGCTCGATCCGCCGCTGCATGAGTTCTTGCCACATGGCGACGCTGCCGTGAATGACCTCGCGAAGAAGCTCAACGTATCCGCTAAGGAGATTGTAGCCAAGGTCGAAGACTTGCACGAAATGAACCCGATGCTCGGACATCGCGGTTGTCGTTTGGGCGTGGTTTACCCTGAGATCACAGAAATGCAGGCGCGCGCGATTTTCTCCGCGGCCGCAATCGTGAAGAAGGAAGGTATTGACGTGCATCCCGAAGTCATGGTGCCGCTCGTCATGACTCCCGGTGAACTGAAATCGCAAGGCGACGTAATTCGCCGCGTCGCTGCAGAAGTCTTTAAAGAAGCCGGTGTGTCCGTGGACTTCTTGGTCGGCACGATGATAGAGTTGCCGCGCGCCGCGCTCTGCGCCGATCAAATCGCTCAGCAGGCCGAGTTCTTTAGCTTCGGTACGAATGACCTCACGCAAACCTGCATGGGACTTTCCCGCGACGATTCCGGACGCTTCTTACCGCACTATGTTTCGAGTCAACTGCTTCCCGCGGATCCGTTTGAAGCAATCGATCAAAACGGCGTCGGCCAGTTGGTCGAAATGGGTACGTCGCGCGGCCGTCAGACGAAGCCGAAACTCAAAGTCGGTATCTGCGGTGAACACGGCGGCGAACCGTCGTCCGTGATTTTCTTTGATGGAGCCGGTTTGGACTACGTTTCGTGCAGTCCATTCCGCGTGCCGATCGCTCGACTGGCCGCGGCGCAGGCTACCTTAATGCATCGCAAGGGGTAACTCATCGGTCGATGCTGACTGAAGATTTCCTAACTCTGGCAGAGCCCGGCACGGCGCAAACGCGCGTGCTGGGCTCGCGCTTTTCTGCCTATGTCTGTCCCATCGATGATGAACCGGCGTTTGAGACGTTGCTTGCCGAGATGCGAAAGACCCACTACGACGCGACGCACAATTGCTGGGCGTACATAGTACGAGGGAATGACAACTTGATAGAGCGACAGAGCGATGACGGTGAACCCAAAGGTACGGCGGGAATTCCGATCTTGCAGGAAATCAAGAAACATGAATTGCAAAATTGCGGTGTGATCGTGACACGTTGGTTCGGCGGCACAAAACTCGGCACGGGCGGACTGGTCAGAGCCTATGGTGAGTGTGTTGCGCTCGCCTTGGATGCGACGCCCAAAAGACGACATCGAACGGGAGTGACTGCGGAAATCGAAGCAGACTACGACTTGCAGAGTATTGTCTATCAATTGGCCGGAAAATTCTCTGCGCCGGTTGACTTTTCCGCCACTGGAGACGGCACAAGGCTTTGTGTCAAGCTGCGTCACAATCAAGTAGAGGAGTTTTCGTCCGCATTGCTTGAACTGTCCGCAGGCAAACTCGCTGCAACAATTGGAAAACCATGGACCTCCTGATTCTCGTACTAATTGCGTTGGCACTTAGCGCGTATTTCTCGTCCATGGAGATCGCCTATACGACGTTTGACCGGATTATCATCGGCGGATGGAAAAAGGCCGGACGGATTGGTGTGCGTTTCGCGGACTTCATGTCGTCTGTTCCGGAGCGGTACCTGTTCACTACACTCGTCGGCAACAATCTGGCGATGGTCGGGTATTCGTTTGTGCTCGTGCTTTGGGCGGATCAGGCAGGTCTACCGGAATTCTTGACCATGGTGATCTCTCCTCTGATCGTACTTGTTTTTGGCGAGGTGATCCCCAAAACTCTGGGAATGGCCTTTGCCAACCCGATGGTCAGATTTCTTTCCGCGCCGCTCTATGTTTTGTTCTGGCTGTTCCTGCCAGTGCGGGCAATTCTAACGCCGCTCGAACGGATGATTCGCCGCAGCGCTGATCCGGCAACAAAAAACGTGCACACATATGACGTTTTGTTTAGACGTGAAATCGACTCTGTCCTCAGCCGGGCAAAACGTGAGGGCACGGTTACAGAGAAAGAGTCGGAGATTCTCGAACGGTATCTCCACAGCAAGGACGTGCGCGCCCGAGACATCATGACTCCCCGGCCCGTCCTGATCGCTTTGCCGGCAAATGCAAGTATGCAGGAAGTCATCGAGACCGTGACTGATTCACGCCACGGCGTCATACCCGTCTATGACGAAAACATCGACAATATCGTCGGGTTTTTGTATTCGCGCGACCTCCTGTTTCCTCGCGACTCCATTCGCGAGGTAATGCGGCCCGCGGCGTTTGTTCCAGAGTCCAAGATTTTGGTCGAGATGCTCGAGCAGTTCAAACAGCAGCGAATTCCTGCGGCTATTGTGGTCGATGAGCACGGTGGAACGGATGGAATCGTCACGCTCAAAGACATCTTCCGCGAGATGGTTGGACCATTGTATGAGGCCAGCGAGGATATTCCGAGCGGCAACATCAAAAGACTGGCCGCAGGAAAGTACCTTGTTTCAGCCCTCGCAGACCTCTCGGATATTGCTGAGGCAACAGGGTGGAGGCCGCCAGACGGCGACTATGCAACTCTTTCTGGCCTTTTGTCAGATCAACTGGGTCATATCGGAAGGCCGGGTGAAGAGATTGAAATTAATGGAATTGTCATCCGAGTGCTGGGAGCTACCCCGCGCCGCGTTGAGAGCTGTCTCGTAAAACTTCCCCCAGATTATGATGAGGAAAACCGGAGTAAATAAGCACTTGACTCTCCAATCCTAAGCCCCTATATTACGTGTCTTATTGCGGGGTGGAGCAGTCTGGTAGCTCGTTGGGCTCATAACCCAAAGGTCGTAGGTTCGAATCCTACCCCCGCTACAAAAAAGCCGTCGATGTTTCGACGGCTTTTCCTTTCGTGCAGAAACAAGAGCGGCGCGCCCATGAGGGACGCGCCGCTTTTTGTATTCAGTTCCGAAAAACTACGGCGTTGCAGAAGAAACGACGATGTAGAAATTCTGGAGCAGCGTGTTAGCCACGCCAACATGCGTAAATGTCGTGTTGGACGTCGATCCCACCAACGTATCGTACGGTCCGTTCACGTTCGTCGACGAGAAGATTCTGTAGAACGGTGCACCGGTCGATGTCCAGTTCAGCACGACGTCGCTGCCGCTGCTGATAATCGTTATCGTCGGCGCATCGAAATTAAATCCGCTCACCCGAATCATGCGGTTACCGTTGCGGGCATTGTCGGTCGCAGCGCTTTCAGCATACCAAGTATCGTCGCAGGCATCGTAAAAATAAGAATTGCCCGTCGGAGAATCCGTATCCAATGCGAATGCCACCGGACAATCGCGAGGCTCGATGTTCTTCACGCTAACATAGAACGGACCGGTAACCGGCACGCTGCCGAATACGACATTCGTCCATGCCGCGCCGCCGGGCAATCCGCCCACCACATTTGTAGTTCCGGTGGTGTCGCGCACAACCAACGTTCCCGGGCTCCCGCCTTGACCATCCGCCAGATATACGCTCACGATGACCGAAGCCTTCATTTCCGTCGGTGCAGTCGGATTCACAGCGTATTGAATTGAGCACAGGTTGAACGGGTAATTGGTTACGTCATAGTAGACAGCCCACTCAAAGTCCGGTCCGTCCACCCAGTTGTAGTTTTCGGCAGTACCGTCGTCGTGCGAAATCCACGGCGTGCAAATGTCTCCAACTTGGAACTTATACGTTCCACTGTTGGGAACGCGATCGGTCAGTGTTTCGGCGTCAACAACTTGCACATAGTATTCATAGTTGCCGTCCACCAACCCCGGAAGTGTTGCCGCATATTCATTCTGGTTTCCGGTTGCCGAGAATGCTACGGAATCAAACGAACCTCCGCCCACGACACGATAATATGCGCGCATGACGTCGGAACCAGGCGTGTCATCCTGCAGCAACGCCACAAACGTTGCGGCGCCGGAGGCCTGGTCAGCTTTCTGCTTATGAGTTACGACAGGTGCGACGCCGATTGTAAAGTCGGCATCGGATTCGTCGAATGCAGCGGGATATCCCACGCCCGAAACACGAATTCTTGCGTGATTGGTCGTCGGTCCCGTTGCAGTCCAAGCCAAACCGCCTGGCGCGGCTGCCGAAAGCACTTCCCACGTTCCACCTGGATAGTCGCGGTTCAGTTCGACCTTCGCCGGGCCCAATCCCGTCGCGGACCAAACGATTTCAACGTGACCGCCCGGCGCATAAAGCTCGCCGCCGTTCGGTGTGCTGAGCGAAACAGTGGGAACGATCAACGTAAAGTCCGCATCCGAAGTATCTCCAACCGCCGGGAAATCAACCGACATAACTCGAATACGAGCATTGTTCGTCGCGGAACCCGTCGGAATCCACGATTGCACACCGTCATTCGTCGTACCGGTGAACAAGTCTTCCCAAGCGCCGCCGGGATAATTACGATTTAGCTCGATGTCTACGGTGCCGGAAATTGCTGAGCTCGACCAGAGTACATTGAGCGGCTGGCCAAGGTAGTACGTTTCGCCGCCGTTCGGTGTTGCGACTTCAACGGACGGATTCAACTGCCCGGTTTCGTCGGTCGTGTACATGGTAGAGCGGCCGGCCGTAAGCGGTGCCGCACCCGGACCATAGCTGTTCCAGTAATAGTAGTCGAGACCAATCGCGTGATCTTCATTTTGAATACCAACGCTGGCATACGGATTGTCGTTCGTTGCATTGTTGGCACTAAGGTTAACGGTGTTGTACTGCACCTTGAACTTGCCGTCGCCCGTCGCAGAGGGATAGTGCACCGGGTCGTAGAGAATAATTTCAAAGATCTCGACGGCGCTCGTCCACAATGTGCGCGCTCTCCATTCGATCACGTAGTAGTTCTCTGCTGTATCGTAGTACGTGTAAACATTTTCAGTCGCACCCGAAACCCGTAAGTCGTCCCAGTAAGCCGCGATCATGTTCGGCGGGCCTATCGGCGAGCCCATGCGGTAGTTGCGGAAGTCGATCATTGTCGGATAAGAACCGAAGGCAATCCAGCCATTAGAACAAACTGTGATTTGACTGAAAGTATTTCCATAAAACATGAAGTTGAACGGAAGAGTTAGGACTTGTGTATCGTCATCGTCTTCCGCAGTATCACTCATGTTCAAATTCGTTCCGCTTCCGCCGATGGCAGGCGCAATTTCCAACCACTCGTAAGAAGACGGCGCGTTGGCCGGCTGAGTTTCCGTGTTGTCAAAGACGTAATACCCATACGCGTCCGGACCGGAAGGACTTGTCGACGTGAAAATGCCGATCGTCAGATCGAAATTCACACTGTCTCTAAAACCACTGTCGTCATACACGACAAGCTGCATCGTCGTCTCATGGCCGTTGAACATTGCGCTGCTTATGGCAATAGAGAAGGTGTTGCTTGCTGTGCTGCCGGTTGCGCCTGCGCTGATGTTTCCAAAAATACCTACCGAGTCCGTTACACTTACGCGCGGATCGAGCGAACGCAAAATTCCGTCCGCGCCAATTAGCGGTCGTGCTCCGCTGTTTGTGATTGTCGGAGTGAAAGTACCCGATTCATTCGGATTCAGGTTGCCGCCGGGACCGCCGAACGAGAAACTTGTGTAGGCAACGTCCGGTGCCGCGGGCGTCAAGTCAAGCCGAACAGTGTAAGGTCCCTGATCCGTCGAAAGATCAAGGAACAACTGAATCGGTTCGTTATTAAATACCGAAGAAACCGAAATCCTAAACGGCGAAGTGGGGTTCGCATTGCCGCCGGGAGCGATGTTGGGATACGAACGTGAACCATTCACGATCGTGATTCCTGCCGATGGCGACGTCAGCGTGCCGCTGATACTTGCCACGGTCGTTGACGTTCCCGTGTTGGTCACGTTGATATTTAGGTCAATCGTTTCGCCGGGATTCAGTACGTCGTCGTTGTTGCCGATCGTGCCGCTTATGTTGTCGTCGTCAATGCTGACCGAATTGTAAGTAAGATTCGCCGGAACGTTCGTAACGGTAATATTGCCAAGATAAGGGCGCTGATCTTCCTTTGTTACTGTAACGAGCATCGTGCCCGTGGTCGGAGTCGCGACCGGAAGGTTAACCTGTCCGTTTGCATTCGTATAGCCGCGGGCAAAAGTCTCGGTTCCCTTCAGTAGGCAAACCAGCGCGCCTTCGACATTTTGGAGACCAGGGTTCGTCACCGTCACGGTTACGTTGTTTGTTCCACGATTGATCGTGTTCGCGTGAACGACGGTGGTGGGATAAAGGCTTTTTGTCCAAATCGCTGTCGCCGGATCGCCCATCAGGTTCGCCCAATGGCAGAAGTTGTTTACAGGTGTGTTGTCAAACGTTGCGTAGTTTCTGTAGAGTTCAAGCTTGCCGGCAATATTGATGACGCCCATCTCATGAATGTCCAACGCGAAAATTCCGTACATCGCACCGGCGTCCACGATATTGTTGTACGGAACGTGAGTTCCGGATCCTTGAAGGCCGACGCAGCCAATCGCGCCGCGCGGCGACGCCGGAGTTTGTGTCGGCGGAATCAACCATTCTTCTGACAACCCTTGGCCAGTAGTCTGGAAGTTACCCGTACCACAGGTCATTGAATAGACCAAAGGCAAGGCGCCGCCGGTCGAATCCGTTCCGCCCACGGCAGGCGCGCTCGCCAATGCCGAATTCGTCATCTCACTGATCCAAGACATTCGGTGATTAAACACCGTGATCAGATCGTCCAAGATTCCGTTTATTTGGGTCGAGTTAATGGAGCCTGGAAACACGCCTACTGACGGACACGACATGCCATCCTGAAGCATGATTTGTCGCGTATATTCCTTCGTGGAAGGATTAGAATTAATTTGTGCCGTGTGCGCGGCGCAAAAGGACCGCTTGGTCCACGTGGGATCACCGAAGTATGGCGCTGATTCGTAATTGATCGTCTTGTTGACCAGCGCTTCCAATGTCAAGTCACTCTCCGAGGGAAGGCGGCCAACCGCTATGTCCGGTACGGGATCAGGGTTTGGTCCGCCTGCCGGTGTCACGACGCCATATTCATTGTCGAAAGTCGTGGAATTCGTCGGAGTGGAAAAAGTCGAACTTGCGCCCGGATCACCGAAGAAACATACGTACTCAAGGGCTCCATTCGTACTGTAGTACAAAGTAGAGATATACGACCTGATAAGCGGTTCCGTCGCACCCGTCTGTGCGAGCGTTACATAAGACGCGTCCAATCCTTTGCGGCGGTGCCAATCGACAAGCCGTTGAGCCTGACTCGTATTGTTCGTATTGTTCGGGCAGATGATAAGGTACTTGCCCGGCAGCACCGGCAGTTCGTCCAACGCGCTTCCCGCAAAATTCTCGAAGCGGTAGTATAGCTTCTTGAAACTCGGCGAAACAAACACCGGCGTGATCACAATTTCGTTCTCGCCAATTCCGCCAATGTTCTCGACTTCGACTTCGAGATTGTCGTAAACTCGAAGCTCACGGCGTGCCGGATTGTATTGAACCGGCGCCACGGCAAGTGATACGAATCGTACGTCGCGAAGAGTGGCAGGCGAAGAAATGACAGCGATATCTTGAGGATACCAAGCATCCTGCGAATAAATATCGCTGTCATAGGCGAAGTTCATTCCGTCGAGGCGGTTCGCAAGCGGTTCGCCTTCATAGGGCTGCTTCGGAGCGACGTCGATGTTGGGAACTACTGTGTATGACGAAGATGTTACAACCGCCCGCACGTTGCCCGTCGGGCTGATCATGATCAGTTTTGTGGAGCGCGGCAGATCAGGTTCGCCCTGTTCTATCGTCGTTCCTTCTCCGTGCATCTTGACGGAGGTGAACATCTGACCTTCAAGCGTTACCTGATCATATTGCAGCACGGGATCGTGAAAACGAACTTGCACTGCGTTTTGATCCGGGTCGATTACTTCAAATGGAATTGGCTGGACGTCCTGAGGACCCGCAAATTCCCAAAAGTTGGCCGGAGTCGCTGGAATTCGACTGGTCGACTGTCCGGTCTGGGCAGTCCCTGCAAAAGCATTCAATGTCATCAGGACTATTAGTCCTGCCATTACATGCGTGGCGCAAAATCTGACTTTCGTTGGCATCGGAGAGCTCTTTCTCATGTTAGCACATAAAATCTCTGAACCTATAATTTAATCGATTTCCGGCCGGATTGCAATTAAATAAGCGTTTTAGGAAATTTCGATTTGTTTGTCTAATTATAATATTTTCAAATATTAATAAGAAATTTTGGATAAGTGACCTGCCAAATCTTTCTCACATCCTCAATAGCCCGAAAAAAGGGCCGACACCTTGCGGCGCCGGCCCTTCAATTTACACAAAATCCTAATTATTGGCCGTTCCAGCCAACCACGTAGTAGAACTTCTTCAGGTCCACGGAAGCATTGCCCGTCAACGTTACGGAAGTCGAGGTCGTCTCGGCTTCAAGCGTTGGGAACTGGAAGTCAGACGTTGTACTGCTGAAGACCCGGTAGCCGGGATTTCCGTCCGGCTCCCAGCTCAACGTCACATCTTCTCCAGACACCGTAATGACGACCGCAATCGGGATGGTCGGATCATTCGAAAATCCGATGCCATAGACTTGCACGTCGTCAATGTACCAACCCTCCAAGTTCGTCCCGCCGTCTGAAGCAAATCTCCAACGGAACTGCACGTCGCTTCCGGCATAGGCAGAGAGGTCAAATTGCTCAGTTGCCCATTCCGAAATCGAGCCTGCATAACAAGGCTGCCCCGGAACGGGACCGGAATACGGAGCGCCACTGCCCGCAGAGTAGCGGGTCGTCTTGGGATATCCTTCAAGCGGATAGATCGTTTCAAACGGCGCTCCGTCAACGGAAATTTCAACCCAGCCGCCGTCGTAGGCAGAGTCCGGAAATGCCGATGACAATTCGCTGTCGATTATGTGCTCAAACTGCATCACCGCGTTCTCGGGTATCGCGCTGACCACCGCAGACGTTAGCTGAGCGTCCAGCAGACTCGCATGAGTGCCCGTGCCTGTGTCGCCGCACTTGTACGAATGGGTCGGGCTGTTGGCTTGTTCAGTGCTAATATGCCATTGGTCACCCCAGCCGTTCGGTGACGTGTGAGTCCAACCTGCCGCTCCGCTTTCAAAGTCGTCGCTCATGACAGTCAGAACCGTAGCAATCGTGAAATCGCCCGCACTGATATCCGTGGAGTCCGGCATGTCGATCGAAGTTAACCGGACGCGGCATGTCGCCGACGTCGGCGCAGGTGCCGCAAAGGTATACTGCCCGTCATTTGCAGTGTTCGATACGATGCTTGTCCACGGGCCCGAAACGCCATTTCGCGACAAGTCAATGTTGACGTTTCCGGTCACAAGCCCCGGAGACCACACGACGCTAACGGTCGAATCTTGCAGCCACAACTCTCCGCCGTTGGGTGAAAGCAAGGCGAAGTGCGGATTAACAACGCCAGTCTCATCAGTCGTGTACATAATCGCGCGACCATTTACCAGTGTAGTCGAGCCCGGTGTGTAGGCATTCCAATAACAAATCTCAAGGCCCTGCGTATGGTCGTAGTTCTGTATTCCTACGGTCGCATAGTCGTTGTCGAATGACGCGGAATTCGGATGAGGAGTTACAACTTGGTACTGCACCAATATCTTTCCGTCGCCGGTCGGCGAAGGCTCCGCATCCTGGCTGTAAAGAATCACTTGGAAAACTTGCGGTGCCACAGGTACGTCGCCGACGTGTCCAGTCCACATGCAGCGCGTGATCCACTCGATAATGTAGCGACCATTCGCGGCATCGCTCTTTACATAAACACCGCCGTTGGCAATACTGTCCACCACGAGGTCGTCCCAGTAGGCGCCGATCATGTTGGGAGGTCCTAACGGCGAAGCGATGTGATAATTGCGGTAGTCAATTTGAGTCGTATTGCCGAATGCAACCCAACCGTTAGAACAAATCGTAATCGTGTCATAGCTCTGTCCATAGTATTGGAAAGAGAATGGCAGCACGCGAGTCGAAATATCGTCCTGGTCTTCTCCGCCGTCGGTGAAGCCAAGAGACGTACCCGTTCCACCCAATCCCGGACAGATTTCAATCCACTCAAATTGGGGAGCGGCGCCCGGAGGTTGAGTGTCGCTGTTCTCATAAGCAATATAGCCGTATGCATCCGGTCCAGTCGGACTCGTCGCCGCGGCTATTCCCACTGCCTGAAGGAAATTCGTTGAATCGCGCACGCCGTTTACGTCCGTGACGACGAGTTGCATCGGAGCTTGGTATCCTGCCGGTGTCGTGATCAGTGCGGAAACGTTGAACGGATTGCCTGAGTTGTTCGCGTTCCCGCCTGCACTCACATTGCCGTATGTTCCCAGAGAGTCATTGACAACCACATACTGACTGAGCGAACGCAAAATTGCCGAGGCGCTGGAAAGCGCACGTGATCCGTCGTTGTTTATCGTTACGGTGAAAGTTCCCGTATCTCCCGGGTCGAGTCGGTTGTTTCCGTCTGGGAAAGATGCGGTTGAATAAGCAACGCTTGCCGCTTCAGGCGTCAAGTCCACTCTGACCGTTTGATTTCCGGCCGACGAATTGACCGACAAGTAAAGTGTCGCGGGTTCGTTGTTGAACACTGCGCCGACGGATACACGGAATGGCGAAGTAGGAGAACCCGTTGCGCCGACTCCGATATTCGGATAGCTCTGAACCCCATTTACAATGCTCACACCCGGCGTCGCACTTGTCAATGTACCGGTGATACCGGTTACCGTCGAGCTCGTTCCTGTATTTTGCAAAACGATATCCAAATCGACCGTTTCGCCCGGATTCAGAATGTCATTGTTGTCGCCGACTGTTCCACCCGTGTTGTCGTCGTCGATGCCGATCGAGCTGAAAGCAAGCGATGCGCCGACGCTGACTACGCTGATTGTTCCTTGATAGGGGTAGAGGTCCTTGCCGGTAACCGTAATGTACATCGTGCCCGTCGTCGGCAAACTTGTGGCAAGATTGATTTGTCCCGCCGCATCCGTGTAGCCGCGTGAAAAAGTTTCGGTTCCTTTGACCAATCCGACCAGTGCATTGGCAACGGGGTTGCCATCGCTCATAACGGTGACGTTAATGTTGTTTGTTCCGCGTGATACGGAAGTCGGATGCGTAACCGACAATGTTTGCGGCCGGGCAAGAAACACCGGAACACCCGGGTCGCCCTGCAAGTTGCACCACGCTGCGAAATTTGTAACGTCGGGCTGTTCAGCGCCGCCCGCGACGTCCCAATAATTCCTGTATAGCTCAAGTTTTGCGCCAACAACGGCCATGCCTGTTTCGCGGACGTCGTCAACGAAAATCGTCTGCATGCCTCCGCCGTCAAGGATGTTGTTATAACGGCTGTGCGTGCCCGCACCGGACATCCCTACGCAACCGATTGAATGACCGCCACGCACGAACTCTTCATTGAGAGCCGAGCCAATTGAACTGAAAGTGCCCGTTGCGCAAGTCACAACCCAAACTGACGGCAAGCGGGGCCCAACATTCACGCCTGACAGATCCGAAGTCGTGAATTCGCTGATCCAGGACATACGGTCATTGAAGAAGCACACCCCGCCGTTCAATCGTGATTGAAGAGTCGTCGTATTAATGTGACCACCAAATACGTCAAAGTATACGGTCGGCATTCCGTGATGAAGCATCATTTGGCGCATGTATTCCTTCGTCGAAGGATTAGAAGGCACGGAACTCGTATGCGCAGCGCACCATGCGCGTTCATACCAGCCTGTGTCGGTCATGTACGGATTGGATTCGTAATCAATCACGTTATTGATCATCTCGCCCAAGTCCGTCGTGGTTGTCGCCGGGAATCTCCCGACTGCAAGATCAGGGACCGGATCTGGATTGCCGCCGCCCATGATGGCGTAGAAGTTATCCAATGTTCCGCCGGTCGGAACCGTCAAGGGAGCCGACGAACCCGGATCGCCAACCAATGTGACATATTCCAGAGCGCCGTTGCTGGCCGCGAATTCGTTGACAATGTAGTCCCGAATGTTCGTTGACGTCGGGCCCGTATCGGTCAGTGTCGCAATGTGGGCGTCGATGCCGCGCTTTCTCCTCCAATCCACAAGCTGCTGAACGGCCGCTACGACAGTTGCGTTTGGATCGCATACATACAAATGGCTGCCCGGAAGCACGGGCAACTCGTCAAGCCAACTGCCTTCGAAATTCGGAATGGTTCGATATAGTTCCTTAAAGGCCGGTGAAATGAACCGCGGCGTATGGGTGATTTCGTTCGCTCCGTGGCCGCCGTGATTTTCTACCGTGATATCGACGCTCGTGTATGTCCTGACTTCATGCGTCACCGGATTCACCTGCACGGGAAATACGGTTACCAACACAAACCGCACATCGCGCAGCGTTGCCGGTTCGGAGATTCGAACGACGTCTTGCGGATACCACTCGTTTTGCTCATAGTATTCCGGCAGGGCAGTAACATGAGCACCGTCCAGCGCGTTATCTCCCTCTGCCAAAGGCACGTACGGGAGGGGTCGATGAGGAAGGAGGGAAGTCGAGAATTCAACGTTATTCAAGTTAATTCCGTAATTCCCTTCATTGTCAACCATCACCATGCGCACGATGCGAGGGATGTCCGGCGCGCCCGGAATATCTTCGACAGCTTCACCGTTCATCACAATCGCGCTGAACTGATTGCCGTCCAGTTCTTGATCGACAAACTCAACGGACGGAAGGGTAAAGGCCAAATCTATGTTCCGAAGGTCGGAATTCAGGACAGAAACGGTCGCGAAGTCCAAATCCTGCGGTCCAGCAAAGCGGCTTGGGATCGAGGGCAAAGGGGAGAGGCTTTGGGACGGACTTGCGATCCCGGCCGCAAATCCTGCTGACCCAATGACCAAAACCAATGTAGCTAAAACAAATTGCCGCAAATACATACGAAGCTCCTTTGAAACCAAAAATGCGAAGGCAAAGACAAACGTCTCAAATTACTGATAATCTGAAAATATAGGCCGATTGCTTAGCGAGTGCAAGAATTTTCTTTCCCATGCGAAAAAAAATTTGCATGTAACTTTGATAGTAAGCGGTTCTTTTGAAGCCAACTGCCCCGGAAAACTTAAGGCTTCTCTTTAGCTTTCGCGTACTTGGGAAGGAGCGCGACTAACGGAACTGATTTTGCACTTAACGGCGCTGTCACGAATACGATTGCTAACGTATCTGAAAACGAAGGTCCCATTCTTCAATGCCAACTGATTTCAACGAGTTGCAGCCAGACGATTCACAAGCATCCAATACCACCCCGGACGTGTCTTGCCCCATTTCCGAACGGGAGGAATTGCTTGCCGAGCTTGAGTCATTGCGAGATCGTCTGGCGGACCTTGAGGACCATGAAGTTCGAAGAATCTCCGAGGAGCAGGAGAGGTTTGATTCTCTCAACGTCTTGGATGAGTATGCCCAACAGCTTGAAGAAAGCCGTGACAAACTCGCCCATCTGCTCCGAGCAGGTGTCGCTATCGAAGAAGCCCGCTCAACTCACGAAATCCTGCAAACGGCGGCCGATGCCGTCGGCGCGGCAGGCTGGGCTTCTGCAGTCGTGTATCTCTTGGAAGAATTCGAAATCGTTGAATCAGCCTATTACGGCGTATGCGATGAGGACATTCGCGAGCTGGAAAGCAGCCGCAGGCCGCCCGAAGAACGCAAACGTATGTTCTCGGCTGAACTCGATCAGTTTAGAGTCAGCCGTTCCTACTTTGTTCCCGCGCAACGAATCCACGAGTTCATCAAAACAGAGTACGTTGTACCCGGACGGAGAGAGTCGTTGCCCGGTGACGATTGGGATCCCATGGACTTGGTCTATGTGCCGATGTACTCCAGTACCGGCAAAGTGCTCGGATCGATCAACTGCGACGACCCGGTAAACGGCAAACGACCCAATGCAGAAGTTTTCCAGTACCTTGAAATCTTCGCAGACCTTGCCGCTCGAAAAGTAGAAACCGTGCAACTGCTCAACAAACAGGTGCAGATTGAACGTCAATTGCGTGAAAGCGAGAAGAAGTACCGCACGATTTTTGACCGCTCCGCCGACGGTTTCTTCTTAATGGATGACCTTTTCCGCGAGTGCAATGACGCCGCCTTGCAGCTCTTTGGCTGCGACAGAGACGACATCATTACTCACTCCCCGGCAGAATTCTCGCCCAAGTACCAGCCCGACGGACAACGCTCAGACAAACTTGCTGCAGAACACATCAATCGAGCCCGCAACGGCATCCCTCAGAATTTTGAGTGGGTCCATATGCGCAAAGACGGCGCCGAGTTGAATTGCGAAGTTTCGCTGGCACAAATCGAAGTCGGCGGCAAGTCCATGATCATGGCTATCGTGCGTGACCACACTGAGCGAAAGCGCACAGCCCACGACAAGGAAACTACCGCCGTGGCCTCACAGCTCTTCTTGTCGGCGCGATCCATGGAGCTGATCTACTCGCAGTTACCCAAAATTCTCACTTCCAGATTCCCGCTGGACATCGCGGCCGTCGAACTGTTTGATCCCACCACGGACGAAATGGTCTTGGTCGGTGAAGAAAACACCGGACTGCCGTTGGGGTTCAGAATCCCTATCGGAATGTCCGTTTCCGGGACCGTTGTTCATACCGGCGAACCCGTGGTCGATGCCCAAACCGGCCGCAGGCCCGACTATGCGCATGCGAGCCTCAGACGTGTCGGACTACAAAGAATCGTTTGTGTTCCCTTGAGAGTTCGTGACCAAGTTATCGGTGTCATTTGGCTGGGAAATACGCAGCACGCGCCGTCCCTTGAGCATGCGACGCAGGAACTGAACCAAACTCTTATCCCCCTGAACATTATCGCCAACTATCTTGCTCAGGCGATTGACCGGCAACGCGCCGAAGAAGAACTTTTTGATCTAAAACAATTCTTCGAGAATCTGCTTGACAACTTGCCCGCTCAGGTCGCGGTTTATGATCCCAATGGAAACTACAAATACGTCAATCGCTCCTGCATTGAAGATGAATCCATGCGGGAATGGGCCATCGGTCAAAGCGATATTGATCTTCAAGAAAAACTGGGAGCACCCAGCGAAGTCGGTCGCAAACGAGTTGACGCGATCATGGAAGCCACGCGAGAGCGGCAGATTGTGGCGTTTGAAGAACGCGCCCGCGACGCTCGTGATCGAGAAAGGTACTACTTGCGGGCAATTAGCCCTGTGCTTAACGCCGCGGGAAAGGTCGAGTACGTAATTGGCTATGGCTTGGATATTACGGATACGAAGCTCTGGGAACAAGAACAGAGTTTGATGAGACAATTGCCGACCGAGAATCCATTCCCGGTGTTGGCCTGTGACTCTTCGGGCAAGGTGCTCTACATGAATCCGTCTGCCGACCGCTTGGCTGCAATGTCTGACTCGAGAAACATCCTAACGCTGCTTCCCGATAATCACGTTGATACGATCAGGGATTTGATCTCAAGTGAGTCTAAGACCGCGAAACGCGACAAATGGACGCAATCGGCACACCTGATGTGGACCTATTGCCGAACGTCCGTGGGACAAGTACAGGTCTATGGTGTCGAGCTGCCTGCCGACGGGGGTAGCCATTGCGATGAACGAAATCTCGAAAAGGCCGTTTCGAGTGCGCTGACTTCTCCCGTTTGGATTATTGATGCTGCAGGCAACACCGTCTCTCGCAGCAGTGCCGCTCAAAGCCTGCTTGAAAATTACGGTGCAACTACCTTGCGCGATCTCTTGGAGGACAAGTTCTGGGGCGACATCCTCGCGCAAAAAACTCCGCTCGAAAAAATTCAATTCGAAACCCAGCACCTTTCCCGGGTTTGGAAATGGTATTCGACGGTTACGGTCGAGCATATGCGGATTGTTGAGCTGCATGACGTGACCGAGGTGCGCGAGCTTCAGGAAAAACTGCGGCACGCGCAGAAACTGGAAGCCGTTGGCCGACTTGCCGGGGGAATTGCACACGATTTCAACAATCTCTTGACGGCTATCATGGGAAATCTTGAATTGTTGGAGCGCGGACATGTTGGAACGGAAGACTCGCGCAGTTGCGCACGCGAAGCGGCTCAAGCGGCCGAACGCGCGTCCGTTCTAGTCAAACAGCTTCTCAATTACAGCCGCAAGTCCTCGGAGAAACCTCGTCCGCTCGATCCTAATGCCGTCTGTTCAACGGTCGTTCGTATGTTGGCTCGTACAATTGATCGCAGAATTGAGGTTCGAGAAGAACTGCAAACGGAAGTGTGGCCGGTGTCCGCCGATCCGCACCAACTTGAACAGGTACTCATGAACCTCGGTGTGAATGCCGCCGATGCGATTGTCGAACGGGTACTAAGTTCGAAAATGGCGGAAGAAAGCCCGGCTATTCAAATACAAACGACCAATGTGGCAGGATACTCGTTCATTAACCGTGAGGGCAAACGAGTCACATTTGATTCCGTCGCCATCGTTGTGCGGGACAATGGATGCGGTATGCCGCATCAAATTCAACAAAAGGTCTTTGACGCGTTTTTTACCACAAAGTCCGAAAACCGCGGGACGGGCTTGGGTCTTTCGATCGTAAACGAACTGGTTGATCTCCTTGGCGGCCATATTGAGCTTGAATCAGAAGAAGGTAAGGGGACAACCTTCCGAATCATGCTTCCGAAGTCCAGCGAAAGCACAGCGCCAGACTCAGTGGTTCAGAAGTTTGCGAATGTCCGCGGTGGATCCGAAATTGTGCTGCTCGTTGACGATGAACCGGTGATCATTGATCTTGGCAAAGAAGTGCTTGAATCCGCAGGCTACAAAGTGCTTGTCGCAAGAGATGGAAAACAGGCCATTGAAGTATTCGAACAAAATATCCATGAGATTAACCTCGTTATCATGGATGTTTCTCTGCCTGTGATGAGCGGAGACGAAGCGGTAGCGGAAATGTTGTCGCAGCGAGAAAACCTGCCTGTAATTCTCTCAAGCGGCCTGCCTGATGCAGCTTCTCGCCGCAGAAAAATCAGCCTGGGCTCCGTAGCTTTCATTCAGAAACCCTATCGGCCCTCCGAGCTCCTCGGGGCCGTTCGAGAGGTGCTTGACCACTCAAGTCTCTAAGACTCCTCGGCTTTGCATTCCTTCCAAATCTCATAACTCGTTAATTATCAACGCGAGTGCTTGGTCAGTTCCTGATAGAGGGGCTTGATTTTAATTTTGCAAATCCATATTGTTAGGGTTCTTACGGCTTGTAGGTTCAGCTTGCTAAGTCGTTATGGTGGCTGTAGCTCAGTTGGTTAGAGCATTGGATTGTGGTTCCAAGGGTCGGGGGTTCGAATCCCCTCAGCCACCCACCACGATACTCTATTCCTTTTTTAGATTTCGTGGCCCCATCGTCTAATGGTTAGGACTCGAGATTTTCATTCTCGCAATGGGAGTTCGATCCTCCCTGGGGTCACAACAAAGCCCTCGTCATTTGGCGAGGGCTTTTTGCTCAACTTTTTCTCCGGTTCTTCAGTCTATCTATATAGTGGCACCCACAATCCTAAGACCCCATTTGGGCAAGTGCCGGGCGCACGCCGCCGCGGAGTTCATTCGCGCGTTTCACGGCCGCTGAATACTCGGGATCTCCCTGTTCGATGTAACTGAGTCTCACGAAAATCGCAGCTACGGTCCAATATATATAGTTCATCGAGTCGGATTGCCACGCGGACTGATAGAATAACCACGCACAGTACAGAAACGTGATGCCTTCAAGCATCCTGCCATACACACGGTGGTCAAACGACGTTGATCGCCGCAGCACGCGCCCCCTGTGATAAATCATGTACAGAAGAAGGAACATCAAGATCGTTCCGAAATATCCGTACTCAATGAGCATCCATGCAATCGATGGCGAACTTGACGAAAGACCAAAACTCGCGAAATACTCCGCTGTCGCGGTGCGCGAGTCCGATACATAGGAAAGAGTGATTGATCCCGGCCCGTGGCCGAACCACATCGATTTGGCGTTGTCGGCCGCAAGCACAAATGCACTCAAAATTTGGTAAGACCGTTCCTTATGCTCCCCTTGTGGACGGCTTATTTCGGTTTCGAAGACTTCAGGGAGTTTGGTTATGTACGTAAGCGGGTTTCGACCTTCCCGCCAGTACCCCGTTTCGACAATCACATAGTCGACGGCGACGAACATTCCCGCTCCCAGAATACTTAGCATGATTGCCATTCCCGGCCGCCTGATGAACTCGGCCCGCACCATAAACAAAATGTACAACGGCAGCAACAGGAAAAAGAACTTTGCTTCACCGAGAATCGGGCAAATAACCATCCAGACCATCGCAAATAGATACCAACCGTGCACGCGACGCTCTTCGATCATTTTGGAAATCAGGTATGTATAGAGGACAAGCAGAAACAAGGCGATCCCCGGAGTCTGGTTGCGACCAAATGTGCCGTTGAGATCGTCTTCGGATATCCAGCTTGTGAATCTCCATTGCCAAAGAATCACCGGAGTCTGAACCAGTCCCACGATAAACAAAAAGCGAATGAACTTTGACGCGAAATCATCCTTGGGATGCAAACCCACGGCCGCAAGGAAGAGCAGCAAGTAGCGGAACCCGACACGAATACCGACCAAAGTTGTAGAAACGGCTTCACCGTTCATTAGAGCTGACAAAATGGCGAAAACCAACAGCGCCAATATCATCTTTTCGATACCAAATACCTTATGTTTGGCCGTGAAAAACGTCAGGCCGTAACGCAAGGCAAAAAGGACGATCAAAAGGTCAATCAGCCATGTGGCTTCGCGGGGGATTAGTTGCCAATATTCGGACAACCAGTCCGAAGAATAGACAAGAACCCCGAGAGCATAGAGGGCGACTTTTGGCGCGGCAAAAAAACCGATGGCCAATGGCACACCCACGGCCGCAAGATAAAGTATGCGGTTCTCGGGATCCGTCCCCTCAAAGAAGGCAAATATGATGGCTGTGTAGAGGACAGCTACTCCACCCGCCATCAATGCCATGAGTGCTTTGTCGAGATTCAAACACTAACTCCAGTTTATTAAGCAACATATGACGGCAAAGACCGTGCCTCTCAAGGCGCGGGGCAAGCCGTATACATTTCTCAGAAGATTATCGTAAATTAAGAAGATTCCTATGGAAAACAAGTGGCCTTTGGGCTTGAACATTAAACGGAGCAAAATATGAGCGGAAACAAAGCCTGCTGCTGGATCCTCGGTATCCTCGCAGGTGGGTTCGTCCTCACAATGCTCATCGTGGGGTGGGGCATCTCACGCGCGATGAGTGGTGGTTTCCAAGCAGATTTGGGATCCAAAATCAAGGTGGAGCCCAATACTTGGCTAATGATGAGGGTTTCTGGCGTCATGCCGGACTATAATGAAGACCCTGATCTCGGTTTCTTAGGCGGTGAAAGCGGCTCGTCCTTAAATGATATGTTGCGCGCACTGGAGTACGCCAAAGAGGACCCGAATATTTCGGGTATCATCCTCAGACCTATGGGATCGAACGGCTTCGCCTCGCTGCGGGAGTTGCGTGAAGCCATCTTGGACTTTAAGTCCTCAGGGAAACCAGTCTTGGCCCACATCGAAGTCGCCAGTGACCGGGACTATTACCTCGCCAGCGTCGCCGACAGTATCTTCATGATGCCCGGAAGGCTGGGAGGGATCAATTTTGGTGGCCTTGCCTTCAGCTCGACATACTTGAAAAAGACCTTTGAGAAAGTCGGGTTGAAATTTCACGTTATCCATGCCGGTGCTTACAAAGGCGCGTTTGAGGAGCTTGGGCGTGACAGCATGTCATCGGAATTGCGCTCCAACATCACCACTCTCTACGAAGATGTTTATGGCACTTTCGTCCGTGAAATGGCGGCTGGGCGCGGTGCTATCTCGTTCCAAGCTATCGACGAAGAATACAAAAATGGAAAGAGCTTCCTTGTCGCGGGACAAGAGTGCCTGTCAAAGCACTACGTTGACGCGCTGGTTGATTGGCCGGTGCTGAGAAAACGCCTGCAAGGTGACTCTGAGGACTTCGAAAGTATTTCTCCTCGTTCTTACGTGTCGACCAAGAGAATGGTAGACATAGGAGAAGAGAAGAACCAAGTCGCAGTTCTCTTCGCGCAAGGCGAGATTACCTTTGACGATGATAACAGCGGATTCGGCGGAAGTGGTATCACTGCCGCGAAACTCACTAAGCAGCTCGATGACCTCGCGGAAGACGAAGATGTCAAAGCCGTGGTTATGCGTGTAAATTCACCCGGTGGCTCCGCGCTCGCCTCCAAGCAAATCCTTGCCGCTGCACTTAGGTTGAAGGACAAGAAACCACTTGTCGTGTCGATGGGCAGGGTGGCGGCGTCCGGAGGATATTACATCTCACTTGCTGCAAATAAGATTGTCGCACAGCCAACTACGATCACAGGCTCAATCGGCGTCGTCTCGGCAATTCCCACGGGAGAAGAACTTTACAATAAGATCGGCGCTCGCGAAGAGACGATTTCCATGGGCCGCTGGGCGAACTTCTTCCGGTTTGACAAAACTCTCGGAGAAGAACAATTTGCCGTGCTGAACAGCCTGATGGATTCCATTTACCTTGAATTCAAGGAAGACGTGATCGCAGGCCGCGAGCTAAGCATGAGCGGCTTGGATTCCATCGCGGAAGGCCAGGTGTGGACAGGAACGCAAGCCTTGAGCAGAGGACTTGTCGACACGCTGGGAGGAGTCGACGTGGCCATTGCCCTTGCCGCGAAGGAGGCTGAGTTAGGCAAGGAGGAGTATTCTATTGAGTACTATCCTGAAAAGAAAGACATCTTCAAATTCTTCGTTGAAAAGTTTGCCACGCAGATTTCCGACTTTCACCTATTGGGCGAATCGCTGCAATCCGTGAATGATCCGGGTAAACTCGCCAAATACCTAAAGAACTTCTATGAACGGACGGAGTTTCTGCAAACTCTCGTGCCCTTTAGCTTGGATATTTAAGCACCAAGCTCAGAAACGAAAAACGACCCCGCCAATCGGCGGGGTCGTTCTCATTGCAAAATACTGCAAAGGGCTATTGTTCGCAGGACGTACAATCGACGAACACCTCGTACGGTCCGGTCGTGCCGTTATTGCCTGAAATTTCGAAGAAGTACGTGCCCGGAACCAATGTCACTGTCAACTGACTATCCGTGCCGTTCGGTTGCTCGTCCGCACCGTTGTTGTCGTTGTTCACGGCCAAGGGTGCCTCGCATGTTACGGGCCATACGCGCAAATACGAATCCAAACCACCTTCGAATCCCGTGCGTCCGGGGGTATCATCGGCCCAAACACTGATCGTAACGTCGCGCGGACAATCGTCGATCGTCAAGGCGTAAACGTCGAGATCGCCGGTCTCGTCAATCTGTCCGCAGTAACCTTGATTACAATGAATCGTATTCGAGAAGTCGTCGCAGCCCTCGGGGAACGACTCTTCATGTATCAGATAGTCTGCGGGACATTCTGGTTCGGGGTTCGGATTTATACACGAGTTGCCGTGGAAGATAATCGAGAACCGGTACTGGCCAAAAGATGCGGGACCATATCCGTCCAATACGATGTAATAAATACCCGGCTCAAAGCACTGTGAAATTCCGGCCTGAAGTGTCGTGGCCACGCCGCAAACTTGCGGATTGTTGTCATTGCTGACATACGGAACCGAACCCGTTTCGCCGCAGCATCCGCCTGTGAACACGCAAAGGTACGTATCAAAACCGGATCCGCACGTCGTAATCGTGACGCTGTCCCGGTACAAAACTTCCAATCTTATGAACTGGTCACGCCCAAGGCGGCAGTTTGGATAGCTGCAGCCGTTCGTGGAAGTATTTGTTGCGCCGCTCGTTGCGAAGATGTAGGTCATTCCGGAATCCGGTCCCACAATGAGACCGCCCGGGCACAGATTCGTCAACTGATCCAGCGGAGACATCTCGACGCGTTCGTGCTGGTCGGGGTTCACGATCCTGTCCAATTCGAAATAGCGGTCGTAAAGCGAAGTGGGAATATCCTGATCCGCTGCCTTCAAATCGGTGATCTGCTGAAATACCTGCCAGAGTTCAGCGGATTCTGGGCTTTCCGGAGACTGCGTCTGCTGCGCAAAGCCGATCACCGACAAACTCGCGACTACTACGAGAATCAATATAAAGTTCTTCATCTCTTACAATTCCTGTATCTACGGGTAACTCAATTTGACATTTCTTGCCTATTTGCCCAGTCCAACATACATTTTCTAGATTCCTCGTTCCAACCTATGGAACTTAAACAACTGAAAAACAGTTCTTAAAGAAGATCGGTACGTCGAACCCTAACCCAGGCAAACGGCTGTGAGACTCTATGGCAAAACCTGCTCCAACTTACAAGTCTCGGATATTTATTGCGCCTCTCTTGACTCCGCCTCTCCAAACAGCTATCTTCCAAAATTCAAGACACTAACATGCTAAGCGTGGGTCAAACTCCCTTTTTAGAGGCAAGCCTTTACAAAATACATACTTCTTATCGGCTCGTCAAGCTCCGATTCCAGTAAATCAGAGACCTGACGAGTCATTTTGTCACAAAACCAACATATTTACTACAGTCTGGGGTCAAGAAAAGTAAGGTGTCACATGCATCCTAAGCACAACTTCTTAGCAGCCTTGTTCGCATTGGTCTGCGCGATTGCACCCGCTGTCGCCCAAACTGTCCCAATCGGCCTCTATCCCGAAGCCGAATTCTCACCTGACTTCGAACTCCTCGAATCCAACCAGGATGTGATCAGGTTCAGCCTCGACATGTCCCGTTTGCTGTCTACGGGAAGCATCGATCTCCGCCAGCACCTGCCCGGAACCATGGGTGAAATGGACTCCACCGGCGCACTCATGCCGCGGGTCACATTCTATCTATGCTTGCCGGCAACCGGAAATCCGACGGTGACAATCGAAGAGTGGTCGACTCTGGCACGAACGGTATCGCCACAGTCATCCATACCCGAGAATACCCCGTCAGTTCCGCGTGTTTCCTTGGAAGACGTCGGCATTTTCGGCGGCGTTCGTATCGTTCCCGTTACTGTCAAGCCTGTGACCTATACGAACAATACGGCAAGCTGTGATGTTATGCAGCATGCAGTGATTCGCATTGATATTGACGATCAACAAGGGCAAAATGCGTTGGTTTCCATTCGTCCGGCTTATTCTGAGATGTGGCAAAAAGTCCTGAAGTCCGTGGTCATGAATTGGCAGGACATACCTTTCCTGTCTATCACCGAGCCTTCGCATATTTTGTTCATTGTGCCGAATGCCTTTATGTCTCTGGCCGATGCTTTCATAGATTGGAAAAGGCAGCTTGGTTTTGAAGTGACCGTCGTGCCGTCCAGTGAAATTGCCGGTGCCGGCGGAAACAACTTGCGCAATCGCATCATTAGTGAATTGTATGCCGGAGATTACCGGGTAGATTACGTTCTGCTTGCCGGTGATGAGACAATGATTCCGGTACATATGCTGAACACCGAAGATCCCGTAACCAGATTTAGCGACGCGTCGTTCCCCGGTGATTTCACGGAGGAAGCACACTACACTGAACTTGAAGGTTCGGATCCCTTTCCGGACGTTTTTCTTGGACGTTGGCCGATCAACGAACAACCTGAGTTCTTGACCGTGGCCAATAGGATCATTCAGCACGAAAAGACGCCCTTCGTTTTAGACTCTACGCGCTTCGATCGTTGTATCGTGTCTGCCGATAACAGTGTCGATTCACAGCGTGAGACCATTGCCTACTCGCGTCTCATGCTGTTAGATGCTGGATTCGAACAAGTGGACACCGTTTGGGCCGACGATCATCCGAGTCCTCAATTTATGATCAATTTGGTCAATCAGGGTGCAACGTTTGTTAACCACCGAGGATCAGGTTGGAACCAAGGCTGGGCCGGTATCAACTTCTATTACTGGACTGTGGACCAGATCTCAAACTCTGGGAAGTTGCCGATAGTAACCGGTATTGGTTGCGGTGTCGCCAAGTTTGACGCGGCCGACGGCCAGTGTTTTGGTGAAGCGTGGATGACTCACGGAAATCCGTCCAATCCCATGGGAGCCGTGGGTTTCATCGGTCCGTGCTGGAACACCCACACTATATACAACAATGTGCTTGATACGTGTCTCTACAAAGCATTTTTGGACTATGACATAAATTCACTTGCCGCGGCTCTGGTTGCTGGCAAGATGTACGCTTGGGCGACGTTCGCGGATTTCCTCGACGAGAATCCCGTGCTTGAAGTTTCGACGGTCATGATGCGGCAGTACCTTGTGCTTAGTGACCCGTCGTTGATGGTCTATACCGACAATCCAATGAGAATTCCGGTCGTTGTGCCGACTGTTGCTCTTTCTACGCCCTCCACGATGCGCATTGAAGTTGCTTCCGGATTTTCTACGGAAACAGATTCTCTGCAGTTCAGTTTTTGGTCGCCAACTGCCGGTAATTTCCAACTTGTTCGTTTGCCAGCCCAAGCCGGGGACTATCCTGTTCCCATCGACTTTGAAAGTTCTGAAGACGTTACCGTCACAATGTCAGGGCAGAATATCCTGGCACGACAATGGACCGTGACAGTGGATCCCTCCGGGACCTTTTTGGTTCATGAGGGCCGCAGTATTTCTGATGCTTCAGGCAATGGAGACGGGCGCATTCAACCCGGAGAGCAGATTTCAATTATTGACACGGTCACAAATTTCGGTGCCGATGCCGCGTTCTCGGTTACAGGCGAATATTCGTCCGAGGCAGTAGGCTTGAACATTGTGAACTCGCAGTCGGACTACGGCAACGTGGCGACAGGTCAAGTCGTCGCGGGAACTCCCGCCTACACTTTCTCGGTAACACCTGATTTTCGCGGCAACAGCCTTCCGATGAACGTAAGCTATGCCGCGAGCGGTATCGATCCGCGTGACAGCCAGTTCTATTTGACGATTTACATGCCTGAGCTTGAGTATTCGGAGCTCAGTGTTGAAGATGGCAACAATGGCCTGCTCGAACGCTACGAACAAGCTGGACTTGTGTTCACGGTACGAAACGACGGCAATGAAACACTTCCCGCATCGACTTTGACGTTGGAACAGCAGAGTCCCTACATTAATATTGTCGACGGCACAACCACTATTCCTGAACTCGCTCCCGGCCAAAGCTTCACGATTCCCGAAAGCGCTGTGCGGATATCCGGTGCGTGGAACGCGCCGACTGGAATCCAGGCCACGATTGGCGCCCGGTTCACGGCCAATATGGCGACGTATGATTTCGATCAAGTTTTGACTCTTCCGATCGTGCTTGGACAAGTTGGTCAAGCGGACCCACAAATGGGCTCTGATCAATTGTACTTCTTGTATGATAATCTGGACGTGGACTACGATCAAGTTGCCGTGTATGATTGGGTTGAAATTGCGCCCGATGCCGGCGGGCCTGGAACCGCGCTTGCCTATGACCACAGTCAACAGACACTGTCGGTCACGGTGCCTTTCAGCTACGGCTATTTCGGAGATTCATATTCCGATCTTTCCATTTCAACCGACGGATGGGTCGCTCCCGGAGTCACTTCTGCGACTAACTATGACAACCGAGCTTTGCCCTATGCACCCGATTTCGTGAATGGCATGATCGCCGTGCTGTGGTTTGACTTATGGTATTGGTTCGGCGACGACGGACAGATTTGCTATTACTACGATTCCGTTGGAGACCGTTTCATCGTCGAATGGTATCAAACCAGCGCTTGGAACAACTCAGAACTTCTGAACACGTTTCAGGTACAACTGCTAAATCCTGCCACGCACCCGACCCCAAGCGGTGACGCAGAATGGCTCTTCCTGTATCAGGACTTGAGCTTAGTTTCGGATGCCGCGCTCGGAGCGACTATCGGCTATGAATCCCCCGATGAGACCGAAGGTGCTACGTACTACTATGACCAAAATTTCCCGGTGACGTCCGCACCGTTGGAAGCTGGCTTGGCGATTCGCTTAACCACATCTTCGCCGACGATTTCTGATGTCCCCGATGTACCCGTACAGCTTCCGTCCGAGTACGCGCTGTATCAAAACTACCCGAACCCTTTCAATCCCGAGACCACTATCGGCTTTTCGCTTCCGTCCCGTACGAACGTGAAACTCGAAATTTTCGACGTTTTGGGACGCAAAGTCGCCACCCTCGCGGACAACGTTCGCGATGCGGGCCGCTACAGCATTCATTGGGACGGAAAGAGCAGTGCCGGTGTTTCCATTCCAAGTGGCATTTACTTCTATCGTTTGGTCACCCGGGAATTCGTTCAAACTAAGCGCATGTTGTTAATGCGCTAATCCCCACAACAAACTTATATCTTACATAGGACTGTTTCGCAATGGCTAAGAAGTGGACCCCTTCAGAAGAGAAATACCTGCTGGAAAACTACGGCAAAGTTCCCATGGCCGAACTCGCCGATCGTTTCGGCGTGACTCGCAAGGCAATTAGCGCCAAACTCGATAAACTGCGCCAAACCCACGGCATTGATCCAGTCGGTGCGCGGGAGCGAGCTTCCGCCCGCCAGCGCAGGCAGGCTCAACTCAATGAAAAAGTCCCGCAGACCGGTGGCGCCAATCCGCGCAAAGTTCCGCTGATCGGTGTGATTGCCCAGCCGCAAATCGAAAATGTTTCGATTGTTGAATCGGCGACCATGGCCGCAACGACAAACGTGGTGCGCACCGAACAAGGGTGGCAGCCGCTGATGGTCGAAAAAAAGAGAGTGACGCGGTAAGTTCCTGTGGCAATCTCGATTGACGGTCTTTCGCTGACGCTCGAACAACTTGAACGAGTCAGCAATGGCGCGAATGCAACTCTTGCGGACTCCGCAAGACCACAAATAGAAGAATCCCGCGCGTGGATCGCGCGGCTCGAACAAGCTGGCGCGAATGCACCCAGCGTGTATGGAATAAACACGGGCTTTGGCAGCCTGAAAAGCGAACGTTTTTCGGTCAGCGACGCGCGTCGCGTGTCGCGAAACCTGATCATCTCGCATTGCTGCGGCACGGGTGACCCTTTTCCTGAAAGAGTCGTTCGTGCCGCGACTCTTTTGCGCGCGAATGCTCTTGCTCAAGGTCGTTCCGGCGCGCGTCCCGTTGTGATTGAGACTCTGCTCGAGCTGATCAATCGCAAAGTTGTTCCCGTTGTCCCCTCGCAAGGCTCGCTTGGAGCCAGCGGCGATCTCGCACCTTTGTCACATCTTGCAGCCGTGATCACTCGTGACCCCGATGTGGAAAGCGATGAGTCAAGCGGCGAAGCGTGGTTCGGAGGCGAATGCGTGAGTGGGGCGGAGGCTATGCGCCGCGCGGGCATTCCTCGTTTGATCCTTGAGGCCAAAGAGGGACTCGCCCTCAACAACGGCGTTCAGTTCATGTGCGCGCTGTCATGCTTAACGCTCTTGGATGCAGAGCGGTTGCTAAAGCTTCACGATGTTGCACTGGCGATGCATCTGGATGCGGCGTGCGGTGTGCGAACTGCATTTGACGTCCGGATCGCAAACTTGCGCAAGTATTCAGGTCATCGCACTGTCGCGCAAAATGTTCTTAACCTTCTCGAAGGCAGCACCTGCGCCGACAGCGATCCGACTCGTATTCAAGATGCCTACAGCTTGCGTTGTTCGCCCCAAATCGCCGGGGCAGTGCGCGACGGACTCAAGCACGTTCGCGCAGGCTTGGAGATCGAAATCAACTCCGTCACCGACAATCCGTTGGTCTTCGCCGCAGATGATCAAGTCATTTCCGGTGGAAACTTCCACGGAGACCCAGTCGGTCTTCCGGTCGACTACATGAAGATTCTCTTGACAGAGTTGGGCAATCTATCAGAAAGACGTGTGTCGCGATTGATGGACCGACACTTGAATTTTGGATTGCCCCCATATCTTGCTAACAAGCCCGGTATCGAGTCCGGAATGATGATGGCAAGCTACACGGCCGCCGCGCTCGCCAGCGAAAACAAAGTCCTCGCGCATCCCGCATCGGTCGACACGATTCCCACCTCAGAGAATCAGGAAGACATCGTTTCGATGGGCACTCACGGTGCGCGTCAAGCTGCCGAGATATTGAAAAACGTTCAGAAGATCATCGCGATTGAATTGCTGTGCGGCGCTCAAGCTCTGGACATGCGTAAGAAAAAATCTCCCGATCTGAATTTCGGCCAAGGATCAGAGTCCGCCCGCTCGTTCATCCGCAATCACATCAAGCCCTTAGAACGTGACCGATATTTGGCCGATGACATCGCCAAGTCCCTCGAGTTAGTCCAATCCGGTGAACTTTTGCAAGCCGTAGAACAGACCGTTCCGCTCACCTGAGTTTGCCGAGCGGGGATTAAGCGCGTCAGCGCGGTTCCCCGCCGGAATCCGATTCATTGCCGGGCTGGGTTAAGGCTGCCGCAACCCGGCCGGAATCTCACCGGAATTTGTAGATCATAAATTGGAACCTTCCCCCCTAACCCAATTCCTTGATGAACACCCCGAGCAGGAGCAGCTACTCCTGCTTTGTGCTCTCTCCGTGCTTTGGCTGAAACCGCAAGACCCGCTGGCCAAAGAATGCGTCGCTCGTTATAAAGAGCGCGGCTTCTCGATTGAAGCGTTGCGTGAAGCGGCGTTGCAGCTCTTCTTGTTGGCAGGGTTTCAATCGTCACTTGAAGCGGCCTTCATGATCCAGGAGGTCTATGGCAACGGGCTGCCCGCTCACGAAAACGAGCTGATCGACCTTCCACCGATGGGCACCTTCGAGCGCGGCTGGGCCTTGCAGGCCGAAGTTTATCGCGGCAATGTCGAGAAACTCCGCCACAATCTCGAAGGGATAAGCCCCGAGCTTTCGCGCTGGACGGTCTGGATCGGCTACGGTTTGGTGATGTCCCGCCCCGGAATTCCAGCCCATTGGCGCGAATTGATGGAGACTGCCGTTTTGGCGGTACAAGGTTTTCCCCGGCAGCTCTTCTCGCACTTCAAAGGTGCGCTAAACCTCGGTGCGACGGTTCTTGAAGTCGAGTCAGCTCTGAGAGTAGCTGAACTAATCACCTCCGCCGAGACCCTCCGGCCCGCATGGCAGATGTGGCGCCGGATTGACAAATAGTCTCTGACATATTGGCAGAAATTTGTGGCAGACTTACAATCGAGTCTGCCACTTTCTTTTTGTAAAACATAATTTTAGCTATCTGGTATGACCCTTGCCTACATATATGTTGAACGATAACTTGAATGTTCAACCAATCTGAAGGATAAAATCATGTCGAAAATCATTGGAATTGACCTCGGTACCACCAACTCCTGCGTCTCCGTCATCGAAGGCGGCGAACCCGTGGTGATCCCGAACAGCGAGGGAGCGCGCACCACGCCCTCCGTGGTCGCTTTCTCCAAAACGGGCGAGCGCCTCGTCGGAGCCGCCGCCAAACGTCAGGCCGTCACCAACCCCAAGAAGACCATCTACTCGATCAAGCGCTTCATGGGCCGCCGCCGCGATGAAGTCGAGCACGAAATGAAACTCGTGCCCTACGAACTCGTCGGTGGAACAGGCCTGGCCAAAGTCAAAATAGAAGACAAGGAATACACGCCCGCTGAAATCTCCGCGATGATTCTGCAAAAGATGAAGCAGACCGCCGAGGATTATTTGGGCGAAAAGGTCCACAAGGCCGTCATCACCGTGCCCGCGTACTTCAACGACGCGCAGCGTCAGGCTACGAAAGATGCCGGCGATGTCGCGGGTCTCGAAGTCGTGCGCATCATCAACGAGCCGACCGCGGCTGCGTTGGCTTACGGTCTTGACAAAGATCACAAGGACGAAAAAATTGCGGTCTATGACTTGGGCGGCGGTACGTTCGATATCTCGATTTTGGAACTCGGCGACGGCGTCTTCGAAGTGAAGTCCACCAACGGTGACACGCACTTGGGCGGCGACGATTGGGATCAGCGTTTGATCGATTACCTTGCCGAAGAGTTCAAGAAGAGCGAAGGTATCGACCTGCGCAAAGACCCGATGGCGCTGCAGCGTCTGAAAGAAGCTGCCGAGAAAGCCAAGATCGAACTTTCGGGTTCGTCGCAGACGCAAGTCAATTTGCCGTTCATCACCGCGACTGCCGACGGACCCAAGCACTTGGACATCGTCGTTACGCGCGCGAAATTCCAAGAGCTGACCGAAGATCTCGTGCAGCGCAGCATCACGCCGACGAAAAAAGCTCTGCAGGATGCGGGGATGAGACCTTCTGACATCGATGAAGTGATTTTGGTCGGCGGTTCGACCCGCATGCCGCGCATCATCGAAGTCGTCAAAGAGTTCTTCGGCAAAGACCCGCACCGCGGGGTCAACCCCGATGAAGTCGTGGCCGTCGGTGCCGCAATCCAAGGCGGAATCTTGGCGGGCGACGTCAAAGACGTGCTCCTGCTCGACGTAACCCCGCTGTCGCTCGGTATCGAAACGATGGGCGGCGTGATGACACACTTGATCGAATCGAACACCACGATTCCCACACGTCGTACGGAGATCTTCTCCACGGCCAGCGACAGTCAACCCTCGGTCGAAATTCACGTCTTGCAAGGCGAGCGTCCGATGGCGATGGACAACAAAACCATCGGCAGGTTCAACCTCGACGGAATTCCGCCCGCGCCGCGCGGCGTCCCGCAGATTGAAGTGACCTTCGACATCGACGCCAACGGAATTATGCACGTCAGCGCGAAAGACAAGGGTACGGGTAAAGAGCAGTCGATCAAAATCACGCACTCGAGCGGTCTGTCCAAAGAAGAAATCGAGCGCATGAAGTCCGACGCGAAAGCTCATGCCGACGAAGACAAGCAGCGCCGCGAGGAAGTTGATATCAGAAACGGCGCGGATGCTCTGGTCTTCCAGACCGAGCGTCAGATGAAGGAACTCGAAGAGAAACTCGGCGCGGACAACAAGGCCAAACTCGAAGCCGCAGTCGGCCGCGTGAAAGAAGCGTTGAAAGGTTCAAGTGTCTCCGAAATCAAGAGCGCGACCGAAGACCTGAATAGCGTCTGGCAGCAAATCGCTCCGTCACTCTATCAGGACGCCCAACAAGGCGCACCGCAAGGTGAACCCTCAAGCGAGGCCACGTCCGACGACACCACAGAAGGCAAAACCGAAACCGCCGACTACGAAGTCGTAGACGATCAGAAGAAGTAGGGGCGGATGGCAATCCGCCCACGGATGACAGAGCGATAATTTAAAACGCGTCGTCATCCTGCCTGTCTTTGTAAGGAAACGCAGTGAAAGACCTCTCCCATCTCCCCCCATTCGCGTCTGCGCGAATGGGGGGGACTAAGGGGGGCTTCCGAAACCCTTGAGCAATTCAAGGATTGAAATCCGTGAACAAATGTTCGCACAAGTAATTTCGCCGAGCGGGGATTTAGCGAAGTGCTTAACAAGCACGCAGCGGTTCCCCGCCGGAATCTGAGAGCCACAGCCGCCGAGCAGGATGTCCCCGTCCCGCCGGAATCTGATTCTCCGATTTTCTATTTTCTATTTGCTATTTTCTATTTTAAACACCGTGTCCCTACAAACTCTCATCTTCAAACAATTCGGCAAACCCTCGGGCTTCCTCGGTCGCATCGTCGGCTACATTCTCGCCAATCGTCCGTCCAACATCGAGCGCGGCGAGTGGACGATCAGTCTGTTAAATCTGCAACCGACCGACCGCGTCCTCGAAACCGGCTACGGGTCCGGCTTGACGATTGAGAAGATGAGCAAACAAGTCACCGCAGGACAAATCGTCGGCATCGACTATTCCGATGTCATGTACAAAGTCGCCGGCAAGCGCAACCGCCAAGCCATCGCCGCAGGCCGCGTGAAACTCTATCTCGGCCCCGCGCACGAGCTGCCGCCGGAAGCGGGCCAGTTCGACAAAATCGTCGACACCAACTGCTTCAAGTTCTGGGACCACAAAGTCGCGGCCTTGATAATCCTGCGCGCGCGCTTGAACCCCGGCGGCATGATCGCCCTAACCGATCAACCCCGACACAAAGGCGCCACCAACCAAGACGCCAAAGCCACCGCTGAGAAATACGCAAACTACTTAAAAGAAGCAGGCTTCACCAACATCCGCACCGAGTACAAACAAATGCTCCCGGTGTCAGCGATTTGTGTGATGGGGGAGAGGGAGTAGAGGATGATGCGCAACTTTTTTCACTCTTGATTTACAGAAGCACACTTGTTATTTTCGCAAGTTCAGTATTGCGCTAAGTAGCGATTCAAAAAAATAGCGCGAAATCAGCAGGCAAAATCTCTCAAATATTCGAGGTAGTACAAATATGAGCAATGAGTTTCATCAGAAAAACTTGGTTGAGTGGAGACGGCGGCAAGAAGTGTTCTTTGGCACTGCCGTACCAGAAAACGCTGAGTGGAGGAGTTCAAGCGATATTGCAAAAGTCCTTAGAGAATTCTGTGGACCTAACCTCAATCACATGTTCTATCCGACAGGTGGCGGATTGGATCTCGAAACTGCCAGGCTTTCTCGAGAGGACGGCTGCATAGAGCTCGCAACCGATGATCGAGTCGCGGACATTGTGAAACCCAAATTTCTGCGATTCGAGTCATTTAAAGGCCATCCAAGCCATTCGTATTTTTATGTTGAAACGTGTGAGTTAGAGCGCAGTGGGCTTTATGATGACGATAATGTAAGAGAAGAAGTTGTTGAGATTCCTCCTTACGGGTATTTCCCTCGTTGTACGTGGGACGATGATGAATGGGATAACCCTGGAACAGGCGAGACTGAAGATCTACCTGGAGATTCCCGCCTCATAATTAGATGGCTGAAAGGGAGGTTTGTGATAACAGCTAAAAGAAGTGTGTACAATCTCATTTCTCGTCATTATGATGCCAGACACAACAAGATGAGCGTTTCTGAATTCCGATCGTATATGAAGTTACTTGTTGACGAATTTGGCGAGGAATATGAAGATAGTGTTGATACAATTAAACGAATTCGTATTGCACCCTTCGATGAGTAAACTGATTTCATTTTACCATCCGATTGGATCATACGAATAAAGAGCACCTCAGGGGAAACATGAACATAGATCAATGGACCATTAAAGCGCAGGAGGCGCTGCAAGCTGCGCAGGCGATTGCGCGGGACCAGAGTCATCAGGCTCTGACTCCGTTGCATCTGCTCGGCGGTATGTTGCGCGACAGCGAAGGAATTGCCTCCGAAATCCTCGCCAAACTCGGCAAGAGCGCCGACGACATCCGCCGTCTGGTGGATATCGAAATTGCCAAACAACCGAAGGTCACAGGCTCGGTAGGCTCCACATACCTCGCGCCGGAGTCTTCCAGACTCTTCGAGACTGCTCTCAAAGAGATGAGCGATCTCGGCGACGAATTTCTCTCCGTCGAACACTTACTCTTGGCGATGACCAAGGGCGATGACGCAGCCGCGAAATTCTTGAAAGAGTCGCGCATCACGCACGCCGACGTTCTGAAAGCGATGAAAGACCTGCGCGGCGGACAGCGCGTCAAAGATCAAACACCCGAAGAGAAATACCGCGCGCTCGACAAATACGGCCGCGACTTGACCGACCTCGCGCGCCGCGGCAAACTCGATCCCGTTATCGGACGCGACGAAGAAATTCGCCGTGTGCTGCAAGTGCTCACGCGCCGCACGAAAAACAATCCCGTGCTGATCGGCGAACCCGGCGTCGGCAAAACCGCCATCGCCGAAGGTCTCGCGCAGCGCATCGTCGCCGGCGACGTGCCCGAAAATCTCAAGAACAAGCGCGTCGTCGCGCTCGACTTGGGCAGCCTCGTCGCAGGCGCAAAATATCGCGGCGAGTTTGAAGAGCGTTTGAAAGCGGTGCTGAAAGAAGTTACGAGCGCCGAAGGCTCGATCATTCTCTTCATCGACGAAATGCACCAGTTAGTCGGCGCAGGCAAAACCGACGGCGCGATGGATGCGTCGAACTTGCTGAAACCCGCACTCGCTCGCGGTGAACTGCACTGTGTCGGCGCGACCACGATTGACGAGTATAGAAAACACATCGAGAAAGATGCCGCGCTCGAACGCCGCTTCCAACCGATCATGGTCACGGAGCCGTCCGTCGAAGACATGATTTCGATCTTGCGCGGTCTGAAAGAAAAATACGAAGTACACCACGGCGTGCGCATCACCGATGCCGCCCTGATTGCCGCCGCGCAACTGGCCGACCGCTACATCACCGACCGTTTCATGCCCGACAAAGCGATTGACCTAATCGACGAAGCGGCCTCGAAACTCCGTCTGGAAATCGATTCGATGCCCGACGAGATCGATAAACTCGTCCGCAAAATTCGTCAGCTCGAAATTGAGAAAGTCGCCGTCGCGCGCGAAAAAGATGCCGCGAGCAAAGAGCGTCTCGAAGCCATCGACGAAGAGCTGAATGCTCTGAAATCGGAAGAGAAAACCCTGCGCCTGCAATGGGAGCAGGAGAAGAAAGTCATTCAGAACATCCGCAAGATCAAAGAGCAGATCGAAGAAGCCAAGCTCGACGAACAAAAAGCCGAGCGCATGGGCGACTTGGGCAAGGTCTCGGAAATTCGCTACGGTGTCTTGCGTGAACTCGAAAGAAAACTCGAGCGCGCGCAAGCCGACATGAACAAACTTCAGTCGTCACAATCACTCCTGAAAGAAGAAGTGACGGAAGACGACATAGCCGAGGTCGTGTCCAAGTGGACTGGCATTCCCGTTTCGCGCATGCTTGAAGGCGAACGCGAAAAACTTCTGCACATCGAGGAGCGTCTGCACGAGCGCGTCGTTGGACAAGACGTCGCCGTAAGTGCCGTTGCCTCGGCAATTCGCAGAGGAAGATCGGGACTTTCAGAAGAGAGCAAACCCATCGGCAGCTTTTTGTTCTTAGGTCCGACCGGAGTAGGGAAGACCGAACTCGCGCGCTCGCTCTCGGAGTTCCTGTTCAACGACGAGCAGGCGATGATCCGCATTGACATGTCAGAATATCAAGAACGCCATACCGTCTCACGGCTGATCGGCGCGCCTCCGGGCTACGTCGGCCACGAAGAGGGCGGACAGCTCACCGAAGCCGTGCGCCGCAAACCGTACAGTGTGCTCCTGCTCGATGAAATCGAAAAGGCGCATCCCGACGTGTGGAATATTCTCTTGCAAGTGCTCGACGACGGCCGCCTGACTGATTCGAAAGGCCGCACCGTCGATTTCAAAAACACCATCGTGATCATGACGTCGAATATCGGTTCGGACTTGATCAATGCGCGTGCGGAATCGCTCGAAACCGAGTCCGGTTACGAAACCGTCCGCCGCGATGTGCTGGAACTCTTGCGCCGATCCATTCGCCCAGAATTCCTAAATCGCATCGACGAAATTCTGGTCTTCAGACCGCTCGGTAAATCTGATTTGACCCGCATCCTCGATCTGCAAATCGGGCGCACGGCAAAGCGCCTGCGCAAACAGAATATCGAACTGTCAATGACCCAGGGTGCCAAGGATCTGATTCTCGCTAACGGTTATGACCCCGTATTCGGGGCCAGACCCATGAAACGAGCCATCCAGACCCTTTTGCTGAACCCCTTGGCCGAGGCAATCTTGGGCGGAACCGTCCTTTCCGGCCAGACCGTAGAGGCGCAAGCCGCACACGGAGAACTTTCATTAACGGTCAGCAACCGTGATGAACACCCCGAAATCGCCTGAGTTACATTTCACAAACATGGGGCCGGAAGTCATTGATTTCCGGCCCTTTTTTTTGTATATTTGACGTTTAGCTGGATGAAAACGTGCAATTTGCGAGGGTCAGAGTTCATCGAGCTTTTAACTTGTCATATATTCTCACATGGATAGAAAAATCAGAGTGTTAGTGGCCAAACCCGGATTGGACGGCCACGACCGTGGAGCCAAGGTCATGGCCGCCGCTCTCCGCGATGCAGGCATGGAGGTCATCTACACAGGCCTCCGCCAGACCCCTGAAATGATTGTCAATGCCGCCCTTCAAGAGGACGTGGACGTCGTGGCACTGTCCATCCTCTCCGGTGCGCACATGACCTTTTTCCCTGCAGTGCTGAAGCTCATGAACGACAAGGGCATCGGCGACGTCCTGCTGACGGGCGGCGGAATTATCCCCAAAGGCGACATGGAAGCCCTCGAAAAACAGGGCGTCGGAAAACTATTCGGTCCCGGTACACCAACAACTGAACCCATCGAGTACATCAGAGCATGGGTCGGCAAGAACCGGGCGGCGTAAACAAAGTTCATTCTCAACTAGCAACATAGAGCATGTCCGGTCATAGTAAATGGGCGACCATCCGTCGCAAAAAAGAAAAGATTGACGCCGCGCGCGGCAAAGTGTTTACCAAGCTCATTCGCGAAATCCAAATCGCTTCCCGAATGGGCGGATCTGATCCCAATAGCAACCCCAGATTGCGCACCGCTGTTGACGCCGCTAAGGCCGCCAACATGCCCGCCGCAAATCTTGAGAAAGCTATTAAGAAGGGCGCGGGCGAACTCGACGGACAGGTGCTCGAAGAGATCGTTTACGAAGGATACGGACCTGCCGGTGTCGCGATACTCATCGAATGCGCAACCGACAACCGCAACCGCACAGTCGGCGAAATCCGCGCTATCTTCAACAAGCGCGGCGGATCCATGGCCGAAGCCGGTGCAGTGTCTTGGATGTTTGAACGGCTTGGTTACCTGACCCTTGACAAGAGTCAGGGCGAAGAAGAAGAAGTGATGATGCTTGCGCTCGAAGCAGGTGCCACTGATGTGAAGGACGGCGGCGAAATTTGGGAAGTCTATTGCGCAACCGGCGATCTTTATGTGGTCAAAGGTGCGCTCGAAGCAGCCGGTAAAACCGTCGACTCCGCCGAACTGTCCTACATTCCGAACAACACCGTCAAGGTTGAAGCGGCCGATTCCGCTAAGTCTGTCTTGACCATCATCGAGTTGCTGGAAGAAATTGACGATGCGCAAAACGTCTATTCCAACTACGAAATGGACGACGCGTTGATTGAAAGTTTGGCCTGATGTCACTGGCCGGCCCCGTGGAAATCATTATCGGCATCGATCCGGGATTGACCTGCACGGGCTGGGGTGTGATCAAGAAACAGGGCGCAAAACTGCTCTACATAGAGAGCGGCCGACTGCGCACAAAGCCCTCCGATCCAATGGCGGAGCGCTTGGCCTATCTGTTTGACCATCTGACTGCGATTTGTGAAAAATACTCTGTTACTCGAGGCGCTGTTGAAGCGGGCTACGTCGGAACAGGCGCAATGTCTGCCTTGAAACTCGGACAAGCACGAGCCTGCGCAGTCTTAGCGATTCAGCAGGCCACGCAGCAAGTCATGGACGTCGCCCCCCGCGAAGTGAAGATGGCGGTCACGGGCAGCGGCGCGAGTTCCAAACAACAAGTCAGCTACATGGTAGGGCAGATGCTCGGCATCGAGTTTGACCGCGGCGAAGAAGATATTTCTGACGCACTCGCCATTGCAATTACGGCTACGTCGATTCGCAATCCGAAATTGTTGGCCGTCCGCGCATGATTGACTCCGTTCGCGGTCGCATTGCGGCGAAATCTCCTGCCGAAGTCGTTGTCGATGTTCACGGACTGTCGTTGTCGGCGAGAATCTCTTTGACCACGTATGACAAGTTGCCTTCTGTTGGAAACGAAGCGCAGATTTTTACAAGACTCTTTGTGCGAGAAGAGCAATTCGATCTGTTTGGATTTTCGTCGCGAGACGAACGCTGGGTCTTTGACGAATTGATTTCCATCAGCGGAGTCGGTCCGAAGCTCGCATTGACGATGTTGTCCGGTATGCCCGCTACCGACGTGCGGGAAGCCATTGCTGCCGGTGATTCTGCCAGGCTGAAAGCTGTCCGCGGCATCGGAGCGAAAATCGCCGATCGGATCGTGCTCGAACTTGGCAAGAAATTCGCCGGAGCATCCGTCGAGTGGCCCGTGTCCACCTCCACAACCGGATCGTCGGCGGTGATTCAGGCAAGACAAGCCTTGCAAGCGCTCGGTCTGTCGCCTGCCGAGATCGAAAAAAGCCTCGATGCTGCGCGCGCGCAGAACATAGACGACGTCGAACTGATTATCAAATTTGCTTTGCGCAAGAACTAAATGCCGCGCTTAATCGAACCCGTTTTGCAGGAAGACGAACAAGTTGTTGAGCTAAGTCTTCGGCCCAACACCTTCAACGAGTTTGTCGGTCAGCAGCGTGTCAAAGAGCAGCTTTCGATTTTCTTGAAAGCGGCGCGCGATCGCGGCGAAGCCCTTGACCACTGTCTGTTCTATGGCCCGCCCGGTTTGGGCAAAACTACGCTGTCGCACCTGATTGCAAAGGAAATGGGTACACAGGTGCGAGTGACTACGGGCCCCGTGCTTGAACGCCCCGCAGATCTTGCTGGACTGCTGACAAATTTGCAGCACGGTGATATTCTCTTCGTCGACGAAATTCACCGGCTGAGTTCGAGCATCGAAGAATATCTCTATCCGGCCATGGAAGATTTCCGGCTGGATATTCTGATTGACAAAGGCGCCGCCGCGCGTACTCTGCAACTGAACTTGAATAAGTTCACCTTGGTCGGCGCCACGACTCGCGCGGGATTGTTGTCATCACCGTTGCGTTCGCGATTCGGTGTCACATTGAGACTCGACTACTATTCACCCGAAGAGTTAGTCGAAATTCTCCGTAGGACGGCCAGACTTCTGAACACGAATTGCACCGAAGACGGCTTGCGCGAAATTGCATCGAGATCGCGCGGCACTCCCCGAGTCGCCAACCGTCTTTTGCGTAGAGTGCGCGACGTTGCGCAAGTCAAAGGTGCAGACATCGTCACTCCCGAACTCGCGCACGAAGCGTTGAGACTCTTAGAGATCGACGACTTCGGACTTGATGATCTCGACAAACGCTTGATGCTTGCTCTCTTGGAAAAATTCCGAGGCGGTCCCGTAGGTTTGGGGACTCTTGCAGTCACCGTAGGAGAAGATGAAGGCACGCTCGAAGAACTCTGCGAGCCTTATCTGATTCGCCAAGGATTTTTGGAAAGGACGTCGCGCGGACGTCAGGCTACTATTCGCGCATTTGAACATTTCGGAGTGCGGCGCAGTGCCGCCGACCAAACTCGTCTTCTGTAATCCAACACGCTGCCTCCGCACGTGCAACCAGTGAACTAAGGACAATCAATGCCCGTTACTTCCGCAGTCTATGAACCCCGGGGTGTGCAGACGATTCCTCGTCTTTCGGATTTTAAGTATAACTTGCCGGAAAAACTGATCGCTCAGTCTCCGCTCGAGCGCCGCGACATGTCGCGCATGCTCGTTGTAGACCGCGAGACGAAAGACATTCGCGACGAAATGTTCTCGGATATCGGCAACTATATGACCAAAGGCGACGTCGTCGTTGTCAACTCCACGCGCGTGTTTCCCGCGCGTCTGTTCGGCTACAAGGAAAAGACGGAAGCCGAAATCGAAGTCTTCCTGCTCCGCAAACTCACTGAAGAGTTGTGGGAAGTCTTGGTCAAGCCCGCGCGCAAAGTCCGCACCGGCAACAACATCATCATCGGGGACGAAATCGTCTGCGAAGTCATCGACAACACCACCAGCGGTGGCCGCGTCGTGCGCTTCCATTACGAAGGCGACTTCGCCGAACTGGTAGAGAAATACGGCAAACCGCCGCTGCCGCCCTACATCCGCCGCGAGCCGACGCCAGACGACAAGGACCGCTATCAAACGATCTTCGCCGACGAATCCGGTGCCGTCGCCGCTCCGACCGCGGGCCTGCACTTCACGAAAGAAATGGTCACAAAGCTGAAGCGCAAAGGCGTCGAGTTCGTGCCCATCTGCCTGCACGTCGGACTTGGTACTTTTCGTCCCGTGCAAGTCGAAGACCTCTCGCGGCATCGCATGGACTCGGAGTACTACGACGTGACTCAGAGTGCGGTGGACAGCATCAACGGCGCGATCGAGCGCGGCAATCGAATCTTCGCGATCGGAACGTCGGTCACGAGAACTCTTGAAACAGTCGCCAACTTCAGCGGCGGCATCAAACCGCAAGCCGGCTGGACGGACAAGTTCATCTATCCGCCGTACCACTTCAAAGTCGTCGACCGCCTGCTGACGAATTTCCATCTCCCGGGGTCCACGCTACTCATGCTCGTGTCCGCGTTCAGCGACCGCGAGTTCATTATGAAGGCCTATCGCCACGCCGTCAAAGAGAAGTACCGCTTCTATAGCTACGGCGATTGCATGTTGATCGTTTGAGTTACGCGCTGCTCATTCCCGCCGCGGGCAGGGGAGAGCGGCTCGGCGCGCCCGTCTCAAAGGCGCTCGTTCTTCTAAATGAAAAACCGTTGGTCTGGTGGGCGCTGAATGCGTTCGTTGATGACGCGCGGTTGAAGAATATTGTCGTCGCCACGTCCCCGGATGACCGCAACGACTTCGCAGAGAGTCTTGCGACTCATCCGCTGTCAGACGTGATTCACCTTACCATTGGCGGTGAGACACGGCAAGACTCCGTCGGCAAAGCACTTGAGTGTGTGGATGAAAACATCGACAAAATTCTCGTCCACGACGCCGCCCGCCCGCTGCTTACGCGCATAGTGATTGACAACGTCCTTTCCGCTCTCGAAAATTCCGTGGCCGCTGTTCCCGGTATCCCCGTCACGGATACGATCAAGATTGCCGACAAATCTATGACCGTGGTCGAAACTCCGCCTCGCGAAAAACTCTTCGCGGTCCAAACTCCGCAGGGAGTTCGAGCAAAAGAGTTCCGCAAGGCTCACCTGCTCGCTCGCGAACGAATTGTCCAATGCACTGACGACGTCGCCTTGATCGAGACTTTCTCTCTCGGGACCGTAAAAATCGTTCCCGGCGATCCTCGCAACTTGAAAATTACTCATCCCCATGAATTGCCGCGCGCTGAAGCCATTCTGCGCGGTGAACTACTTCCCTGAACCATGACGACTCGGGTTTGCGGCTCTGCGCCGTAAGCCCGTTTTTATCTGATTATTCCTATGGCCGCAACTTTTAGAGTTGGTATTGGAGTGGACGCGCATCGCTTTGTCGATGGCCGCCCGCTGATTCTCGGAGGCATTCAGATTCCTTTCGCAAAAGGTCTTGAAGCCCACTCCGACGGCGATGTGCTCGCGCACGCAATTCTCGATGCGCTGCTTGGTGCCGCGGCCGCCGGTGACAAAGGAAAGCTCTTTCCTCCCAGCGATCCGGCATTCAAAGATGCCAATTCCATGGATTTGCTTCACGAGGCAATGATGCTCGTGAGCCGTCGCGGTTACGAAATTGGAAATGTCGACGTCAGTGTTATGTGCGAAGAGCCCAAGCTCGGACCCTATCACGAAGAAATGTGCGATGCCGTCGCAACGGCCTTGGGGATTGCCATTGGTCAAGTATCCATCAAAGGAACAACGCTCGAACAAATGGGCTTCACAGGACGCAAAGAAGGCATCGCTGCGATGGCGACGGTACTACTAATCAAACGAGATGACTAAAGAAGTTCGCACGCGGTACGCTCCCAGTCCGACGGGCTATTTGCACGTCGGCGGTTTGCGCACTGCTCTTTATAATTACCTTTTCGCGCGCAAAATGGGCGGCAAGATTCTCCTGCGCGTTGAGGACACGGATCGCACGCGCTTAGTTGAAGGCGCGGTCGAGAATTTTCTCGAAGTATTCGACTGGCTTGGAATTTCCTTTGACGAAAGCCCGAAGGTCGGCGGCCCGCATGCGCCGTATGTGCAGTCAGAGCGTTTGAGTCTTTACAACGATGCAATCAAAGTCCTCGCCGAGCGTGGACATGCCTATCCGTGTTTCTGCTCTGCCGAGCGACTCGATCAAGTCCGCGCGGAGCAGCAAGCGAACAGCAAGCCGCCGATGTACGACCGTCACTGCCGAAACTTGTCCAAAGTAGAGTCCGCCGCGCGCATCGCCTCAGGTGAATCGCACGTCTGGCGCATGGCCGTTCCTGATGGAAAGACAGTCGAAATCCACGACGTGATTCGCGGCGACGTGAGCTTTGAGTCGTCCACGATTGACGATCAAGTCTTGATGAAGAGCGACGGTTTTCCAACCTATCACTTGGCCAATGTCGTCGATGATCACGATATGCGCATTTCGCATGTGATTCGCGGCGAAGAGTGGCTTCCGTCGACTCCCAAGCACGTACTGCTTTACAATTTCTTCGGCTGGGACGTGCCCCAATTCGCGCATCTCCCCCTACTGTTGAATCCCGACCGTTCCAAGATGTCCAAACGCTCCGGCGATGTGGCGGTCGAAGCCTACCGCGAAAAGGGAATTCTTCCTGAAGCGTTGCTGAATTTCGTGGCATTGCTTGGTTGGCATCCGCAGGACGAACGCGAGTTCTTTTCGCTCGAAGAGTTGATCCAAGAGTTCTCTCTTGAGCGCGTAAACAAAGCCGGTGCGGTCTTCGACCAAACGAAGCTCAAGTGGATGAACACCGAGTATCTGGCGAAGATGGGCGGCGATGCCGTCTGGGACGGCGTCGCGCCGCTTTTGCCCGGAGAGCTGCTCGAGGAAGCCGCTCCTCGTGTCAAGTATGCCGTCGAGTCGCTGCGTCCCGGCGCCGAATCGTTTGCTGACCTTGCGACCAAAGTTGTTGAGGCGTTTGCTGCGGCTGACGAGTTTGCAAGTCCCTTTGATGAAAACATGCTGAATTTTATCGCCGACGTGTCTGACGGTTTGGCCGCGCTTCCCGCGGGGAATTGGAACGATTTCGAGTCGCTGATCAAAGAGTTTAAGTCTATCGCGAACTCTTCAGGCGCGAAATTCGGTTTGAAAGGCAAAGGCATCTGGATGACTTTGCGTCAGGCGCTCACTGGTCGCGAGCACGGACCGGAGCTTGGCCGTTTGGTCGGAATGTGGGGGCGGGAAGGTACTTTGAACCGCTTACATTTGGCTGTCGCAACTAAACTCTCTCAAGATTCTTAAGATGCGCGTACTTGTCTTGTGCGGAGGCGCGACCTCCGAGCGTATTGTGTCTCTCGCGTCGGGTGATGCCGTCGCAGGGTGGGTAGCTGGGCTTGGCCATGACGTCCTTAAGTACGATCCTGAGCACGTCGGCAAGGTATACCCGAGCACGCACAAAATGGCGCCCGAGGCCATCGGTCTTGATGCGCCGGCATTTGAGTCGTCCGGTGACTTTCACCCACACGTCGTCCGCGGATTGCTGGATACTATTGAGCGTGAGAAGATCGACCTCGTTTTTCCGATCTTGCACGGCGGCTACGGCGAAGACGGAACGCTGCAAAGCCTGCTCGAATGGGTGGGGATATCTTACACCGGTTCCGGTCCCCTTGCAAGTGCCGTCGCAATGCACAAAGCCACAGCAAAGTCCTTGATGCTGCAGGCAGGCATTCCGCTCGCGCAAGGGTTTGAAATTCCCGTCAGTGAACTCCGTTCACCTGAAATAGTCGAATCGCTCATCGAATCTTCACTTGGCTTTCCGGTGGTCGTAAAACCGATGAACGGAGGTTCTACGATTGGACTTTCAATTGTTCGTTCGAGCAGCGAACTTCCTGCGGCGCTAAACCAAATCATTTCGCAAAATGACGGAGCGTTGGTCGAACAATATTTCAAAGGCCGCGAAATTGCCGCGACGGTCGTCAACGGTGTTGCGCTGCCCTTAGTCGAGATTCGTCCCAAAGACGGCTTCTACGACTATTCCAACAAATATACCTCAGGCCGAACCGAGTATGTTTGCCCGGCGGAACTTCCATTGGACATTGCCGAAGCCATACGGGAATGCGCGGAAGATGTATTTGTGGCGGTGGGTGCGCGCGGATTTGCACGCGTGGACTTCCTCGTCAGCGAAGAAATGTTCATTTGCCTCGAGCTTAACTCGCTTCCCGGAATGACCACGACTTCCTTGGTACCAAAGGCCGCGCGCGCTTACGGTTGGTCACCAGAACAATTGATCGAGAAAATTATCGAGACGGCTTGGTCTCCTGTCAAATCGGTGATCGCGTGAGGGAGTGGTGAGCGATAGACCGGTGTCTGAAAAGCGTGTGAAACTTTCTGAAGACGAGCGCTTCATGCGCATGGCTCTGAGGGAAGCGGAAAAGGGCGCGGGATTTGTCAGTCCGAATCCGCTCGTTGGTGCGATTGCGGTCAAAAACGGCAAAGTACTTGCCAAAGCCTATCACCGCAAATTCGGCGACTTGCATGCGGAAACCGCACTCCTGAAAAAACTCACCGAAGACGAAGCCCGGGGTGCTACCGTATACGTCAATCTCGAACCGTGCTGCCATGTCGGCAAAACGGCTCCCTGCACGACAGCATTGATGAATGCGGGCGTCAAGAAAGTCGTCATTGCTCATCAAGATCCCAATCCACTGGTTAACGGCAATGGCATGACGATCCTTTCCGATTCAGGTATCGAAGTGCGGGTTGGAGTTTGCGAAGCCGAAGCAAGGCGGCTCAATGCACCGTTTCTGACATTTATGACGAAGGGGAGACCGTGGATACTCTTGAAGATCGCGCAGAGTCTTGACGGCAGGATTGCACTTGCAAACGGGGAATCACGATGGATTACCGGCCAGGCGTCGCGCACCGAAGTACACAGACTGCGCACGAAACTTGACGCACTCTTGGTTGGTGTCCAAACTGTTTTGGACGATGATCCGCTCTTGAACGTGCGGCACGTAAAAGGGCGGGATCCGGTTCGAGTTATCGCCGACTCGAGGCTGCGAATTCCGGAAAGTTCGCACATCTTGTCGCACAAGGATCAATCGAAGACCTGGATTCTCACCACGGACGGCGTGGACGAACAAAAGGTCGCGAGACTCAAACAGCTTGGAGTGGTCGTGATTTTCTGCAGGCAGGCTCCCGATGGCCGCGTCGATATGAAGCATGCTATGCGCGAAATCGCCCGCCGGGATGTAACGTCTGTTCTGGTGGAAGGTGGCGGCACCGTCCATGCTTCGCTGTTGACTGACGGACTTTGGGATGAACTGATTGTCGCCGTCGCCCCAATGCTTATCGGAGCCGACGGTCGTCCCAGCGTGGGAGAGCTTGGATTGGAGACGCTGCAAAAAGCTCCGCGTCTGACTACTCATCGTCAAGAGATGTTTGACGAAGATCATTGGTACTATTTGGAGAGAGATGTTCACGGGCATTGTTGAAGCCGTCGGCAAAGTTGCTGAGTTCTCCGACGGCGATATGTTTCGCAAAATTCGCATCGTTGGTCCTAAATGGATCGACGAGTTGCCGCTGGGTGCAAGTCTGGCCTTGAACGGCTGCTGCACCACGTCGATTGCATCGGACAAACAGGGATTCACCTGCGAACTGATGCGGATTACGTTGGAAAAGACCTCGCTCGGAAAACTTGAAATCGACAGCGAGGTAAATCTCGAACGACCGCTGAAATTTGGCGCTGAACTTGGCGGACACCTCGTGCAAGGGCATGTAGACGGCCAAGGCAAGGTCAAGTCGATTCGTCAAGACGGCGACAATCGAGTCTATGAATTCGAATTGCCGCCTGAACTAATGAAATATGTCGTGCACACCGGCTCGATTTCCGTGGACGGAGTTTCGCTCACGGCTGCCGAAGTGCGCACAACAAGTGTTGTCATCGGAATCATTCCGCACACGTATCAAAATACCGTGTTCCACAACTATCAAGTCGGCGATCTCGTCAATATTGAGGTCGATATGGTGGGGAAGTACATTGAGAAGTTGTTGCCCGATAAACTGCGAGTCGCGGAAGCACGAGGCATAGTATGAGCGAAAATAATTTGAACGGCAACCGCGCCTTTCTCGATTCGTTCGAAGATGGACTGCGCGACATAGCAAATGGAAAAATGGTCATCGTCGTCGACGATGAAGACCGTGAAAATGAAGGCGATCTGGTTCAAGCCAGCGTCTTCATCACTCCGGAATCCGTGAATTTCATGGCCGCGCACGGCCGCGGAATGATCTGCGCGTGCTTGACCGATGAACGGTGTCGCGCGTTGAATCTGCGACAGCAGGTTGCCGAAAACACGGCGAAGCTCGGTACGGCTTTCACCGAATCGGTCGATTATTTGTATGGTACGACGACGGGGATTTCCGCTTTTGACCGGGCCAAAACCATCCACGCTTTGATCGATCCGTCGACCAAACCTTCCGATCTGGGCCGTCCCGGACACATTCATCCTCTTCGTGCGCATCCCGGCGGCGTGCTTGCACGTCCCGGCCAAACTGAAGCAACCGTGGATTTGGCGCGCTTGGCCGGACTTATTCCGTCCGGCGTGCTCTGTGAAGTGATGGGCGACGACGGCAAAATGCTGCGCGGCAATGAGTTGCGAGCCTATGCCGATAAACACGGACTGAAGATTATTTCGGTCGAGCAAATCGCCATACATCGTGCCCAAAATGAGATATTTATGGAAGAGCGCGTGCGTGTGCCGTTTCCGAACAAGTTCGGCCGTTTCACCCTTGCGCATTTTGTGGATTCAATCAAAGGCGACGATCATTTGGCGATCATCAAGGAACCGCTCGATCTCACCAAACCCGTCTTGGTTCGGGCCCATTCCGAGTGCTTAACAGGAGATGTATTTGGCAGTGGGAGATGTGACTGCGGTGCCCAACTTGAAGCCGCATTGCGCCGAATGGAGGATGAAGGATCGGGTGTTCTGGTCTATCTGCGGCAAGAAGGCCGTGGTATCGGATTAGCCGCAAAACTGCAAGCATATAAATTGCAAGACAACGGCTTGGACACCGTCGAAGCGAATTTGAAGCTCGGGTTTAAGGCTGACTTGAGAGGCTACGCGGCTTGCGCGCAAATCCTCAAACTGCTCGGTGTAAAACAGGTTCGCTTGATTACCAACAATCCGGCGAAACTGGATGATTTGAGAAAGTACGGCATGGAGATTGTCGAGCGTGTTCCCGCGCTCAGTGAACCAACTAATGCGAATCGAAAATATCTTGCGGCCAAGCGCGACAAACTTGGCCATCTGATCGAATTGAAGTAGGGAGGGGTTCCTGCTGAGAAATCACTGGAAATTGTGCTGGCTGCTGGTCGGACTTTTGTTCGTCGCATGCCGCGAAAAAGGAGATGGCTGTAACAGTTGTGGCCAACTTACGCCACCGTTTCTCGTCGTGGGAAGTGCGGTGCACGGTGAGTTGGCTTTTTTTGATCTGCGGGACCTCCACCTCATTCAAAAAGAATCTTTGCTCGGTTGGGCGACCGCGTGTGAACTTGTACCCTCCGGGAACGGACTGCTGGTTGCCGACAATGAATCGGGAGCACTCCTGCTCTACGGCCTGAGCGAGTTCGGGCTGCTGACGCACGTCTCGATTGCGGGCACTCCCACCGACTTGCGCGTCGCGCGTTCGTCCGCGACAGGTCATCTCATTACCAACAACTCTCGGTACTACCGTTTTCCGCTCTCAACTTTCGATCCCGATACGATGTTCACGGGAGAAAATCCGCGCAGGATTCGTATGCGGCCGATTGGTGACCAGTCCGCGTGGATTGCCTGCCGCGGAGACAGTACGGTTCGCGCAATCAAAGAACAGGGCTTCTTTGAAGAAATGAGCATCTCGTTTCCGTCACCCTGCACGGACGTCGCTTTCTCACCTGACGGTCTCCTTGCATATTGTGCCGTTCCCGGCAATGACGCGATTTATGTCCTCGATGCGGGCACAGGTATCTTTGTTGACTCTTTGAATTTCAACAGCACAATTGTTGACTTGTGTATGTCTCAGCAAGGACATTACCTGCTCGCGGTCGATTCGGCGGATGGAGATGCTAAGCTGTTCGACTTGGAGCATGGTATCGACGAATCTATGAATTTCGGCGACAGCGCAATCCGACCCGGTTTCTCAGTTTCATCACATGCGTTCTTTGTCATTTGTCCGGCGGAAAGCCGCGTTTTGAGACTCGATCCGTTCGTCTCGCCTCCGCGTGTTACGGATACGCTTGATGTCGATCCGATTCCTCAATGCCTGTCGTTCTTGGAGTAGTCTGTGAAGATCGTTTTGCAGCGCGTTACCGAAGCAAGAGTCGAAATCGATGGTGAGGTCGTAGGCAGGATTAATCATGGCCTGCTGATCCTTTTGGGTATCGCTCAAAACGACACTCCGTCCGAGATTGAATGGGGAGTGGCCAAAGTGCGCGATCTGCGCATCTTCTCGGACAGCGAGGGCAAATTCAATTTAAGTCTCGATGAGGTTAGCGGCGACGCTTTGGTCGTCAGTCAGTTTACTCTTCTAGGTGATGCCCAAAAGGGGAGGAGACCGAGTTTCGTTTCAGCCGCTCCCCCGGAAGTTGCCATCCCGCTTTACGAGTTGTTTGTGAGAAAGCTAAGGGAAAAAGGAACTGAAGTCCAAACTGGCCTGTTCGGAGCCAAAATGGCTGTCCACTTGGTCAATGACGGGCCGGTAACGATCATTCTCGAAAAGTCCGCAAAGTGATTAATTCCCTGATTGCCCTATAGCACTTGACTCATGAACAAATGTTTTGTATATTTGTTCAATTCCAAGTCAAGGGTATTATAATGGGAATGCAACTTACAGAAAAACAGCAGCGCGCACTGGAGTTTATCCAGTCGGAAATTGTCGACCGTGGACGCCCGCCCACGCTCAGAGAAATCGGCGGCGAAATCGGAGTCTCGTCCACAAACGGAGTCCGCTATGTGCTGGATGCACTGGTTCGCAAGGGCTACCTCGAACGTAGTCCAATGCTCTCCCGCGGAATCGAGCTGACGGACCGCTCCATTAAGCCCAGCCTTAAGTCAGGGGTCCGAGATGTCCCGATCTTAGGCCGAATTGCTGCTGGTATTCCCATCACGGCAACGGAAAACCACGAAGGCCGGGTTACGGTCGACCGTTCCATTGCCCCTACAGATGACACGTTTGCCCTCCGAGTTCGTGGTGAATCCATGATTGAAGCGGGTATTCACGAAGGTGACGTTATCTTCGCCCGTCCGCAGCGTACTGCTGATTCCGGCGATATTGTCGTGGCCATGATCGGCGAAGAAGCCACCGTGAAGTACTACAAACCGGTCGGAAGCCGAATTCTGCTCGAACCTGCCAATAGCCGCTTCAAACCAATTATCGTTGAGACCGGGACTCCCGGCTTCCAAATACTTGGGAAAGTGGTCGGCCTTATGAGGAAATTCTGACCAGTTCCGAACCTCCCCAAAATGCAGAATCCGGCTCGAAGAGCCGGATTCTGTTTAAGATAGGGTCGGTTTGGCTTGACAAACCGAAGCGGTTTCTCTATATTCCCTAAGGCGTTTTCTGTTCGTTGAATATCTCGTCGTAGTCAGCCTTGTGAGACGGGTCCATCCGCCGCAGGGCTTCGATGCCGCGGTCATAGCCGCAGTTCTTCAAGGCCATCGCCAGCGTCTGGTGTTCCGTGTCCAAAAGTTCGTTGCGTTTGTCGATTGGCAGCAATTCCAGCTTCAGCAGCGCATAGTGCAGATAGGCCTTCGAATCCTCATACTGACGTTCTTCGTCAAAGTAGATCCCCGTGTGATAGAAGAACTCAAATTCCCGGTACAACTTGTTGTTGTCGCTGGTTAGTTCGTTAAGTAAGTCCTTGCGCTTGTCCCAGCCATAAAAGTAGATCGACGACGTGCTCGACAATTGCACTTGCTTCGCTCTGTCGAAGTAAGGATTCCCGCCAAACTTCTCATACTTATCCTCTTCGTTCGCAATCACTATCCACAAATAGAACTCGATGATACTGAAAAAGGGATCGTAGTTCTGTTGTCCGGGTTGATACGGCGTGCGCATACCAAACTCAAGCCGCTTGTCGTCGTAGCGAGCGTCCCGCTTGTTTGTGACAATCAAGTTCGCCTTGAATTTGTCTTCCTGCGGATTTGGAGTATATTCCGTAAAATAGATGCTGATCTGAACCGGCAGGTCGTACTGGCCGGCGTCACGATTCCAAGGTTGCCGCGCTTCCTCGATATACCTTGTTAAGATCGAGTCCAAACCCTGAAGTTTTGCCTGTGCTTCTTCCGGAAGCCGCTGCAGGTCCACGGTAACTTCGGGATACAGCAATTGCCCGTGCACCGGACGAATCGTCGCGCCAAGCAGCAACAATGCGGCGGTCCATATGAAAAAAGTGTGCTTCATGCCGAAGAGTATACGGATTGGCAGGCGGATTGTCAAGGCTGAGGCGTCCATTGCGCTCCTTATGCTGCTTTACGTGTTTTCGGACGGATTTGCCGCCTTTGAAGCGCTTGCACCTGATCCCGTTTCTGCGGGAATGGGTCGCGCCGGTTTGCTGGTTGCACGATCAGGTGGTTTCTTGGCAAATCCGGCTCTCCCTGTCAGTCGTTCTTTTGGACTTTGGTGGGACCGTCCATATGGCTTAGCGGAGTTGACAAACAAACAAGCCGTGGTCAGTCTGCCCTACAACGATTTCTCATTTGGTGCGGGCTACGCACAGAGCGGAGACGAAGCATACTCCGAGTCCCGTTCCACGGTTTCCGCCGGCTACACGGTATCGCCGAACATTCGCGCTGGCCTGTCGCTCGCGTGGTACCGTTTAGCGATCAACGAATTTCCAAACGGAAGCTCAGGTGTCGCCAACCTCGGCGTCATCGGTCAGGTCAGCCCGGATGTCCGCGTCGGCGCCGTCTGGAATAATATCCTGGGAGCGGGCCTGAGCAACTACGAAGATGACCTGCCGCAGTCGCTGGCCGCAGCCATTCTCTTTCAAGCCGACGAACGAACATTGGCAACGCTTGATCTGGAGCAGCAGTCCGGCTGGCCCACTGAAGTGCGTATCGGTGTCGCGACTCAAATCCTGAAGCCGCTTACGATTCGCGCCGGATCGAGATTCAATCCTTCCGAGTATTCGGCAGGTTTTACTTTGAAGTACCAGGCCGTGCAAATTCACTACGCGCTGCTCTGGCACAGAGATCTCGGTGCGACTCACACGGCGGGGCTTGGCGTTTTGATTCCCTGATCATGCGTGCCGCAACGCTTATCTTGTTGGTCTGCGCGTCGACGCTCTTTGCACAAGAGTACGACGATTTGATTGAAGACGTTGCTGCTTCGTCCGATCAAGAATCTCCTTTGCCCGCCGAATGGACAGCCGACTCGCTTTTTGAACAGGCAAGAGCTGTTTCCGGTTCCCGGCAACGCGTGCGCTTCGTTTCGTCATTTGCTTGGAATGAACGGCGTGATTTGCCCCTTGGATGGCCCGGCACGTGGGCTCGAACGAAACTCGCTACGGGGCTCGGTTCCCGAACTCGTTCGGAAAGTCTGCTCGTTCGACGGATTGATGACCCTCGTACAGTCGATGAAGTTCACATCTTGGTTTCCGGAACATACCAACCGGCTGATGTTCAATTCGCTGTCGGAAGTTTTCAGCTCGATTGGGGGCTTGGAGTTCTAAACAGCTCGTCTTTCGGTGCGGCGCGCAAGTTTGCATACATTGCAAACACGGTTGCATCGCCGGGATCAGGCATTATCTCGCGCACAACGTCCCGCGAAGAAAGTTGGTTGCGTGGTGCAGCCGTGTCTAAAACCTCGCACGGTTTTTTCGTCGCGCTGTGGGGAAACAGACGTGACTGGAATGGTGATGTCTCGTCAGAACCGGCCCGTCTGACCGGAGTTCTCTCGACTTCATCAGCGACGGCACTGGAGCGGCGGGACAAAATCGAAGAGCAGTCCGTCGGCGGCGCACTAAAGTGGTCGCGCAGCAAATCTACGATTGGACTCTTGACACAGGCCAACGAATTCGAGCCGGAAGTTGGGGACACTGGCCGCAGGCTTTGGTCTGCTTCGCTCACCGGTTCCACAGCCACAGGTCCCGTCAGCGCCGTTGCTGAATTGGCCCGGTCGGGAGCGGAATCCGCGTGGTCCGCAATCTTGTCGCATGGAACGGGACGCCTGCGCAGTGCGTTCTATGCCATGTATGCCTCGCCCGAGTACTTTGCTCCGCGCAGCCAAAGCCCCTTTAGCTTTGGAGAAGAATTCCAAAACTCGAGAATCTTCGGGCTCCGGCTCGCAGTCAACCAAGGCCGACACGGCATTTCTTTGGACACGCGCGTCAATCGAACGCCGGGCTCTACTTCGACGGCGGCGCCGTATCGAAAAAGTGAAGACCTGTTGGTCAACTGGCTCTTCAAGGCGTCTGCCACAGTAGATTTGAACAACCGGGCTTCTTTTTCGGTCCGCGACTTAGGAAGTGGTCAAGAACGCTTCAGCCGCAGTTTCCGCTTTGAACCGGTCTGGTATCAATCAGCGACATGGTCAATGCGTGCCGAACTGCGCAACACGGACTATCTCCGTGAACCTTCAGGCGACGGTCAGTATCTGCATTTGCAGGTCGTGAAACGTTCGGGAAAGGTGAGGCCGGGTGCCAGAGTCGCATTCTTTAGTCTCGATGAACTTGATCTTCCCATGCTCGTCTACGAGCCAACGGTGGACGGCGCGTATCCGCTTGAAACATTGTCCGGGAGTGGTTCCCGAATCGCCGGATGGTGCCGCGCCCAGTTCGGAAAGTGGCGGGCCGTCGCCAAGATTGCTCAACTCAGACGCGCGTCAGAACAAAGTTTACTCGAGTTTGCCATAGGAATTGGATATCATCAGTAGTCCGCGTGTGAAAGTCGGCGTCATCATTCTCAACTGGAACGGTTTGGCCGATACGCGCGAGTGCTTGCAGTCGCTTCTTCCTGCGCCGTCGTGGGCGCAAGTCATGGTCGTCGACAACGGATCGTCGGACGACAGCGTCGCACAACTCCGGGCCGAATTCGGATCGCAAATCACGCTGATCGAAACCGGCGCCAATCTGCTTTTTGCCGGAGGAAACAACGTAGGCGTGCAAGCGGCGTTGGATTCCGGATGCGATGCCGTGCTGCTTCTGAACAATGACACGTTCGTCGAAGTGTCGACACTGCAAATGCTCTATGAAGCAGCGAACCGGCATCCCGAGTCGTTGCTGTGCCCGAAGATTCTTTACGCGTCCGACGCCAAGCGGCTCTGGTATGCCGGAGGACTCTGGAAGGGCGGCCGCATCGCCCATCGCGGTATCCGCGAACTCGATTACGGCCAATACAACCGCGAAGAACAAACGGCATGGGGAACCGGCTGCGCGTTGTGGATTCCCCGAGGCGCAATCGACCAAGTCGGAATGCTGGATGACGAATTCAAGCTCTACTACGAAGACGTTGAATTTTGCATTCGCTGCAAGGCTAACGGTATCGAAACCACGTACGTTCCGTCTTCAAGAGTCTGGCACAAAGTTTCTTCTTCTCTCGGCGGGCACGGTACATTCAAGAAACAACGCCGCAAACTGAACAGTCTCGGCTTAATGCTTGAAAAAATCGAGGCGTCTCCCGTCGTCATCTTCGGTGCGTATTTGAATATGCTTTTTCTCGACCCGCTGCGCGCACTCTTCGCAAAACTGTTTAGTCTCATTTCCCGATGACTTCAACACGCAAATCCGGCAAATCATGCGCGAGAGCAGCGGCTCTCGTCGCGTTGTGTTTCCTTTTGGCGACACAAGGATTCGCCGCGCAGACTATTCTCCTGACTGATTTAGCCGGAACTCCCGTCGCGCGTTTGCCGTTTATGAACAGAGGCGAAATTCGCATAATTCCGCTCTCAATGCTTGGCAAGTATGCTGGGTTCGAATTCACAAACGAAAAACAGCGTCAAAAAGTCGTTTCACCGGGTTGCATTACATATCTCGAACCAAAGAATAGTTTCGGCGAGGTCAACGGATCTTTTGTCCAGCTTCCTGTTCCTGTCGAAACATGGGATGGTTCACTTTGGTTGCCCTATGACCACCTCGATGATCTTTTTCCCACGACGGTTGAACTGAGCGAAACGGGCGACGTGATTCGTCTCTTGGGAATTGCGGACTCTACGGACGGAGTTGTCAAACCGCTCGAGCAACCCAAACCTGATACCACCGGATGGAAACTCGGCAAAGTAATTATCGATCCCGGTCACGGAGGTAAGGACCCCGGTTGCCGCGGATTGATTGACATGGACGAGAAAGACATCGCTCTGGACATCGCCCGCCGGCTTGAGTCGGCCTTGACCGCCAATGGCATCCCGTCCGTGATGACTCGCAGAGACGACAAGTTCTTGACCTTGTCCGGCCGCACGAGAATGGCCAATGCCGAAGCCGGTGATCTCTTCATTTCTTTGCATTGCAACAGCTACGAAGACCCGACTATCGGCGGTGCAGAGTGCTATATCTTGAAACCCGCGCGTTCCGAGCGCGCCATTGGCGTCGCCGCGGCGGAAAACCGCGTTGTTGATCTTGAACGAGACTCCGAGCAATACGAAGCCCTGACAGAAGAAAACTACATTCTGTTGTCCATGGCCACGAGTCAATACTTGCATGACAGCGAGCAATGGGCGGAGATTGTGTTGAACGAACTCAAGAACTCCGCTCAAATGAACACTCGCGGAATTGATCAAGCAGGCTTTTATGTGCTGATGGGTGCGTCCATGCCGGCGATTCTCTTAGAGTGCGGCTATGTCACCAATCCTGACGATGTTCGAATCTTGGGCTCCGAACGCGGGCGCCAAAGAGTTGCCGATGCCGTGGCCATGTCGATTACGCAGATGAAAACGGAAATGGAATCGGCCGCCAGATGAGCGACCGTCCCATTGCCGTTTTTGATTCGGGACTTGGCGGACTAACCGTAGTCTCAGCGCTTTACAAGCTGATGCCGCACGAGCATTTCGTGTTCTTTGCCGATCGCGCGCGCGTGCCGTATGCCTCGCTTAGCCCCGCGTTGATTACCCGCTACGCTTGCGAGTCCGCCGCTTTTCTTAAGGAACACGATCCCAAGGCCGCCGTTATCGCATGCAACACGGTCTCGTCTGTTGCTCTGAGTGAAGTCGAAAAAATCTTCGCTGTACCGGTCATAAATGTCCTGCATCCGACGGCGGGCGTCGCCGCGCGGGTCACAAAAAGCCGCAAAGTTGGAGTTCTGGCAACTTCGGCAACCGTTAAGCGGAATACGTATTCGCTCGTCCTGAACGAGTTGCTCCCGGGAGTCGAAGTAACGTCTCAAGGCTGCCCTTTGTTGGTACCTTTGGTTGAAGAAGGCTGGCGCGAAGGCGATATCCCACGTTCCATCGTCGAACACTATTTGGACAAGCTGATCGAAGCCAACGTCGATACGGTCGTGCTCGGATGTACGCACTACGAGTACTTTCGCGAACATATCCAGCAAGCTATGGGGCCGGACGTCACTTTGATCGATACACCCGCAGCGACTGCGGCGGCGCTTGACCATTGGCTTTCCGCAAACCATGAACTGAAGACCAGCGGTGAAGGCAGCGTCAGAGTTTTCAGCAGCGACGTCACCGACGCGCTTTATCGGGTCGTTGAGTCGCTCTTCCCCAGCAATGCAAAAATCAGCATAGACTCGGTTTCTTTGGAACACTTGAGCAAAACCGTTTTCCTTCCGACCTAATCCCGCTTCTGGAGTTTGACACAGTGTTTGCTGTATCATTCTCCCGAACACGTCCCACCTGATCTCTAACCTCTTTCTTTCCCTTCAAATTATGGATATTTCAACACTTCAAGCCATGACGGTACCGGACTTGATTTCCTTGGGCAAACAGCTCGAGGTGCAAGAAACGTCCGGATTGCCCAAGCACGAACTGATCTTCAAGATACTTGCGCGGCAATCTTCTCGTGATGAAGTCTTGACCGCCAGTGGCGTTCTTGAAATTTTGCCCGACGGCTACGGTTTTCTGCGCAGTGCGCACGCGTCGTACTTACCCAGCCCCGACGACGTCTATGTCTCACCGTCGCAAATCAAACGGTTCGGTCTAAGAACCGGACACCTGATCTCCGGCCAAGTTCGCCCACCCAAAGAAGGGGAGCGCTTCTTCGCGCTCTTGAAAGTCCACAACGTCAACGGTGCAAATCCAGACGTTGCCAAAGAAATTGTCCATTTTGATGACTTGACTCCGATCTATCCGAATTCAAAATTCCGGATGGAGATGGATTCCAAAGATCTCACTTTGCGTGTCATTGACATCTTTTCGCCCGTGGGAATGGGGCAGCGCGGCCTCGTTGTCGCGCCGCCGCGCACAGGCAAAACGATCATACTCCAAAAGATCGCAAATGCCATTACGACTAACCATCCTGACATCGAGCTGCTCGTGCTTTTGATTGACGAGCGTCCGGAAGAAGTCACTGACATGGAAAGATCTGTGAGAGGAGAAGTCGTCTCATCGACCTTTGATGAAAAGGCGGAACGGCATGTTCAAGTGGCCAATATGGTTCTCGAACGTGCCAAGCGAATGGTCGAAATGGGTAAAAACGTGGTGATTCTGCTCGATTCGATTACGCGTCTGGCACGCGCGCACAACGCCGTCATGCCGCACTCCGGCCGAGTACTGTCCGGAGGTATCGATGCGAGTGCGCTCTACGAGCCGAAACGATTTTTCGGTGCCGCGCGTAATATCGAAGAGGGGGGAAGTCTCACGATTTTGGCCACGGCCCTGATCGAGACTGGATCTCGTGCCGACGAAGTCATCTTCGAAGAATTCAAGGGTACGGGAAACCTCGAACTTGTACTTGACCGCCGTTTGGCTGAATTCCGTATTTTCCCGGCGATCGACGTTTTGCGCTCGGGAACGCGCCGCGAGGAACAACTGCTTTCGCCCATGGTCCTGCAAAAAATGTATGCCTTGCGAAGCGTGCTGGACCACAACAATTCGGTCGAGTCGATGAAGTTCATTCTCGACAAGATGCGTGACACGCGTTCAAATGCTGAGTTCTTCGAACTCATGACCAAGTCCTAATCGATGACGCTTCCGATAGTCGGACAGGTCAACGTCGACGGCTGGACGGCTCTCGGCCTGATCGGACAGGTCTTGTTCTTCATGCGTTTTATCATTCAGTGGATTGCCACTGAAAAGGCGCGCCGCACAGTGATCCCAAAATCGTTCTGGTTTTTCTCTATTGCCGGAGCGATGGTATTGCTGTTTTACTCCTTTATCCGAAAAGACCCCGTTTTCATCGCCGGCTATTTGCTCGCGATGGTCATCTACTTTCGAAACCTCCGTTTCGCGCTTCGTCCGGAATCTGTGAACTTGCCGGACTAATCTCTTTCATTCCTACCAACCAAAACTCTATTGACTTTGACAAGTTACGTCCGTCTGCTTGTTCCGGCTCTGTTGTTGCTGGCGCTCGGCTGTGCGCAGCGGGACACTGACGCCGGTTCCGATGCGATTCCCGTCAAACCTGTGGACTACGAAGGCCAAACGTTGATCGCAGCCACTCGTTCCGCCGAATGGACAAGAAACCTCTCCAACGGTTCGAGTGCAACGATGCAAGTCGGTGAAGATGCCGCGTTCAAGGCAGTCACAGCTCTGCGCTACCTCCCCAACGAAATTTTGCCTGACAGCTTTCACCTCGACACCGTGCGCATTCGTTTTCGCGTCGACCAAGTCTATCCCGGTCGCGGTGAAGCTCCCGATTTGCGTATGTTGATCAAACGGATTACCGAATACTGGAGTGAAGATTCACTCTTTAGTGAGTCACTTCCCAACCGGGACTCCTATCCCGTTATCGACACGCTCCTTCTGCCGACGTCCGTGCTGGATACGGCAACGTCGGTACCTCCGGCGGTCTACTGGTATGTTCCGGATTCGATTTTCGAAATTTGGCGCGGACCGGATTCCGCTAATTTCGGAATCTTGCTCGAGGCGGACAATCCGAATGTCATCGTAAGTTTGCAATCGGCAGAGGGCGCCACGGACTACGTCACTCAGTTGGAACTGATTGGCCAGGAGTTTCCCGAAGACTCGGGCTTCGCGGCCTACGACTGGAGTGAAGCACTGTATGCCGTTGACGACGGTTACTTGGCCGTCGATCAAAGCGATTCGCTGGCGGGAAGGCTGCGTATCAGCCAAGGCGTTCATCGCCGCGCACTGCTCTATTTCCCGCTCGATGAAGTCACCGCACATCCTTTCCGTTCGGTCGTCCGCGCATGGATTCACTTGTATGCCGACGTTGATGCGCCCAACACGTTGACCTATACCGGACAAAACTTCCTGTATAAAGACGCGTCGCTTGTGGATACCACGTGGTTTGCGTCGCCTGACAGCGTATTGCAGAATTTCATCGCGCTCTCTTCATCCGAATTCGAAACGGACAACCGAGAGATCAGATTCGAAGTGACGAACAGTCTGGTCGGCATGGTCGGGCAACCGGAGACCAATGGAGGGTTTTCCATTCAAGCGACTCTCGAGAATGACGTTCTGTCCAGACAGTATTTCTACGGTCACGACGGCGAAGTAGATTCCTTGCGCCCGCGCTTGGAGATTTGGTGGGTGGAACAATGAGAATTATAGCCATTCTGCTGCTCTCTTTTCAAGCAGTGATTGCGGGGGGATCGGTATTTGGGCCGCAACCTACCGGTGTGCCTGCGGTAACCGGCGGCGTCCGCGTTGTCGGTCTGGGGGGGGCGGGTCTTGCTATTCAAGACAGCCTTGGAATTCACTCTGACAATGCCGCCGCAGCGGTCAATTTGACCGGAACGGTGCTGCGTGCCGGTGTGCAGTCCGGTCTTTACACGGTATCCGACAAAGATAAGTCAGACAGCGACACTGAATTCGGTTGGCAGGCCTTTCGTTTGTATTTGAATATTCATTCGCGTTACAAAATGGGATTCGGTATTGATCCTGTTTCGACGACCGACTTCAGAACCTACCGGCGCGACACGTTGTCTTATCTGGGTGATTCGGGCACGGAATATGAAATCTACGAAGATCGCGCTTTTTGGAAAGGCAGCAGCGTAAACATCCGCTGGGATCATGCGCTGAAGATTTCCAACAAACTCGCCATCGGCGCAACCGCAGCGTTCCTGACCAACTACCGGGAAATCAACAACACGCTGGATTTCTATCCGCTTGATCCCGACGAAGCAAAAGCAGACAGCGTTCAACGCGGCCGTGACGTCTATTACCACGATGTACAGCGCTTCAAAGGATTCTGGGGCGGTCTGTCGCTGCTTGCCGCGCCGACCGAGAAATTGTCAATCGGAGCCTATTGGAACTCGCAAGCCGGAGGAAACTGGCAAACCGAACAGACGATCAACAACGGTAGGGAGTTTTCGACCGACAACACGAGCGGAAGCCGTCCCGGTGAGTTCGGCGTCGGAGTTGGTTATCGTTGGACTCGCCAGTGGGCTTCCTACGTCGATGTCAAACAACAGAGCTGGAAAGTCAAACAATTTGGTCCACTCTACGAAGACAAAGGTCTTGACAAAACCGATGCCTTTGCGGTTATGTTAGGCGCCGAAAAACTCGGCGGCACGCGTATCACCGATGAAGGGTTTGACCGCTGGGACTACCGCGCTGGCGTCGCCTTTAGAAAACAACCTTGGCAAGTCATAACTCCTTCCGGCACGGGAGACGTTACCGAAACGGCTCTCTCGCTTGGAGTTTCCATTCCGCTTGCACAGCAAGTCGGAAAAGTACATACAGCATTCGAATTTGGTCAGCGATCCGCTTCGGACGCTGACATAACAGAAACTTTTGCAAGATTCTATTTGCAGCTTGACATGCACGAACAATGGTTCAAGCGCGAACAACGTAAGCTGCGGGATTAATTCACATGAGCGCACATCTTAAGAATCTCTTAGCCGCTTCCGATCCAGACGTTTCCGCGATCATCGAGCGTGAACGTCTGCGGCAGAACGAAGGTCTGGAACTGATCGCATCCGAAAACTTTGTCTCGCCCGCTGTCCTCGAAGCGATGGGCAACGTGATGACAAACAAATATGCTGAAGGACTTCCCGGAAAACGTTACTACGGTGGCTGCAAAGTCGTCGACGAAGTCGAAACTCTTGCCATCGAGCGCGCGAAAGAACTTTTTGGCGCAAAGTGGGCCAACGTGCAGCCGCACTCCGGTGCGCAAGCCAACATGGCAGTTTACTTCACACTGCTGAAACCCGGCGACAAGATTCTTGGAATGGACCTCGCCCATGGCGGCCATCTGACACACGGTTCACCCGTGAATTTCTCGGGCCGCATGTTTGAAGTCGTCAGCTACGGCGTCACCCGCGACACGAACTTCATCGATATGGATGACGTTGCCGCCAAGGCGCGCGAGCACAAACCCAAGTTGATCATGACCGGTTCGTCGGCCTATCCGCGCAAATGGGAGCTTGCCAAGTTCCGCGAAATCGCTGACGAAATCGGCGCGTATCTGATTTGTGATATGTCGCACTTCTCTGGACTCGTCGCCGGAAAAGTCCACCCGGATGTTTTACCCTATGCTCATGCAGTCACCTCAACCACGCACAAAACTCTCCGCGGACCTCGCGGCGGAATCATTTTGTCTTGTGAAGAAGGCGGTGAGTTGCTGCTCTCCGGCATGCCCAAACCCAAAACCTATTGGGAAGCCTTCGATTCGTGGGTGTTCCCCGGTGTGCAGGGCGGACCGTTGGAGCACGTCATTGCAGCCAAAGCCGTCGCGTTCGGCGAAGCTCTGAAACCCGAGTTCCGCGACTATGCAAAGAAAGTCGTCGAGAATGCGAAAACTCTCGCAGGAGAGTTTATGTCGCTCGGCTACAAAGTCGTTTCCGGCGGCACGGACACGCATCTCGTGCTGATCGACTTGTCGCCCATGGGCAAGACCGGCAAGGCCGCTGAGAAAGCACTCGAACGCGCTGACATTACGGTCAACAAGAATATGGTTCCTTATGATCCGCAAAAGCCGCTCATCACCTCTGGCGTGCGCATCGGGTCGCCCGCCGTCACGTCGCGGGGAATGGGTATCGTTGAGATGAAAAAGATCGTATCTTTGATCGATCAGGTCATCCAAAATCTCGACAGCGACGAAGTTATTGCGAATGTCAAGTCGCAAGTCCACGAGCTGACGCGCGGATTCCCGCTCTATCAGCACGCGTTCCGTTACACACTTTAGGAGCAACTTTGCGCTGCCCATTTTGCAGCACCGATGATGACCGCGTCATTGACTCTCGTCCGGCGAAGGAAGGCCGTGCGATTCGCCGTCGCCGTGAATGTCTGAAATGCGGTCACCGCTTCACGACTTATGAGTCAATTGAAGTACGGACGATACAAGTTATCAAATCCGACGGAGCCCGCGAGCCTTTCGACCGCGAAAAGGTGTATCGCGGGCTTTCGATTGCATGTATCAAACGGCCCGTTACCGCCGAAATGATTGAGAATATGACGGATTCTATCGAGGCTCACGTCTTCGCACTTGCCGAACGTGAAGTTACAGCGGCGCAGATCGGCCAGTGGATTCTGGAAGAACTCTCCAAGGCCGATGAAGTTGCTTACGTTCGCTTCGCATCGGTCTACAAACGGTATGCGTCCGTTGATGAATTCCTTGATGAACTCAAAGGAATTCGGAGCACGCACGCGTGATGCTGACACTTGCCGAGAAGATCTACGGCTCGCTGTCGGGCTCCTATCATCGCAAGTGGGACAAACGGGGTGGATGGAAAGCGCCTGTTCCTGTCATATCTGTAGGCAACATTACTGTTGGGGGTAACGGCAAGACTCCGTTCACAATCGAGCTTGTGCGCTTGCTGTCCGATCGTTTTGAGAGTTTGCGCGGAGAGAACGGCATCGCGATCTTGAGCCGGGGGTATGGAAGGAGAGCAAAAGATCTGTGCGTAGTACAAACAGATGCAGATTTCAAGGAGAGCGGCGATGAGCCGCTCTTAATCAAACGGAATTCTCCTTCGGCCTTAGTGATCGCATATGCCAACCGAGTCGAGTCGGCACGCTTTGCGGTGGAACATTTCGGAGCGAAACTTATCATCTTGGATGACGGGTTTCAGCACCGCCCACTGGCGCGCGACCTCGATATTGTCTTACTCGATTCTGAGCGTCCGCTTGGAAACGGCCACCTGTTGCCGGCTGGTAGGTTACGCGAGCGTCCCGCCGCCTTGAATCGGACAGACTTGATTGTCTCAGTGGGGCAGGAGGGAGCGGCGGAAGCGATTGCCCTGAAGATTGGTAAGCCGCTTATGCATGCAACTACTAACACGTCTGTGCCGGAGGGATTGGCTTCCCGCATGGGACCAGTCTACTTGCTTACAGCGATCGCCCGTTCTTCGCGCGTCCGCCAAACGGCTGAAGACATGAAGCTGAATGTCGTCGGCCATGCTCGTTTTCGCGACCACCACGCTTTTTCGGGCAAAGAACTTGATACGGCAGACCAAACGGCGCGAAAATTAGGCGCATCCGCTATTTTGACTACATCTAAAGACATGATTCGTATCCCCTCATGGCATGGTAATTTACCTCTCTTTGAAATTCCCTTCAGAATTTCACTTGCTGAGTCTGATCAATTACTGAGTCGGGTGGAGGGGTTGTTATGACACGGTTGTTATTGCCTCTCAAATTGTAAAGAGTCGTGTTTTGGAACGTAGCAACAATGCTTGTTCTACTAACTTGCTGATTTGCCTAATCTTCTGAGTGACAGACCTTGCGTAAACCTTCACAAAATGATTGACTCTTTGTGGAGATATAGCTATATTCAGCAATCTATGGATGTTATAGAGTACCCGCGTAGTAACTAACTGGTATGGGTCTGGAGACGATTCTTTTTCTTGTCTTAGCGGCCGGAGCAATCCTGTCCGCTTTGCTTGTCGTTACGTCACCGTCGCCCATCGGTTCCGCGTTGTACCTCGTGGGAACGATGTTCTGTTTGGCTGGCCTCTATGTCCTGCTGAACGCTCCGTTCCTTGCTGCCATCCAGATCATTGTCTATGCAGGAGCCATTATTGTGCTCCTGCTTTTTGTTATTATGCTTCTGAATCTGCGGCGCATCGACGAGGCGCTCCCCAAATTCTGGAGGTTTGCGGGCTTGGTGGTCGCAGGATTGACTCTCTTCGCCCTCTTTATTGCCATCGTGCGCGGCAGTTCGGTGCTTCCAGACATGCCCGCCGTCGGTGAACAGTTCGGCAAAGTCAAAGAACTCGGCAAAATCCTGTTTTCAAAATATCTTTATGCATTTGAAGCCACTTCCGTATTATTGCTGGCCGCAATGATCGGAGCTGTGGCTCTCGTGCGCAAAGAAGGCGGCGAAGGAGGCAAGAATGCAAGTTGAACTTGCTCATTACCTGCTTCTGGCCGCGGTTCTCTTTGGCATCGGCGCGATGGGTGTTCTGACCCGCAAGAACCTCATCATTATTCTGATGTCCGTTGAGCTGATGCTCAACTCTGTCAACCTGACCTTCGTGTCGCTGGCTCGCCATGCCGCCGACCAAGAGGGGCAGGTTGTTGTGTTTTTCGTCTTATGTGTGGCCGCCGCCGAAGTCGCGGTCGGTCTCGCAATATTGATTTCCGTGTGGCGCAAACGCGGCACCATGAACATTGACGCGCTCAGCGCGCTAAAAGGCTGATGCTGGACCTCTTCTATTTGATCCCGCTCTTCCCGCTGTTGGGTGTCCTTCTCAACACGTTTGTTACGCGCGGACAATCCGAGAAGCTCATCGGCGGACTTGCGTCGCTGATGATCTGGGCCAGCTTCGTGGTCGTGCTGGGCGGTCTGTTCCAGCTTATGGGAATGCCTGCCGAGAGCCGCCATTTTGAGCTTGACCTCTTCCGCTGGATCATCGTCGGAGATTTCTCGGCCCAGGCCGGGTTCTTGGCCGATCCGCTTTCGATGATCATGATGTTGATCGTCACCGGAGTCTCCGGTCTAATCCACATCTATTCCATTGGCTACATGCACGGAGATGAAGGATTCCGCAAATTCTTCATCTACCTTAATCTGTTTGTATTCTTCATGCTCCTTTTGGTCATGGGGAACAACTACCTCGTCATGTTTGTCGGTTGGGAAGGTGTGGGACTCTGTTCCTATCTCTTGATCGGCTTCTGGTATACTGATGAGCTGAAGGCTTCCGCAGGTAAGAAGGCCTTCATCATGAACCGTATCGGTGACTTTGGCTTCCTGCTCGCAATCTTCCTGATCTGGACCACGTTCGGTTCGATCAATTTCAGCGAAATTGAGCCGATGGCCCAGGCCTATCCAATCGGTTCCGGCGTCATCACCGCGATCTGCTTGCTGTTGTTCATGGGCGCGACCGGCAAGTCCGCGCAGTTGCCGCTCTATACGTGGCTTCCGGATGCCATGGCCGGTCCGACTCCCGTTTCCGCGTTGATCCATGCCGCGACGATGGTCACGGCTGGAGTCTATATGATCGTCCGTTCGAATTTCTTGTTCTCGCTTTCCCCCGATGCGATGCTCGTTGTCGCGTGGGTCGGTGGCATCACGGCTTTGTTTGCCGCGACGATTGGACTTGTTCAAACGGACATCAAAAAGGTTCTCGCGTACTCGACCGTCAGCCAATTGGGATACATGTTCTTAGCCTGCGGTGTTGGCGCCTACACGGCGGCCGTTTTCCACTTGATGACGCACGCGTTCTTCAAAGGCCTGCTGTTCTTGGGGTCAGGCTCCGTTATTCACGGCATGTCCAATGAACAGGATATCCGCGTAATGGGCGGTCTTAAGAGCAAAATGCCCGTCACGCACTTGACGTTCTTGATCGGCACTCTGGCCATCGCGGGTATTCCCGGACTGGCCGGATTCTTTTCCAAAGATGAAATCCTGTGGAAGACCTACGAATCCCATCATACCATCCTTTGGGTGATCGGCATCACCGCGGCATTCTGCACGTCCTTCTATATGTTCCGTCTTTTGATCCTCACCTTCTACGGAAAATTCCGCGGATCAAAAGCCCAAGAACATCATCTCCATGAGTCGCCCAAGCTGATGACTGTTCCGCTGATAGTGTTGGCGGTGCTGTCGGCCATCGGCGGCTACATCGGCGTTCCCCACGCACTCGGTGGGCACAACATCTTCAATGAGTGGCTTGCGCCGCTGATTTCGGAACACGGCCCTTCCCACGGCGGCGAGCACTATGGAGTTCCCACCGCCGAGTACGTCCTGATGTTCGTTTCGGTATTTATTGCCATTGTCGGTCTATTGCTCGCCCGTAGTTGGTACATGGGCAAGTCTTCCTTGGTCGAGTCGCTCGGAAAATCCGGTATGCGCACCCTGCTCTACAATAAATATTGGGTCGACCAAATTTACGACACTGTGATTTCCCAACCGCTGGTCAAAGCGTCCGAGTTTATGGCTCGCTACATCGACCAAGGCACGGTCGACGGAGCAGTCAATGGAGTAGGCTCGACGGTCACGGGAATCGGCGGCATCTTGCGCAAAGTCCAGACCGGCGTGACTCAGAACTATGCCGTGATGATGGGCGCGGGAACGGTTGCCCTCTTGGGTTTCTTAATTTGGACGGTGCTGGGCTAAGCGATGATTCTGAGTCTCTGCATAGCCATCCCCGCTGTCGCCAGTTTACTGGTGTTGTTCTTGCCGCGCACCTCCCCCAACACGATTCGTTGGACGGCGTTGCTTGCGTCATTGGCCGCGTTCTTCGTTTCGCTGGTCGTCCTGATTAATTTCCAAGTCGGCGAAGCCGGTTTCCAAATGGTCGAGAAAGTTCCGTGGGTTCCATCTATCGGAGCTGACTGGCATCTCGGTGTCGACGGCATTAGTTTGTTCTTGGTCGTGCTAACCACTCTGTTGACGGTGCTCTGCATAATCAGCAGTTGGCATTCGATCACCGACAGGGTCCGTGACTACCATTTCTTCTTTCTGCTGCTTGAAGCGGGAATGATCGGCGTGTTTGTCGCGCTCGATCTGTTTGTCTTTTATGTTATGTGGGAAGTGATGCTGGTCCCGATGTTCTTCTTGATCGGCGTCTGGGGTGGACAACGCAGGCTTTACGCGACGATCAAGTTCTTCCTGTTCACCATGGCGGGGTCCGTGCTCATGCTGGCCGGAATCCTGTATGTTTATTTCAACACGCTCGATCCTGAAACCGGTAAGCACACGTTTGACCTTTTGTTGGCCACCCAGCAATCGGACTTTGCGCTTAACGTCCAGCGCTGGCTGTTCTTGGCCTTTGGATTGGCCTTTGCCATAAAGGTCCCGCTCTTCCCCTTGCATACGTGGTTGCCCGATGCGCACACTGAGGCACCCACAGCCGGTTCCGTAATCCTTGCGGGTGTTCTGCTCAAGATGGGAACTTATGGCTTCCTAAGATTCTGTCTTCCCATGTTCCCTCAGGCTACACTTGAGTTCGTCCCGTGGATTAGCTGGCTTGCCTTGATCGGCATCGTTTACGGTGCTTTGGTGGCAATGGTGCAAAAGGACATGAAGAAACTCGTGGCCTATTCGTCCGTCGCACACTTGGGCTTTGTCATGCTCGGCACGTTTGCTCTGAATCAACAAGGCCTAACCGGCTCGCTGCTTCAGCAGATCAACCACGGTATTTCAACAGGCGCGCTGTTCCTTTTGGTCGGTGTGGTCTACGAACGTCGGCACACGCGACTGATTGCGGATTACGGCGGCATCGCCAAATTCATGCCGGTCTACGCCACGCTTTTCCTAATTATTGCCCTGTCATCGATCGGCTTGCCCACAACCAACGGGTTCGTCGGTGAATTTCTGATCTTGCTCGGCACGTTTTCTTCCAACACTCTCTATGGCGTCATTGCCACGTCAGGTGTGATTTTGGCTGCGGTTTATCTCTTGTGGATGTACCAGCGTGTGTTCTACGGACAGGTCGTACATGAAGAGAACTCGAAACTTAAGGACATAACTCTCGTCGAGGCTCTGCCCATCGTCGTGCTTGTGCTTCTGGCGATTTGGATCGGCGTCTATCCTGAACCGCTGATTGTCCGCATGGAACCTTCGCTGCAGTTGGTACTTGACCGCTTCCAGCAAGGTGATTTCTCGATGCTTCTGGGAGTCCTGCCGCAATGAACTCGAACGATTTCTTGGGCATCATTCCAGAACTGATCGTCGTCCTAACGGCGCTCGTTGCGATTGTCGTCGACGTTCGCAACAAAGAGAAGAATGCGTCCGCGTCGCAGGGGGTTACCATCATCGGTCTTGCCGTGACGGGAATCATCGCGCTCTTCTCGCCCTCCGAGCCCGGCATGTTGATGTCCGGTCAGGTTTTCAATGACGGTTTTTCCGAATGGTTCCGTGCGCTGTTTGCGTTTGTCGGAATGGTCACGGCAATTTATTCGCCGCTCTATCTCCGTTTCCGCAACATTCGCTTGGGCGAATACTATTCCCTGCTGTCGATGTGTGTCTTCGGCATGATGGTGATGGCCACCGCCGCGAATCTACTGTTGTTCTTCGTCGGCCTCGAAACGATGTCGATCGCGCTCTACGTGTTGGTCGGCCTGCGCCGCAACGATGCTTCGTCCATCGAAGGCGGCATGAAGTACCTCGTACTCGGCGCGTTTTCGTCGGCCTTTTTGCTCTATGGCATGGCCCTGATCTACGGCGGCATCGGATCCCTTGACTACGCCGCAATCTCACAGACATTGTTGGACAGCGAAGGCATCGGCCCCATGACCGCCAGCGGTATCGCGCTTCTCTTGGTCGGCTTTGCATTCAAAGTTTCCGCCGTGCCGTTCCATTTCTGGTCGCCTGATGTTTATGACGGCGCTCCGACTTCAATCACGGCCTTCATGTCCACGGGTGCAAAAGCCGCGGCCTTCATTGGACTGATTCGAGTTTTCGGACAATCACTCGCTACGACGTCGCATCATTGGATCACGGCGCTGTCGATTATCGCCGCGTTGACGATGACTATCGGCAACTTTACGGCCTTGCGTCAAGTGAGCGTTAAGCGCATGTTGGCCTATTCGTCCGTTGCGCATGCAGGCTACCTGTTGGTCGGTATCGTAGCCGGAACGCGCGAAGCGTTCGCCGCTTCGGGCTTCTATCTGATCGGCTACGCGCTGATGAACCTCGGCGCGTTCGGTGTGCTGATGCTTCTGAACCAGCGCGGCAAAGGTGACTATTCGTTCGACTCACTGCGCGGCATGGGCACGGTACATCCGGTGCTGGGGCTGACGATGACGGTCTTTATGTTGTCTTTGATCGGCATTCCGCCGACCGCCGGCTTCTTCGGAAAGTTGTATGTCTTTTCTGCCGCCATAAAAGAAGGTCACATTCTGCTTGCGGTGATCGGTTTCTTAAACAGCGCGGTCGCGGCCTACTACTATTTGAAAGTCATTTCGACGATGTATATGACCAAGCCCGAAGGCGACGTCACCGTGCCGCAACCGATGCCCTACAAATTCGCGCTGGCGGTTTCATCTATCTTGATTATCGTGATCGGCTTGTTTCCCGATCAATTGGTCAATGCGATGTTGAACGCGGTTCCATAAGCAAAATTTGCTTCACGAAAAAACCCTTGCATTTCTGCAAGGGTTTTTCTTTTTTCGGTGCTTTTGTAACTACACGTCGACAGTCGCGAATTGTCCGATGAATTCGCCGATCAATCCGTAGGCCTTCTTCAGAGTTTCTTCCGGCGGCAGGAACACGATGCGCAAGTGCTTCGTTTCGGGCCGCTGCCCAAATCCAGAACCATGCACGGTCACCACTCCGGTTGCTTTGATCAACTCCTGCACAAATTTCTCGTCGGCCATCTCGATAGTCAATTTCGGAAAAGCATAAAAAGCTCCCGTCGGCGCGACACACGAAACTCCCGGGATCGCATTCAGCATTTCCACCGATATATCCCGGCGGCGCGACAGCTTCTCTTTGATCACCGTCAAGTGTGATTGATCTCCGTCTAACGCGGGCGCAATCGCGTATTGCTCAGGATGATTGGCCGAAAGTCGCGCGCGCAGAAGTTTGTTGATGGCTTCTACATAATCACCCACTCTCGCCTTATCTCCCGAGACTACACCCCAGCCGATACGAAATCCCGGCGCGACATACGCTTTCGAGAGTCCGTTAAACGTGATCACCGGCTGTTGCGGATCGAGCGAAGCTATTGAGATATGTTCTCCGCCGTCCAGAATCAGTTTGTCGTAAATCTCATCGGCGAAAATCATCAAATTGTGCTTGCGCGCAAGTTCCAAAATTCCCAGCAGAGTGGCCCGGTCGCACACCGACCCAGTTGGATTGTTCGGATTTATCAAGACTATCGCGCGCGTCTTGCTGTTAATCTTGCTCGCGATGTCTTCAATGTCCGGCTGCCAGCCGTTGCTCTCGTCGAGATAATACGGAACTTCCTGCGCTTCCAGTTTCGCCAGCACTGCCGTATACAGCGGATATCCCGGAGTGGGGGTGAGGACGTTCTCTCCCGCATTGACCAGCGCCGACATGCAAACTTCAATCGCTTCGCTCGCGCCGGTCGTTACGAAAATATCCTGAATATTCGTAATCCCGTTGCGCTCCGCGTCGTGCCGGATCGCCTTGATAGCGTCAGGAATTCCTGAAGACGGCGCATAACCGTTGCGATTGTCCCGCATCGCCTTCGCCGTCGCATCTACGACGTGGTCCGGCGTCGCGAAATCAAACAGATTCGGATCGCCGATATTCAAATACAGCATCTCCCTGCCCGTCGCCGCGACTTGCTGTGCCAGCACGACCACGTCGCGTACTGCATATGTCACGTTCGCTGTGCGTTTTGCCGGAGTTATTTTTGTTGAACCGCTCATTGTAGTTTCTCAAAGGTCACTTTAAAGACTAAACATCTTTCTCTTGCCACTTGTGTGCGAAGTACGAATAAATACCGACACCAATGGCCGAGGCTATTCCAATTGCCGCGAACTGGTACCAGAGTTTGTAGGGATGGTACGTGTGCCACAGCGTTTCTGTAACTTTTGCGGCGTTCGATTGCATCACGACGCCCAAAAACTCAGTCGCATGGGTTCGCGCAATGCCTTCGCCTTGAACGTATGCGTCGGTCAGCGCGTTTGAAACGCTGGTTGAATCCACCCCCAACGTTTGAATCTTCGCTTGAATCGCTTCCCGCGACATTCCCCCCGTGATATCGAACTTTTCCGCAAGATATCGCAGTGCGAGGTTTGCCTTGTCACCAAGTTTGTCGTAAACTTCACCGCCACGGAGTGAGCCGTAGCTCCAACCGATCGCCAAGGGAATATTGGCGTAGCCCATGTACAGAGCTTTTTGCCCTTCTGGAGCAATTACGCCGAGATACTCGTTCATCTTCGGGCTTGCCAGCATTTCGCCGATACTGAAGCACAAAATTCCCAGCAAGCAAAGATATCCCGACATCGTAAAACCCGCCGCGACCAATCCGCCCGCCGCGATAGTCATGCCCATCAGAATCGACGTCAATCGACGCATCTTGTGAACGAGGTAAGAAACGAATACCACGCAAATAACAATCAAGCCGGCGTTCGCGTTGATCATCCATTCCTGTGTAATCATCGTGCCGCGAGTCGTCTCGACCGTCATCCACGACGGCAAGTGGAACGCTTCGACGATCATTGAGCTGTCCACCCAATCGACGATGAAATTTGGAAGCATGTCAAAGAGCTGCATAAACATCAGCCAGAAACCGGACATCAGCCAGATGAAGGCGCCGACTCGCGTCGTTCGAATCACGAGTGCACCGAGCGATACCGCGACGACGCCCAAACGAATATTCTCAGGCAGAGGGAGAACGTACACCAAGACTATCGCAACGGCCGCCGCAGGAATCAACCACCACGGGCGGGCCATGTTGATGCACGTCGTCTTGAAAATCGTCCACGGGTTGCCGGTTTGGTCGCCACCTGCCGGAACTTCCTTATAGGTGAGCAGCATCAGGAAGTTCATACTGACAATCACCGCGCAGCCAAAGAACACGGCCGGCCACGAAATTCCATACAGAAAGTGAGCAAGCGGGGGCCCAAGAAAACCACCGATGTTCACGACCATGTAGAAAGTGCCCCATCCTACAGACGAAGTCTCTTTCTTGATCGATTGGACCAGCGTGCCCTGAATTCCCGGTTTGAACACCGCAGTTCCGAACGCCAGTACCGAACAGCCAAACATGAACATGAAGTAGTCACGCTGCGTCGCCATCAGTAGATAACCCGCGGCCTTCAGAGCGATACTCCACGCAATCGTGCGTTTGTAGCCGTATCTGTCGGCAAACCCGCCGGAAAACATTGGCACCAATGATTGCACCAGTGCCCACACGAAGAATATCTGCCCCTTCTGTATCTGTGTGAAGTGCAATCCGTTGATTTCGTCAGCCTGCGCAATGTAAATCGGAATCACGACGCGCACTCCATAGTACGCAAGACGCTCGATCATCTCCATGATATTGAGCATCCAAAATGCCCGGCCGAATTGCCTGAGCTGACCGAATAGACTTCCTTTGTGTTCGCTCACGTCGCCTCTCTTCCTCTTAGTTGTCGAATTCGACAGTCCTGTAGAAATTCAAATAGTCAGGGAAATCGAACACGGCAGGGTGGAGGAGTTGCGCCATCAGTTCCGCCGAGTCCACAAGTCTTGGTCCGGGACGGTTAAAATACGAGTTTCCGTCCACGGCATATGTCATTCCGTTACGATAAGCGCGCAGTTCACGCCAACGCAAATCTTCACCAAATTTGCGGGTGTCCAACAGAGTTCGCTCTAAATCAAATCCGCACGGCATACAAACGATCACGTCCGGATCAGCGTCACACAAATCGTCAAAACTGATCGTCCGTGACTTTCCCCAGTCATTAGTCAGCACGGCCTTTCCACCTACCATCTTTACGAGTTCGGGCATCCAATTGCCCGAGATCATGAGAGGATCAAGCCACTCAAGGCACGCGACTTTCTTCTTCGGAAAAGATTTCGTTCTCTGCTTTAGTGTATCGAGCCTTCCGCGAAGTTTGTCTATCAGCCGAAAAGCGTGGCCTTCGAGTCTGATAGCTCGGGCGACTCGCAGAATATCCGTGTAAAGGTCTTCCAGTCCGAACGTATTCAACGGCAGAACTTGTGGAGCCGTCTCGAGAGTCTCCAACCCAATTCCTTCCAAGTCGCGCGGACTCACCGCGCAAACTTCGCACTGCACTTGAGTCAATATCAAAGTCGGCGCAAGCCGCTTGATAGTGGTCGCATCGACCGAATAGAGCGACTCGCCGGAATCCGCCATTGACCGGACGAGCGCGTCAATTTCGCCGCTGTCTGTTTCAGAGGTAATCCGCGACGACGTGCAGCGCGGACGGTTCAGAACATGCTCCGGATAGTCACACTCGTGACTGATTCCCACAAGCCATTTCTCAGCTCCCAGCGCACACACGATTTCTGTCGCACTGGCAATCAGAGAAACAATCCTCGGATTACCCGTCACTCTTTACCTTCGGTTTGGGGCTCTTAAAAAATACGGCTCCCAACGGCGGAATCGTTAAGTGCAAAGAGCAGGGCCGTCCGTGTGAAGACTTCCGTTCCGTCGTGACGTGGCCCAAGTTTCCCACTCCGGATCCCCAGTAGGCTTCGGCGTCACTATTCAAGATTTCTTCCCAGTCGCCTTCGGTCGAGACCCCAACGCAGTAGTTGTAACGCGGCACGGGCGTGAAATTCAGTGCCACTAAAATGTCGCTGTCGTGTTCGCCGCCATGCCGCAAGAACGTAAAAACCGATTGGTCGCTGTCGTTGCAATCGATCCACTCGAAACCCTCGGAATGAAAATCATTTTTGTGCAGCGCGGGTTCTTCGAAATAGAGTTTGTTCAAGTCGCGAACCCACTTCTGCATTCCGGCATGTGACGGAAAACTCAGCAAATTCCAATCCACGGAGTCGTCGTGGTTCCACTCCCGCCATTGCCCGATTTCTCCTCCCATAAACAGAAGTTTCTTCCCCGGCATGCCCCACATATACCCGTACAGCGTGCGCAAGTTCGCGAACTTCTGCCACATGTCCCCGCTCATCTTGTTCAAGAGCGAGCCCTTGCCGTGCACGACTTCGTCGTGTGAGAGCGGCAGTACGAAATTCTCCGTCCACGCATAGAGCATGCGGAACGTCAATAAATGGTGATGGTACTTGCGAAACACCGGATCAAGCTTCATATATTCAAGCGTATCGTGCATCCAGCCCATGTCCCATTTCATCCTGAAACCAAGTCCCCCGATATAAGGGGGGCGCGACACCATGGGCCACGACGTGCTCTCCTCGGCTACGGGAATCGTTCCCGGAAAGGCTGTGCACACTTCATGATTGAGTCGCTTTAAGAACTCAATGGCTTCGATGTTTTCTTTTCCGCCGTACTGGTTCGGAATCCATTCGCCGTCCTGACGGGAGTAGTCCAAATACAGCATCGAGGCGACGCCGTCCACTCGCAAACCGTCCGCATGATAAACGTCCATCCAGAAAAAGGCCGAGCTGATCAAGAAGCTGCGAACCTCGTCTCTGCCGTAATTAAAGATGAAACTGCCCCAGTCCGGATGAAATCCCTGACGGCGGTCGGCATGTTCGAAAACGTAAGTCCCGTCGAAAAATCCCAGTGAAAACTCATCCGTCGCAAAATGTGAAGGCACCCAATCGAAAATCACGCCGAATCCGTGCTGATGAAGTTGGTCGATTAGGTACATCAGGTCTTGCGGTGCGCCGTAGCGCGCGCTCGGTGCGAAATACGAACTTGTTTGATAGCCCCACGATCCGTAGTAGGGATGTTCCATCACTGGCAAAAACTCCACGTGCGTGAAGCCATTCTCTTTCAGATAACGGACAAGCCTCGGAGCCAGTTCGCGATAGTGCAGCGAGCGATTGTGATCGTCACGCACCTTATCCCAACTTCCCAAATGCATTTCGTAAATGCTGATCGGTGCGTCGTCCGCGTTTCTTTTCGAGCGCCCGGCCAGCCATTCATGATCATGCCATTCGTAGGATGTGTCATGCACCACTGAAGCTGTCTTCGGCGGCATCTCCGTACGAAACGCGAAAGGATCTGCTTTATCGACTTCGTATCGGGAGACGCGGGAACGAATATGATACTTGTAGTTGTCTCCGGCCTTCACGTCCGCGACAAAACTTTCCCATATGCCACTCGATTCAATCTGAACCAAAGGGTGCGAATTCGGATTCCAGCTATTGAAGTCGCCGATCACCGAGACCTCGCGGGCGTCAGGTGCCCATACGGAAAAAACCACTCCCGGTTGACCATCACGAGTCTCTATGTGAGCTCCCAGTTTCTGGTACAACCTAAAGTGGCTGCCTTCATTAAAAAGGTATCTGTCTTGGGGTGTCAGTCGCGTTGACATGGTAAGGGAAGGGCTACTTGAGTTGATAACTTCACAATATACAGGGAAATTGCCGGAACTTCAAGGCGAGTACAGTCGTAAATTCAGTCATATATGGTTACTTTTGGCCAACAAAAAAGGGCCAGCGTTTCATCGCCAGCCCGTTCCTGCTCCGGAGGAGGGATTCGAACCCCCGACCTAGTGGTTAACAGCCACCCGCTCTACCGCTGAGCTACTCCGGAAAGAAGCACGAATCTAACGAATTTCACGGAACTTGTCAAGCTGCCGAGCCCTTGCCTTCGACCATTTCCAGCGGTTTCGGGCTTGAATCTTTGCGCAAGTTGCCCTATATTGAGAGACTTAAAACGAAAGCACTACGAAAGAGGACAAAATGGGACGCAACAAAACCTTGATGAAGCGTCATCACCGCGCCAAATTGCGCCGGATTCGCGCCAAAATTCGCGCAGCGAAAGCAGCCGCAAAGAAGTAAAATGGAAAAGACGATTTTCGGGAGAATTATCGATGGTGAAATACCCGCCGACAAACTCTTGGAAAACGAAGACTTAATTGCGATTCGGGACATCAACCCGCAAGCCCCAACCCACGTCCTGATCATCCCCAAAAGGCCTCTGGTGGGAATCTCTGATTCAACCAAAGCTGATGACCCTTTGTTGGGAAAACTCCTCGGTGCGGCCAGGGACCTCGCCAAGGACCTTGGCTTAAAAGACGGCGGGTATCGTGTCGTTATAAACAATGGGGAGTCTGCGGGGCAATCCGTGCCGCACCTTCATTTGCACCTCCTTGGGGGCCGGGATTTCCGCTGGCCGCCAGGCTGATTCTGTCATTCGAAACCATGAGGTTCATCAATATGCGTCGAGCAGTTGTCCGTCTTGCCCTGTTGTCGTTGACTATCGGGTTGTTTGCGCTTGTCGGTTGCAAGTCTGGACCTACCGAACAAGAGATCTTCGACAAAGCCACAGCCGCGCAAGAGCAAAGTGATTTCCCGTCGGCAATCAAGGCGTACGAAGAACTCGTTCAAAAGTACCCGAAATCCGGCTTCGCCCCCAAGTGCCAGTTCATGATCGGCTATCTCTATGCCAACCACCTCAAGGATGAGGACAAGGCTCGAGCTGCCTACCAAGTCTTTATCAAGAACTACCCGGAAGACAATCTTGTCAAAGATGCACAGTGGGAGCTTGATCATTTGGGACAGGATGTGAATCAAATTGACGAACTGAATAAGCTCATTGGTACACCCGATTCCACCGAGAAGACTCAGGGTTAAGGTTGCCTTGTAAGACACGTTCATTTTAGATCCCCGAGAGGGGGTCTAATTTTTTTTTGTTCCCATGGGAACCAAGCAATTCGTTCAGGTGTTTATTCTCATAAACACAGTAGACTGTCGGTAACAACTTAGAAAGTAGAAACTTGTATGGATGCGGACATCCGGGAACTTACTCTTCGTATTGAGCGGGAAGCCGAACTGGCCGACCGAATTCTGGCCGAAGCGGGGAAAATCGTCGTTGGCCAGAAGTACATGCTCGAACGGCTCTTAATCGGGCTCTTTTCTAATGGACACGTGCTTCTTGAAGGCGTACCCGGGCTGGCCAAAACCCTCACAATCAAGACTTTGGCGTCCACCGTTTCTGCCCAGTTTCAGCGTATTCAGTTCACGCCTGATTTGCTTCCTGCGGACTTAGTCGGTACCTTGGTTTACAATCAAAAAGACGGAGCCTTTACAACTAAGAAAGGTCCGATCTTTACCAACTTTGTCCTCGCTGACGAAATCAACCGTGCGCCTGCGAAGGTTCAGTCGGCCCTGCTCGAATCCATGCAAGAGCAGCAAGTCACTATCGGCGACCACACCTATCCGCTCCCGCAACCGTTCTTGGTTTTGGCCACTCAAAACCCCATAGAGCAGGAGGGAACCTACCCGCTTCCGGAAGCACAGGTTGACCGGTTCATGCTCAAAGTCAAGGTGGACTATCCCCGCCGCGAAGAAGAAGCGCGCATTATGCGCACGTTCTCTCGGACTGAGCAGCCGACCACCCGTGCGGTTGCTACGACAGAGGAACTCTTGCGCATTCGCTCGCTGGTCGAGTCGATTTATGTCGATCCCAAGATCGAAGACTATGTGCTTGATCTCGTCTTTTCCAGCCGCCAGCCCGAACAACACAAACTTCCCGAATTGAAGCCGTTGATTCAGTATGGAGCTTCGCCGCGCGCGTCCATCTTCCTCTTGAAGGCCGCACGTGCCCACGCCTTTTTGCGTCATCGCGGCTATGTCGTTCCCGAAGACATCCGAGCCATCGGGTTGGATGTTCTGCGCCATCGTATCGGAGTCACTTATGAAGCGGAAGCTGAAGAAGTGACAACTGAAGCGATTGTCGAAAAGATCTTCGGAGCGGTCGAGGTCCCCTAAACCGTGATTGACACACGAGAAATCGTCCGCAAAGTCCGGCAAATTGAGATCAAGACTCGCGGACTCGTGAATGAAATCATGTCCGGTGAGTACCACGCGGTATTCAAAGGCCGCGGCATGAATTTCTCCGAAGTACGCGAGTATCAGATCGGCGACGACGTGCGCACGATCGACTGGAACGTTTCTGCCCGCACCGGACGTCCGCACGTCAAACTGTTTGAAGAAGAGCGCGAACTCGTCGTCATGCTGATGGTCGACGTTTCCAGTTCGTCGATGTTCGGTTCGGGACGCGCTCTCAAAATGGAAATCGCTGCCGAGCTTGCCGCGGTTCTGGCCTTCTCGGCCATTAAGAACAACGACAAGGTCGGCTTGCTGCTGTTTACCGACAGGGTCGAAAAATTTGTAGCGCCCCGCAAGGGACGCCCGCACATTCTGCGTATTTTGCGCGAGCTGATCACCTTCGAGCCCAAACGCAGCGGCACAAGTCTGAACGTTGCGCTCGAATACATGCTTAACGTCGTCAAAAAGCGCGCGATCGTCTTTCTGATTTCAGACTTTATTGACGAAGAATATGTTCGACCGTTGAGAGTCTGCGCGCGCAAACACGACTTGCTTGCTTTGCATCTGGTCGATCCGCGCGAATTTGTTTGGCCCGATGCCGGTCTTGTTAAACTGCATGATGCCGAATCAGGCAAGTCGATGTGGATCGACAGCTCAAGCAAAGACGGCAAACGCGCGCTCTTTGGCGAGTACAGACGTTGGCAGGATGGTGTCAAGCAATTGATGCAGCGATCCGGTGCGGACTACGTGCCTGTTACCGTGACGGAAGATTATGTCCGCAGTTTGGTCACGATGTTTAAGCGGCGCGAAGCCAGACGATGATGCGCGCACGGTCTATTTGCATTGCACTGCTCGCCATCTTCGGCGCTGCGTTTGCGGTCGACACTGTTCGAATCGGCGATCCTATCGGCTACACCGTTAGAATTCCGGTTGCGGACAGCGTGTTAGTGATCGAACCTGACGACGTTCCGGTGCGAGTCTTGCCGTTTGACTTCAAACGAGAAATGTCCGGCAATAACTTCGAGTTTTATGCCGCGGTTTATGACACCGGTACGGTTGAGATTCCTGCTCTTCCGGTCTTGATATTTGACAAAGGACAAGTGACGGACACGGTTTGGACTGAACCGCGTGAAGTCGCGATTGAGTCCGTGCTTCCCGATACGGCAAGTACTCCTTTGCCAAATAAGCCCTACGAAGACCACCCGTTGCGTTTTGCCGATATTGCGCGCGAGTATTGGCCATGGGCTTTGGCGGCAGCGATCCTCGCCGGATTGGTTTACGCGTGGGTTCGTTATCGTAAGCGTCCCAAGAAAGGTGAAGAACCACCGCCACCGCCTCCGTTGCCGCCCGCCGAGCTTGCCGTGCGTCAACTGATCGCGCTTAAGGAAAAAAAATATCCCGAGCGCGGCATGTTGAAAGAGCAATACAGTGAGTTCTCCGAGATACTGCGCCGCTATGTCGAGGGCCGCTTTGAGTTCCCTGCCCTTGAAATGACAACTTACGAACTTGCGGCCGAACTGAAACGTGAAAACATTCCCTCTTGCCTGCGTGAAGAGCTATTGCCTGTGCTTCGTGAATCAGACCTCGTAAAATTTGCCAAGCAGATTCCCGCACTCGCGCAGTCGGAAGCAATTGTCGACCTCGGATTTTCAATTGTAGATCGCACAAAACCGAGTTTGGAAGTCCGCAAAGAGGAGCAAGCCGTATGAGTTTTGCTCACCCTGAGTTCTTCTGGCTTTTCCTTTTGATTCCCGGGATGGCGTATGTCTACTTCTTCCGGGAAAACAACAGGCTTTCGGATTTCAGGTTTCCTACGATTGAACATGTCAAAACTCTTTCGAAGAGTGCGCGTGTCCGTTTGCGGCATATTCCCTTCGTCTTTCGCGTGGTCGGTCTTTCGCTATTGATCGTCGCATTGGCCCGCCCGCAGAGTTTTGACAGCGAAAGCAAACGCTCTATCGAAGGCATCGATATTGTTTTGTGTATCGACATTTCCACTTCGATGGCCGCAGAAGACCTGAAACCGAACCGGCTTGAAGCGGCCAAGAAAGTCGCGGCTGATTTTGTCGAAAAGCGCGAACACGACCGTATTGCTGTGGTTCCGTTTGCTGCGGAGAGCTTCACTCAAGTTCCGCTCACGACCGACCATGCCGTTGTGTTGAGTCTCTTGAGCAAGATTCAGATGAAAATGGTCGAGGACGGCACTGCAATAGGTATGGCATTGGCCACGGCGGCAAACCGCTTGCGCGAGTCGGACGCAAAATCAAAAGTGGTAATCTTGCTGACTGACGGACAAAACAACCGGGGTGAAATTGACCCCGTCACCGCCGCACAGGCGGCGCAAGCATTGGGTGTACGAATTTATGCCATCGGTGTGGGAACGCGCGGTTTGGCCCCCTATCCCGTTGAGTCCGTATTTGGCAAACGCTATCAAAACGTGCAAGTCAATATTGACGAAGATATGCTCAAAGAGATTGCAAATCTGACTGGTGGACGGTACTACCGGGCCACGGACGATGCCAGTCTCGCGCACATATACGACGAAATTGACCGCCTCGAACGTACCAAAATTCAGGTCGAAGAATACAAAGAAACCGCCGAACTCTTCGCACCGTGGCTCGCTTCCGCGCTTATCTGTCTCGCGCTTGAAGCATTGTTGGGTTTAACTTGGTTCAGGAAACTCCCGTGATACGTTTCGAGCATCCTGAACTGTTGTGGCTCCTGCTGCTCATACCGGTGGTTGCGTTGGCGTGGGTCTTCTTGATCTACCGGGGGAGCAAACTCGCCGCGTTGATTGTTCCGGCTCCGCTGCTGAACCGCGTCGCCTATGGTCAAAGCAGTTGGCGCAAGTGGACGCGCATGGGAATATGGTTGTTCGCCGCAACTCTCTTGATTGTGGCGGTCGCGCGCCCGCAAGTCGGCACCCGGCTTGAAGAAGTCAAGCGTGAAGGCGTTGACGTGTTGATTGCCGTAGACGTTTCCTCGAGTATGCTGTGCGAAGATTACGCTCCTTCAAGACTTGAAAGCGCAAAATTCGCCATCCAAAAATTCGTGAACGGACTAAAAGGCGACCGTGTTGGCATGATTGCCTTTGCCGGTAGTGCCGTCTATCATTGTCCGCTGACCACGGATTACAGCGCAGTCAAGCTGCTGAACCGTGTTCTAAATACCTCGATAGTCCCCGAACCGGGCACGGCTGTCGCCGATGCAATTCGTATGGCAACTCAGGCCTTTAGCGAAAACGAAGACACTAAGAGCAAAGTTCTGATCATCATCACGGACGGCGAGGACCACGAAGAAGACGCGATTACCGCGGCTGCCGAAGCACACGAAAAGGGCGTAACAATCTACACGATTGGAATGGGTACGCCCAGCGGAGCTCCAATTCCGCAATTCGATGCCGCCGGTCGAAAACTCGGCTACAAGAAAGACGCGCAAGGTCAAGTCATCGTCACTCAACTGAACGAAGAACGTATGATGGAGATTGCCGACGCGGGAGGTGGTAAATACCAGCGCGCGACCCCCGGTGGGAAAGAACTGGATTTGATTTGGAGTGATTTGAGCAAGATGGAGCAAACGGAATTCGGACAAATGCAGTTTACGGGATTCGAAGACCGCTACATGAACTTGGTCTTTCCTGCACTCCTGCTGCTTATCCTCGAATTCCTGATCGGTGAACGGTCTGGACAGTTCGCGGGCTTCGGGGCGGACACACGGAGGAAACTCACGTGAAATTATTTGTCGTTTTCCTTGTCTTGTCCGTGATCGCTTGTAATTCTTTTGCAGGATTGCCCTCAACGGACGTTCGCAAAGGCAACAAGGCCGCTCAGAACGGTCAATTCGATCAAGCACAGTACAATTACGTGAAAGCTCTTGAAGACAAAGCGGACACCTCGATTGTCATGTACAATCTCGGAAACGCCATGTACGACGCCGGCGAATATGAGCGCGCTATGAAACTCTATATGGGCGCGTTGGACAGTACCCGCACAAAAGAGCAATTGAGCGATGCCTTCTACAATATGGGCAACGCCGGCGTAAAAGCGCAGAAATTCGATCAAGCGATCGCCGCGTACATTGAGGCTCTTCGTCAGAACCCTGAAGATCTTGACGCAAAGAAAAATCTTGAACTTGCTCTGCGTATGAAGCAACAGCAGCAGCAACAACAGCAACAGCAGCAAGATCAGGACCAGAACCAAGATCAACAACAGAATCAAGATCAGCAAAAGCAGGACCAGCAGAATCAGCAGCAGGACCAGCAACAAGATCAGAAACAAGATCAGCAGGAGCAGCAACAGCAGCAGCCTGATTCAACTCAACAACAGCAACAGCAACAAGAACAAAATCAGGAGCAGCAAGGCGATTCGATGCAGCAGCAACAGGCCCGGCCTCAGCCGCAACAGATGTCGAAAGAGGAAGCCGAGCAGCTTCTAAACGCGCTCCTTCAGGACGAGCAAAATACGCTGGAAAAGGTCCGCCAAGCCAAAATCGCGCAGCGAAAGAAACGGGAGAAGGACTGGTGACACGAGCGCTGTTCGTAATTGCTTTGCTCGCACAGCTTGCTTTCGCCCAAGTTCAGTTTACGGCGACGGCCAACAGAACCTCTGCGCGAGTCGGCGAGACCATTGAAGTAACCTTTGCGCTCACTGGCGCGGCTATTGGTGTTCCCACGCCACAACCCAACGATTTCACTAATCTCGACTTGGTTGGCGGCCCGTCCACTTCCACGCAAACATCCATTGTGAACGGTCGTGCTTCGTCTCAAAAGAGTTTTACTTACTATTTTAAGACAAAAGCGCCCGGTAGTGCGTCAATCGGCCCCGTTCAAGTAAGTTATAAGGGTCGGAACTATACGACGTCGCCGATACAAATCGTGGTCTCAAATGAGTCAAGCAATTCAAGCGGCAAGCGAGACGAAGTCTTTATTCAGGTGACGCCGGACAAGCGCGAAGCCTTTGTCGGCGAACAGATTGTTCTGACCTACAAACTCTATTTTTCAACGTCCGTTTACGCTCCTGAGTTCAAGGAACTCCCCAAATCAACGGGATTCTGGACTGAAGAGTTCGACATGCCGTCACAGCTTGTCCCGCGTGACGAGGTTGTCGACGGCCAAAGTTACAAATCTGTCGTGATTCGCAAGGTCGCTTTGTTCGCGACGACCGCCGGAGAACTGACGGTCGATCCGTTGGTCGCACAAATCCAGGTTGAACGACGAAATGCCAACCGGAGACGTGTGAATGATCCGTTTAATGATCCGTTCTTTGGATTTGGAACACGACGCGAGTCAATTGAAGTTACGTGTCGTTCGCTCAAGCTGAAGATTGATCCCTTGCCGGAGACGAACAGGCCGCAAGGCGATGTTGCCGTTGGAAAGTACAGTCTTTCGGCACGTCTGGACAAACGTGACTGCGAGACGAACGATGCCGTAACTTTGACCGTACTCGTGCGAGGTTCGGGAAACATCAAGACGATTCCCAAACCGGTCGTTGCGCTGCCGCCTGACTTTGAGGCTTTTGATCCGAAAACCTCCGAGTCAATCAAGCGCGGTCCGGACAATATTACGGGTGCAAAGACCTTTGAGATCGTGTTGATTCCCCGAGCTCCCGGAACACAGACAATCCCCGAAATTTCCTTGCCCGTTTTTGATCCCGTCGCTCAGCGCTATGATGAGCTCAAGGCGGGCCCGCTTACTCTAAATGTCACGCGGGGATCTTCCCGTGCATCCGATGGTTCCCTTCCCGTAGCGAGCAAACGTGAAGTCCAAACGGTTGGGCAAGATATTTCGTATGTCAAGCCCGGACTCGGAGAACTTGTTCCATTCAATCGGTTGCCCCACCAATCCACTACGTTCTGGTTTGGACTTGGCACTCCGTGGATTCTTCTTGCCGGTGTGATGTTCGCCGTCAGACGACAAGTTCAAGCGGGACAGACCCTGTCGGCTCGCCGCCGCCGCATTCTTAAAAAAGCACGCGCGACTCTAAGCATGGCTGAAAAAGCTAACTCCGAGAACAAGCCCGAGCAAGTATCGAGCTCGCTAATCGAAGTTGCACAGCTCGTGGCCGCTGAATGGACCGGAATCTACAGCCCAACAGCGACGTGGCAAGACAAACAAACAGAGTGGGATGCACAAGGACTTTCCCAAGAGCATTGGCAGACATTGACGACAGCGAATCAACTTGCGGAAGTGAGCCGGTTCGCCGGGGGCAGACTTTCGCAAAGTGACTTGAAAGACGTAATGGTCAATCTTCAGAGCGTTTTGCGCGAGCTTGAAGGGGGTGCGGCATGATCCGTTTCGTCGTCGCGCTCCTCGTTTCTTGCTTTGCCGCATTCGCTAATCCCGCGTTCGATGCGGGAATGCAGGCATATAACCAAAGCCAATGGCAAGAAGCCATATCCCAATGGAACTCTATCACTGCTTCAGGTCTTACGAGCCCGGTGCTCGAGTATAATCTCGGGAACGCGTATTTCCGCGCGGGAGATATTGAGCATTCTATCCTGCACTACGAACGAGCCCTCAAGCTAAATCCAAAAGACGAGGATGCGCGCAAGAACCTTTTGCTTGCCAATCGTGCGATTGTCGACCAGATTCCGCAAGCTCCGAAACTTGGAATCTGGCAGTATCTTGACAAACTGCGCGACGCATTTCCCGTACGTGAAACAGGAAGGTTGTTGATTCTCCTCAATGCACTTCTTGCCGTCGCCGTCGGCGTCATGCTCTATTCGAGCGGCAGGCTCCGAGATGTTGCGACACGTTTCGCGATTCTATTTGGAATTGGCGCGCTCTTCTTCTTCACGCTTTACAGTTGGCGCGCTTCCGCCGATTCGCGGATCGCGGCCATCGTTATGGTCGAGAAGTGCGACATCTTCTCAAGTCCGAGTGACAACTCCACGCAACTCTTTTCTCTCCATTCCGGTACGAAAGTACACGTCGGCGAAATCTTGTCGGAGTGGACTGAAATCCAACTGGCCGACGGCCGCAAAGGCTGGATTCCCAATGATGACATCGAACACATTTAGGGTTGTAACGTATCCAATACTCCTTGCACTTGTTCTCTTGACGTTCCTTGGCTGCGCGGTTCTGAAACCTTCCCGAAAATCTTCCGACTCAAGCCTTAAAACTGACTCCCTGAAAGAAAGAGAGTTGCCGGTCGATCCGTGGTCACTCGGACCGGATGTGTTTGCACAAGGTATGGGGGACAGTGTGGTGGTGATCGAAGAAACCTTTCATGTCGACTTATCCCAGCCCGAGTCGCTTCACACCATCTCCGGCGATAAGTCTCAGCAGACTCTCACCGATACGTTCACCGCTGCCGCAAGCCACGTGGCTCTGAGCCCGGCTTCCGAGCCACTGCTTCCCGATACCGTTTTCACGGTTCAGTTGGGGACCTTTCTCGAAAAGGATCGCGCCCAGGCTCTCTACGACCGCGCTTCCGAGTCTCTTGGTATCGCTGGTCGCATTGAAGCAGACTGGCCATTCTACAGATTGCAATTCGGACAATATGCCGAACGGACATCTGCCGATTCCTTGCACCGAATAGCTATGTCCCGAGGCTTCTACGATGCCCGCGTCCTGAAAATTCCCTCCCGCTGACGAACATTTTCTTGCCCTGTCGTCAGCTTGACATTCCTTCGGATATTCCTTATTTTTTTACATTTCCCGCCAAATGGGGGCCGATGACCCCGCGCCCACTGGTTTCTATTATCATCCTGAATTTTAACGGGTTAAGATTCCTGCCGCGTTGCTTACAAAGCCTCGCGGCCACTGAATATAGTCCGTACGAAATCATCGTGGCCGACAATGGCTCTTCTGACGGAAGTCTAGCCTACCTCCGCGAACATTTTCCCACTGTCAAAATTATCGAGTTTCAAGACAACTGGGGCTACAGCGGAGCATACAACCGGGCCATTCCCCAAGCTGACGGAAAGTACTGTGTTCTTTTGAATTTCGATGTCGAAGTCGAGCCGAATTGGCTCACACAAGCTATCGAAATGATGGAAGATGACCCCCTAATTGCGGCGGCGCAGCCCAAGCTCAAGCAATATCAAGATCACACAAAATTCGAGTACTCCGGCGGATCCGGCGGATTCTTGGATGCTTATGGCTTTCCGTTTGTGCGCGGAAGACTTTTTGATCAAACTGAGCCGGACGTCGGCCAGTACGATGACTCCTGCGAGATTTTCTGGGCTACCGGAGCCGCGCTAATCGTTCGAAAAGAGACCTACTTGTCGGCAGGGGGGCTCGACGAGGATTTCTTCATGCACATGGAAGAGCTTGACCTCTGCTGGAGGCTCTGGCTCACCGGCCACAAAATCGTAGCCGCTCCCGGAGGAACCGTCTATCATTGGGCCGGGGCTGCCTTGTCTGCAGCGAGAATTCGCAAAATGTACCTGAATCACAGGAACAGTCTTGCGATGCTCATCAAGAACTACAGCATTGGCAATCTATTCAAGCGGATGCCTGTCCGGATCTTTCTGGATTGGGTGGCGTTGCTGGTGTCCCCGTTGAAAAAAGAACCCAAACGGTCGCTCGCGATTCTGTGGGCACATGCTTCGGTTCTGTTGAGCTTACCCCGCACATGGTCCAAACGACGTAAGGTTCAAGCCATGCGCACAGTCAAAGACGACGAATTGAATCACGTGATTCTTCCGTTTAGCATCGTTTCCCGTTACTATTTGAAAAAGCAAACTACCTTCAGTCAACTAAAGACGCGCCTGTGAGATTTGACACTAAGTGGTGGTTTGCCGCCGCTGTTTTCGCGATTTCGCTTGTGGTTTATTCTTTGACCATGGCGGAATCTGTTTCCTTCTGGGATTGCGGCGAATTCGCTGCGTGTTCGTACACTTTGTCCGTCCCGCATCCCCCGGGATCTCCGCTCTTCCTTTTGGTCGGACGGATTTTTTCCATGATCCCGATTTCGCCGGACATTGCCGTTCGCGTGACCTGGATGTCCGTGCTCTCGAGCGCTTTTGCGATTCTCTTGGCCTTCTTGATTATCGTTCGTATGATCAGAATGTACCGAGGCCGTGAAGAGTCTGAAATTGACAAGCTCATCGTTTACGGCGGCGCGTTCATCGGTTCGCTTTCATTGGCTTTCTCCTATTCGATGTGGTTTAATGCCGTCGAGTCGGAAGTTTATGCCATGAGCCAGCTTCTGACCCACCTTGTGGTCTGGCTGATTTTGGTCTGGTACGAAAAAGCCGATGAACCCGGCAACGAACGTTGGCTCCTGTTGATTGGCTACGTCATCGGACTTGCCACCGGCGTTCACTTGCTGATGATCCTTGCTATCCCTGCGTTGGCACTGGTTATCTACTTCCGCCGTCGCGAATTCGAGCTAAAGAGCTTTGCCGCGCTAATCATCGGTACCGGTATTGTCTTTATTATGGTCTATCCGGGCGTCGTCAAGTGGCTCCCGGCAATGGCCAGCAAGTTTGGAAGTTTGGCCGCACCGTTTATCTTGGTAATTGTGCTCGCCGGAGTTTTCTGGTGGGCGGCTTCAAACCGTCACGGTGTTATCGGAACCGCAGTAGCCGGCTTGTTGCTCGTGATCATTGGGTATTCGGCCTACACGATGATTTACATCCGATCCGGCTTGAATCCCCCGATCGACGAGAACGATCCGGAAACTCCGTCCGCCTTCCTGAGCTACCTCAACCGTGAGCAATACGGTGACCGCGCGATGTTCCCCCGCATGTGGAAAGGTAACCCTGCCTATTCAAGCGAGTGGGACTACTTCTGGGATTACCAGATTAACAAGATGTTCAACCGTTACCTGCTTTGGCAGTTCGTGGGCCGCGATGGGGCTCCGGAGGCTGAATATCAGGATGCGGGCGTTGCGCCGACGTACTCAATAGTTGGATTACTTACGGCCAATCCGACTGGAATCTTGCGCTGGCTCGCAATCTTGACGTGTGCGCCTTTACTACTGGGATTTTGGGGTTTCTTCCATCAGTACAGCCGGGATCGAACAGGTTGGTTGATCACCGCGACTATTTTCTTCATGATGGGGTATGCGATTATTCTTTACCTCAATCAGGACGATCCCCAACCTCGTGAACGTGATTATTCCTACGTCGGTGCGTTCTTTGCCTTTGCTATGTGGATCGGTTTCGGTGCCAGTGCGGCCCTGGATTGGATTTCCAGCAAGGCCAAGGAATCGAAGGGCGTGGTTGCCGGAGCACTGGCAATTTTGATCATTCTCACACCGGGAATGCTGCTGGCTCGCAACTACACCATGAATGACCGTTCCGGCAACGATGTGGCATGGGATTACAGCTACAATATGCTTATGTCTTGTGCCCCGAACGGAATCATCTTTACCAACGGCGATAACGATACTTTCCCAGTCTGGTATCTGCAGGAAGTGGAAGGAGTCCGCAAGGACGTGCGACTGGTCAACCTCAGTTTGCTCAACACGGGCTGGTACATAAAGCAGCTCCGTGACCGCGAGCCGAAGGTGCCGTTGTCCTTCAACGATGCCTATATCGACACCTATGTGGACGGACAAGATGCGCGAGCGATTTTGTCCCGCTACTGGCCTGCCGACAAGCACAAGATCGAACTGAATACGCCCGAAGGTAGAATGTCGTGGGACGTGCCCGGTGCGGTGTACATTCCCTACAAGCAGGGCGAGCCGCGTGATCCGAACTTCCTGCGAGTTCAAGATCAAATGATCCTTGACATTCTGCGCACGAACTACGATCGTTCGAAAACGCCGACGCCAAAGTCTATCTATTTTGCGGTCACCGTGGCCAATTCAAACATGGTCGGTTTGCGTGATTTCTTGACCATGGAAGGCTTGGTCTTCAAGATCACGCCCGGCGGTTCGCTCGGAATCGACGCCGAAATGATCAAGAAGAATATCTTTGAGAACTTCGCAGGTCATTTCCGCGGTATCAATGACCCCGGCGTACATTTTGACGACAACGTCTCCAAACTGCTGCAAAACTATCGTTCGATGTTCCTGCAGCTTGCCTACTATTACCGTTCACAGCCGGATGCACCGGGTTTCCAACCTCAGTCCTATTCGACGCTGGACGAACAGTGGGCTAACTTCGACAAGTTGTCGAACCGTGACAAAGCGCTGACGTTGATGCGCAAAATGGACCAACTGATTCCTGAAGAGATTCGTCCGATTTCGAACGTCGAGCTCTCTTTGCAGATCGGCCGCATGTTCAGCGATCTGGGAGACAACGACGAACTCAAAAAGAGACTTGATTGGGCCGAGCAGCGTACCGATGTTTCCGTCGATGCCAAATTGAGAATCGCGGCAACCTATGCCGGTCAAATGAAAGACACGGTAAGGGCCAGTCAGATTATCAAGTCGGCAATCGGCGAAACCCCGACCGCGGAACAGCTTTACACGGCCGGTACGACTATGTACCAGTCCGAGGCCTACGGACAGGCTGCCGAGTACTTCGAACGGATCATGGAAATGGATCCGAGAAACGGTCAGGCAATCGGCGGACTGCTGCAATGCTACGACCGTCTCGGCCAAACGGCAAAGTCCGTCGCGCTCTTGGAAAATTGGGTCGCGATGACTCCTAATGACATCAATGCGAAACGCAGACTGGAAGATCTGCGCGGTCGCCTTGCGGTCAAGGATTCGAATAACGCTGATACAACAGCGTCAAATAACTAAGAAACTACTATCCTTCCTTTTTTAGCAACCTTGGAATTCGGAGGCAGAGAATGAACCGACTAATGGGACTTTTGTGCATCGCTGTACTGCTGACACTGTCGGTCTCGACGGCAAGCTTCGCTTACGATAGCCCGCGTAAGTATGGCGTTCAATTTGGTGGCGGCTATGGTATCTATGATATGGGTGACGTGACTCTCGGCAGGGACTACCTGTTGGGTCTTCGTTCTGGCAACTCGGCTACAACGTCTGACGGCGGCGCGATGGGAAACATTGCAATTATCTATCGTCCTGCACGTCATCAAATGTGGGAAATCGGCTATAATCCGTTGTTCGACGTGGAAAATCTCGTCGATAACGCTTCCGGCGATTCCAGCGGCCAAATCCTCATGCACGCCAATGAGTTCTATGCGAAAGCAACGGTCGTAACCTATCCGTCAGAGAAGTTGAACCTGAACTTCGGTGTGGGCCTCGCGTACTACAACACCGAACTGCAAGTTCAAGATGATTTTACTCGCCGCTATTACTACGACGCAACCGGCCGTTCGTTTGGTTTGATCGGTTCACTCGGTCTCGAGTTCATGATCAGTGAACAGACCGGTTTGTATCTCGGCGGCGGCGGACGTTGGACGAACTCCAATAACTTCAGCTACGAGTCCTCGCCCGGCGTGCGCTCTTCCGTAAGCGTTCTCGGAGGAAGCCGTCCCATGGAAGTCAATCTTTCCGGAGGCTACGCGCAACTCGGTCTCCGTCTCTATTTCGACAAAGTAACGAAGCCGATTGATTTTAGTCGCTGATTCTACACGTAATTTGCTCAAGAAACTGACCATCCTGGCCAATAGGCAGGGTGGTCTTTTTCCTAATTAGACAGGGAGTTCCTTTCTAACATATGGCAACGGACATTCTCATCCTTTTGGGTTCCGATAGTGACAAAGACCAGTTTGCCGATACCGCAAAGTACGCGGAATATTTCGGCTTAACGTGGTCGCTCGAAGTTATTTCCGCGCACCGCAATCCCGACAAGTTGGTCGAGAGACTAAAGCAAGCTGAATCCGAAGGCACTGAAGTGCTTATCGCTTGCGCCGGCATGGCCGCGCACTTGGCCGGCGCGTGCGCCGCGCATTCTATCTTGCCGGTCATTGGTGTTCCCGGAGCGGGTTCAACTCTCGGCGGACTTGATGCCCTTTTGTCCACCGTTCAAATGCCGGCCGGTGTTCCGGTCGCGACGGTTGCTATCGGCAAAGCGGGCGCGCGCAATGCGGTAATCTTGGCAGCACAAATTATTTCCCGCAAACGCACTGAGATTCAAGACAAACTTCGCGCATTCAAAAAGGCGGGAGCCCGCCTGTGAAAGCATTGGTCATCATTCCGACCTACAACGAAAAGGAAGGAATTGAAGCCATCATTCGTGCCGTACTGGATCAGAAGATCGGCGTCGACGTCTTGATTGTGGATGACAATTCGCCGGACGGCACGGGACAAATTGTAAAGAACTTGCAAGAGTCCGAACCCAATCTGCACCTTCTCGAACGCGCCGGAAAACTTGGACTCGGCACCGCCTACGTTGCTGGATTCAAATATGCCATCGAAAACGGCTATGACGCCGTCTTCGAAATGGATGCGGACTTCTCGCACGACCCATTGATGCTTCCGAAGTTTCTCGAACAGATTGAGTCGCATGACTTCGTGCTCGGTTCGAGGTACGTTAATGGAATTTCAGTAGTCAACTGGCCGTTGTCGAGACTGATGCTGAGTTACTTCGCGTCGTACTACACACGCTTCATCACCGGAATGCCGATCAAAGATCCCACCGGCGGTTTTAAGTGTTTCCGCACGTCGACTTTGAAGGCTATTGATTTGGACCAAGTCCGTTCGAACGGCTACAGTTTCCAAATCGAGATGAACTTCAAGGCATGGAAAAAGGGCTTCAAGTTCGTCGAAATTCCGATTATTTTCGTCGATCGCCGCGCCGGGCATTCAAAAATGTCCAAGGCGATTATCCGGGAAGCCGTGTGGATGGTTTGGAAACTTCGTTTTAAGTCGCTCTTCGGCCGCCTGTAAAATGATTCCGCGCCGCTGCGTATCGGTGGTTGTGGTGACGTACAATTCGGAAGCCACGATCTCACAGTGCATTGAGTCGGTGCTTGGCACGGCGGAAAACTGGATTGACAGAGTGGTCGTCGTGGACAATGCTTCGGCTGATAGGTCGCGAGAAATTGTCGGCAAGTACGGGCCCCCGCTTATATCGGTTGAAAATAACGACAACCTCGGTTTCGCTGCTGCGTGCAACTGTGGTGCGAAACGGTGCAAGTCCGAGTTCTTGCTCTTTCTGAATCCCGATGCACGGTTGGACGAGAACGCTCTCGCCGAGCTGGTCTCATTTCTCGACGCACGAGACTCTGCGGCCTGCTGCGGACCCGTGCTTCATGACGAAAATAATTCCGCCGATCCGGCGTGCAGAAGAGGATTTCCGACTCCGTCCAATTCAATCGGAAAGCTCTTCGGATTTGATCGGCTATTCCCCGCCAGCCGTCGCTTTGCCGGTTACGGCATGCCATGGTTGGGATTCGCTCGTGAGGCTCGCGTCGACTGTATTTCAGGCGCGTGCTTCCTAATGCGGCGTGAAGATTTTGTTTCCATTGACGGTTTTGATGAACAGTTCTTTCTGTTTGGAGAGGATATTGATCTCTTCAAACGTATTTCCGACCTCGGCCGCGAAGTTTGGTTCGTTCCATCCGCAAGAGTTACTCACCTCGGCGGTCAGAGCATGAAGCAAAACTCACATACTGCTGACAGAGAATTTTACCGCGCCATGAGACTCTATATGTCCAAACACTGGCGCAACCTTTCCGCACCGACCTACAAACTCGTTGAAATGGGCGTTGGGCTCAGAGCGTGGCTGGAAAGAGTTATCGGACACTAATCGCCTTGAATCAGGCAGTCCCTATACATGGGAGGCTATCATGAGTAGTTCTACCGTTCAAGAAAAGACTCGCGCAACCGCTACGGTATCGCAAAACGGCACGGCGTCGTCAGCAAAACCCGGTTTTGCGTCCGGCTTTGTGCTTGAGTTTGAAAAACCCATCGTGGAGCTTGAGCACAAAATTGCCGAAATGCGCGCGCTTGCCGAAAGTTCCGGCATGGGCAACCTTTCTGTCGAAATTGACCGTATGCAGAAAAAGGCCGTACGCATGCGCGAAGAAGTGTTTTCCAAACTATCGCGTTGGCAAAAAGTTCAACTAGCCCGGCACCCGCGCCGTCCTTACACATTGGACTATGTTGAACGGCTTTGTTCAGAGTTTCTCGAGCTGCACGGCGACCGTTGTTTTGCGGATGATCGCGCGCTGGTTTCAGGTATTGGCGAAATGGACGGCCAAAGCATTTTGATCATGGGACATCAAAAAGGCCGGGGCACCAAGGAAAATATCTATCGCAATTTTGGAATGGCGAATCCCGAGGGTTACCGAAAAGCGATTCGCCATCTTGCTCTCGCTCAGAAATTCAAACTTCCTGTCGTTACCTTTATCGATACGCCCGGCGCCTATCCCGGTCTCGGAGCTGAAGAGCGTGGACAGGCTGAAGCCATCGCTCGCAGCTTATACGAAATGGCCCGGCTGAATGTCCCGATAATTACCTTTGTCATCGGTGAAGGTGGCTCCGGCGGCGCGTTGGCGATTTCGGTCGCGGACAGAATCTTCATGCTCGAATATTCTATCTATTCGGTAATCTCTCCGGAAGGATGTGCTTCGATCTTGTACCGCGATGCGGCTCAAGCTCCACTGGCCGCGGAAGCCTTGAAACTGACTGCCGAAGACTTGCTCGAACTTGGGATCATAGACGGAATCATTCCGGAGCCTGCCGGCGGTGCGCATGAGAATTACGACGAGATCGCAGCGCGTGTCAAAGAACGTATCCTGACTACTCTTCCCGAGTTGCTGGAAACGTCGCCCGACAAGCTGCTCGAAGCACGACACAAAAAGTACGAACGAATCGGTTTCTACCTCGAATCTTGACAGAACTCCATAAAGATTCCGTTTCACGCATCCGCGTTCGCTATGCCGAAACCGATGCGATGGGATGGGTTTATTACGCCTGCTACTACCAGTACTTTGAGGTCGCGCGTTCTGACCTCATTCGTACTCTTTGGAAATCCTACCGTCGGATTGAAGACGAAGACGGTTTGCGTTTGTCGGTTATCGAATCCGGGTGCAAATACCTGAGTGGTGCGCGCTACGAGGATCAAATTGATGTGCACGCAAAACTCGAAATTCGTGACGGCGTGCGTTTGCACTTTGACTATTCTGTCGTACTCGTGGAATCGGATGAACTGCTCGCCACGGGTTTCACGGTCCATTGTTTCATGGACAATAATGGCAAACCGAAGCGTCCGCCGGCGTCCTTTATGGAGTTTATGCGTACGTGAGCTCACGGATTCTCGTCACCGGCGCAACGGGATTTGTCGGCAGTCATCTTGCCGAATCTCTTCGCGAACGAGACTGCACCGTCCGCCTGCTTGTTCGTAATCCCAAAAAGCTAAAGTGGTTCAATCCGTCCGACTATGAGCTTGCGATCGGCGACGCGCAAAATGAGCAAGTGCTTGTCGAATCCGTCCGGAATGTTGACACGGTGATTCACTGCGCAGGCGTCACCAAAACTGCGCATCCTAAAGAGTTTTACGACGTCAACGAAGTTGCCACGCGAAGATTGGCCAAAGCAAGCGAGTCTGCCGGCGTCCGGCGATTCGTTTTGTGTTCCACACATGCCGTTTGCGGCCCGTCGGGCTCTGAGCGCATGGCAATTGAGTCCGATCCCGAAGAGCCGATTACCCATTACGGAAAAAGCAAACTCGCCGGCGAACTCGCGCTGAAAGAAGAATGCTGTAAGACTGACTGGGTGATTTTGCGGCCACCTTCGGTGATGGGCCCCCGAGACGAACAGTTCTTTCCGCTCTTCAGAATGATGTGGAAGTCGAAGATCTACACGCAAGTCGGCATGAAAGTTCGCCGATACAGTTTGATCGGCGTGCATGACGTGGTGAGAGCTTTAGTACGGGCCGCTGAAGCAGAAAGCGGATTGCGCCAAACGTATTTTGTCGCTATGCCGCAGCCTGTCGCGTGGAACGCCGTCGCGCAGGCGTTTGCGGAAGTCACGGGCAAAACTCCTTTGAAAGTAACTTTGCCGGAGTTTGTTGCCAAAGCTGTCGGACTATTCGGTGATCTATCCATGAAACTGAGCGGCAAGCCCGCGTTGCTGAATTCCGAGAAAGTCCGTGAAATTCTCGCGGCGGGCTGGATATGCAACCCTGCGAAGATTGATGAAATGTGGGGCTTTCGCTGCGAAGACAGGCTTGAAGAAGTTGTGCGTGCAACGTTTGAATTCTACCGAAACGAAAACAGACTTTAGGTGTTGTTGTGGCCGTCAAGCCATACCGGAAGCCGAAAAAAAGAATCCCGCTTCCGACCAAACCTCCCAAAGTAGAACCTGACTCTAAGGCTTACAACCGGAACGAAAAACATAAGAAGGATTGGCGGGAAGGGGACGAACGTGACCATGGAGAAACTCGCGAACGCGATTGACGGCGACGATCTTCTCCGCAATACGTTGATCTTTCGCGGCAAGCTGCCCGGTTCGCCCGCGCGTTTCTCCGAGTCGTTCAAAAGTCTGTCGAGTTCTATTCAGTCCGCGCTGAAAAAGCAAGGCATCCACGCGCTCTACGCGCATCAAGCTGAAGCTCTACAGCGAATTGAGTCCGGCAAGAATGTCGTCGTCGTCACTCCGACGGCAAGCGGCAAGTCGCTTACTTACATTCTTCCGGTCTTGCGCGAAATCGAGCGCGACCCCGACTCGTCCGCATTGCTTCTGTTTCCTCTTAAGGCGCTCGAGCAAGATCAAGCGGCCAAGCTAAGGCTCTGGCAAGAGTATTTGCACGACAATCCGCTCTTTACACTCGGCATCTTCGACGGAGATACGCCTTCCAAAGAACGTCAGCGCATCAAGAAACTTCCACCGAATTTTCTGATCAGCAATCCCGACATGCTGCACCAAGGTATGTTGGCGTATCATCAGAGTTGGGAAAAGTTCTTTAAGCGACTTAAATATATCGTCATCGATGAGTTGCATGCCTATCGCGGAGTTTTCGGATCGCACATCCTGCAAGTCTTCCGCAGATTGCGCAGACTGCTGCACTACTACGGCGCGCATCCGCAGTTTATTTGCTTATCTGCGACCGTCGCAAACCCGGAAGAGTTCGCGCGCGATCTGACCGGCGCTGAAATTGAAGTCATTTCCGACTCCGGCGCACCGATTCCCGAACGTGATTTCTGGATGATGAATGCACCCGAAATGTCGATGACGAATGCCGTCACGCGTTCGTTGATTCACGCGCTCGATTATGGACTAAAGACAATCGTCTTCACTAAGTCGCGCGTCGCCACGGAGATTATTTATCGCTCTTTGACCGATTCGCGCCCCGATCTTGCGCGACGAGTGAGTTCCTATCGCGCGGGTTTTCTTCCCGAAGAGCGCCGCGATATTGAGCAAAATCTCTCCAGCGGAAAACTCGACGGAGTGATTTCAACCAGCGCGCTGGAACTCGGTATTGATATAGGCGGCCTCGACCTGTGCATTCTTGCGGGCTATCCCGGAAGCATGATGTCACTTTGGCAACGCGCAGGAAGAGTAGGGCGGAGGGGGGCGCCGAGCGGTGTGATGTTGATCACAGGTACCGATCAACTCGATCAGTTTTTCGCTCGCAATGTCGATGAGCTTCTGAACCGCCCGCTCGAACGCGCGCTGGTTAATCAGCAAAACGACCACATCCTGCGTCAGCATCTTCCTGCCGCCGCAGCCGAGATGCCGTTGATGTTCGGCGATCCCTACATCGACGTGCAGCGCTATCAGAGCGCAATTGCCGCGCTCGAACAGGAACGCGCGCTGCTTCCCAGCGCTTCAGGAAAACAGTGGTTTCCCGGCAAGCCCCGTCCGCATGCGCAAGTTGATTTGCGCAACGTCGGCGGCACCTTTGATATTGTCGATGTGTCGCGCAAGAACGAAACGGTCATCGGCACGGTGTCCGGTAACTCCGCGTTTCGCGAATGTCACGACGGCGCGATCTACTTGCATCGCGGTGAAGCCTATCAAGTCGAGTCGCTCGATCTGCGCCGTAAAATCGCGAGCGTGAAGCCCTATCGCGGCAACGTCTACACGATGATTCGCACGCAAAAAGAAACAGAGATTCTCGACGTGCGGCAAACCCGCACGGTAAAGTCCTTCGTTGCGCGTTTAGGACTGCTGAAAGTCACTGAACACTTCGTCGCCTACGAACGCCGCCGCGTTTATACTCAAGAGTTACTGTCCGTCGAGCCGCTCGAACTTCCGCCGCAGAGTTTTCAAACCGTCGGATGTTGGATTGAGTTGCCGTCGACGCTTCAAGGAAAACTCGGCGAGCTGGAGTTCCATCACATGGGCTCCATACACGCGATGGAGCACGCGACGATTTCTTTGACTCCCTTGCTTGCTCTATGCGACCGCAATGATCTCGGCGGAATCAGTTTCACGAAACATCCGCAATTGCCGAACGGTGCGGTCTTTTTCTACGACGGATATCCCGGCGGAGTTGGGATCGCCGAGTGTATGTATTACTCCTTCGAGGATTTGCTTGCGCGCACGCTCAAGTTGATTGAAACTTGCCCTTGCGAAGAAGGCTGCCCGTCGTGCATTCAATCTCCTAAGTGTGGATCTGGGAATCGCCCGCTCGACAAAAACGGCGCGCGGTTTACGCTAAGTTATCTTACCGGTGATCCAGAAAGCGAACCGCTTCCGCAAGAGATTGTTGCGGCGGACAATTTGCCGAGAAAGTCGCTGGACGAACCTTACGAGCCATTCGAAATCCCGTCGGACAAACGGGTTCTGGTTTTTGATCTGGAGACGCAACTCTCAGCGGAAGAAGTCGGCGGGTGGCGAGAAGCTCGACAAATGCGTGTCGCCGTGGCCGTCGTATGGGACAGCATTGAGAACAAGTTTTCTTCTTATGAAGAAGCCGAAATTGAAGCGCTGTTTGAGCATTTGAAACGCGCGGATGTTATCTGTGGCTTCAATATTCGCAAATTTGATTTCGAGGTCCTGCGAGGTTACACGTTTGAAAACCTCCATGCGCTGCCGATTCTCGACTTGTTGGAGGTTGTCACGGAGAATCGCGGCGGAAGATTGAAACTTGACACAATCGCCCGCGCAACCCTTGGCGTGGGGAAAAGCGCCGATGGTTTGCAGTCACTGGAATGGTTCAAGAGCGGACAAATAGGTCTCGTTAGAGAATATTGCCAAAAAGACGTGGAAGTGACGCGCGACGTTTTGAAGTTCGCGTTGAAACACGGCTATGTTCTATTTGAAGATAAGTCAGGCGCAAGCGTCAAACTTCCGATGAAACTGACTCCTGAAATGCTCGCGCCAATGCCGGAAAGTTCAAAATGAAATCGATACTTGTAGCAAATCGCGGCGAAATTGCCGTTCGCATCATGCGAACCTGCCGCGAAATGGGAATTCGCACGATTGCAGTCTATTCCGACGTGGATCGGGACAGTCTGCATGTTCGCGAAGCCGATCGCGCCTATCCCTTGGGCGGTTCGACTCCCGCGGAAAGTTATCTTGTTCACGACAAGATTATTCAGATTGCAAAAGAAAGCGGAGCGGAGGGAATTCATCCCGGCTACGGCTTTCTTTCTGAAAACGCATCTTTTGCCAAACGTGTCGCCGATGAAGGACTAATCTGGATCGGCCCGCCCGCGTCCGCAATAAGTGCGATGGGCTCAAAAACGGAAGCGCGTGCGCTGATGATTGCCGCGAATGTTCCCGTGGTCCCCGGCACGAAAGGCGCGGTCGCATCCGCAGACGAAGCCGTTGAGTTCGCGCGCAAAGCCGGTTTTCCTGTCTTGTTGAAAGCTGCGGCGGGTGGCGGTGGCAAAGGTATGCGCGTCGTTCGAAAAGAAGAAGATCTTGCCGACGCGCTTGCAGCGGCGCAGCGCGAAGCAAAATCCGCGTTTGCCGACGATGCAGTTTACGTCGAGAAGTATCTCGAAGAGCCGAAGCATATCGAGGTGCAGATCTTTGCGGATCGATTTGGCGACGCGGTATATCTCGGAGAGCGCGAATGTTCCATGCAGCGTCGCCACCAGAAGATTATCGAAGAAGCACCGTCTGCGGCAGTCACTCCGGAATTGCGGAAACGTATCGGAGAAACGGCCGTTATGGCAGCCAAAGCCTGCGGCTATGTCAATGCAGGAACGTGCGAGTTCTTGTTGGATAAGACCGGGGAGTTCTATTTCCTCGAAATGAATACGCGTCTCCAAGTCGAGCATCCCGTAACGGAAATGGTTACAGGACTTGACTTGGTGCGTATGCAAATTGAAGTCGCCCGCGGCGAGAGACTCAAACTCTCGCAAGACGACGTCAAGCTGCGCGGCCACGCCATTGAAGTTCGTATTTACGCGGAAGAAGTCCTGAGTGGGTTCTTGCCTTCGACTGGCGTACTCGAAATTTGGCGTCCCGCAACCGGTCCCGGTCTGCGAGAAGACACTGGACAATATGAGGGCGCGGAAATCAGCCGATTTTACGATCCAATGATTTCCAAACTTGTGGCTTACGCTGAAACTCGTGAAGCCGCCATCGAACGCATGCGTCGCGCGCTCCGCGAATATTTTGTGGCGGGTGTTATGACGAATATCGGTTTCTGCAATTTCATTTTGTCCCGTGATGAGTTTCGAAGCGGAAAGTTTGATACAGGTACCGTCGAAAGAATTCTGTTGCCCGACTATATTGAATTAGTTTTCAGCGAACGCTCCGTCCCCGACTGGCTGCCTGCTGCAATCGCCGTCGCCAACCGCGCCTATAAATCAGAGGCGCAGTATGCCAACGGTGCCGCCGCACATGAATCGAATTGGCAATCAGCGGGAAGATCGCGCGCACTGAAAAATCATTGGTGAGAGTATGTTTGAGAAAACAGTCATAAAAATCGGATCGTCAGAATTCGATGTACGGTTGACGGACAACGATGTTTCCGTCGATGACAAGACTCAAGACTTGCCGGATATCTCGTTGGAGGGTCGTCTGGTATCTGTCAAACTTGCTGACCGCGTTGAACGTTTCTTGGTTAACCGTCATGGCGATGAGCTTTGGCTGATTCATGACGGTCAAGTGTATCCTTTGGTGATTGAAACCGAGCGTGATCGTTTGTTGAAAGCAGCCGCGCAGGCCGCTGAAGGCGAGCACGGTACGACTACGATCAAGGCTGCCATGCCCGGAATGGTCTTACGAATCATGGTGCAGCCAGGACAAACAATCAAGAAGGGTGATCCCGTTCTGATCCTCGAAGCTATGAAAATGGAGAACGAAGTCCGTTCGCCCGCCGACGGAACCGTTCAAAGCATTTCGATTTCAGAAAGAGATTCGGTCGAAAAGGGTGCTCCGCTGCTCACGTTAACACAGTGAGCCACTTGAACAATGAACGATCAGCGTGAAAAATGGCGCAAGTCTCTCGATGCGCTCATCACAAAACATAAAGAACGCCGCGCGCAGTTTGTGACTGACAGCAATCTCGCCGTTGACACGCTGTATGATGCCCAAAACTCCGGTGACATAGACCTCAGTTTTCCCGGCTTATATCCCTTTACGCGCGGAGTTCAGCCCAACATGTTTCGCGGCCGCCTGTGGACGATGCGGCAATACGCGGGCTTCGGTACCGCCGAAGAGTCCAACGCACGATATAAGTATTTGTTGAGTCAGGGCACGACGGGATTGTCAGTTGCTTTTGACCTCCCGACACAAATCGGCTATGACAGCGATGCGCCGGAAGCGGCGGGTGAAGTCGGTCGTGTTGGCGTTGCGGTCAGCAGTATCGATGACATGCAAGTGCTCTTTGACGGCATTCCGCTCGACAAAGTGAGCACGTCGATGACGATCAACTCGACTGCGTCGACGCTCATGGCTCTCTACATCGCCGTTGCCCGTTCACGCGGTATTGCCGAGAGTAATCTTGAAGGTACTGTTCAAAATGATATCCTGAAGGAGTTCATCGCTCGCGGCACGTATATCTATCCGCCGAAACAATCGCTGCGTTTGGTCACCGACGTCATAGATTACTGCCGCGTGAATCTTCCCAAGTGGAACACGATTTCTATTTCAGGTTATCACATCCGCGAAGCAGGATCCACGGCGGTTCAAGAACTTGCGTTCACGTTTGCGAACGCAATTGAATACGTTCGCGCCGCACTCGCAAGAGGTTTGGATATCGATGCGTTTGCACCACGGTTGGCATTTTTCTGGGGATGTCACAACAATTTCTTCGAAGAAGTTGCAAAGTTCAGAGCGTCAAGAAGAATCTGGGCGAAAGTTGTCCGCGAGAAGTTTGGTGCAAAAAACGAGCGCTCGATGATGCTGCGATTTCATACGCAAACTGCCGGCTGCACGTTGACTGCGCAACAACCGGACAACAACGCGGTCCGTGTTACGATGCAGGCGCTCGCCGCGGTATTAGGCGGCACTCAAAGTCTGCACACGAACGCAATGGACGAGGCCCTCGGACTTCCCACCGAGCGCACCGCGCAGCTTGCTTTACGCACTCAGCAAATTATTGCTTTTGAGTCTGGAGTTGCGGACACGGTCGATCCCTTGGGCGGCAGCTATTTCGTCGAATCACTCACTAACCGCATCGAAGCGGCCGTGTGGGAAGAGCTTGAGAAGATCGAAAAACTCGGCGGTTCCGTCGCCGCAATCGAGAAACATTACTTCCAAAACGCAATAGCTGACGAAGCGTTTCGCTATCAAAAGGAGATAGAAAACGACGATCGCTTCATCGTCGGAGTAAACCGCTTCAATGTTGGCGACGAGTCGGAGCAGCCTGTCTTGCATGTGGACGAGGCTCTCGAAGAGAAACAACGCGCCCGACTTTCAAAACTCCGCAAAGCGCGCGACGCAGTGAAAGTCACCAATGCGTTGGACGCTTTAACCAAATCCGCAACGACCGAAGACAACCTGATGCAGCATCTCATCGGCGCTGTTGAAGCCAAAGCTACACTCGGCGAGATTTCAGATTGCCTGCGAAAAATGTGGGGAGAGTTTCACGACTCATGAGTTGGGACGAAAAGCAATTGCATTGGCATCTCGCCACGCGCCGCTTCGGTAGACAGATCAAGTATTTTGATGAAATCGATTCTACGAATCGTTGGCTGCTCCAAAATCATAGTGAATTCACCCTCACTGGCGGCGTCGTAGTCGCGGGACATCAAACAATTGGCAAAGGCCGCAATTCCCGTTCATGGTCTGATACACCGAACGGCTCAGTACTCTGTTCTCTGATGCTTAAAGTCAAGAACGAGTCGACCATGCGTGGTTTCTTGTCGATTCTTCCGGCAGTGGCATTGGCGCGCGTGATCCGCAAACACGACTCAAGCGCAGAAGTGTCACTTAAGTGGCCTAACGATGTCTTGCTCTCACACAAAAAACTTGCGGGCGTCCTTGCTGAAACAACGTCGTCCGGTGAATGGGACATTATCGTCGTCGGTGTCGGGATCAATTTGACTGCTGCACCGGCCGCAGAATTCGGTTGGCCCGCAACGAGCTTGCATGATGCTTCCGCTTGGAAACCGGCGCATGAAGTATTACTTGCCGAACTTCTCAATGAATGGGAACCGCTCTTTGATCTTTATCAGGATCGTGAATTTGAGGCGATTCGTTCCGCATGGACGGAGTTTGGGCCGCGCAGGGGAGCTCGTGTGAAAAGGGTGGACGCTGCGCAAGAAATTGTTGGTGAGTTTGAAGGCCTAGGAGACGCCGGACAATTGTTGTTGCGCGATGGCACTGGAGTGCTCAGAGAAATTTATAGCGGAGACATCTTGCCGGCATGAGTGCTCTGGTTGCCATAGATATTGGTAATACGCGCATAACCGTTGGCTGGTGGGAAAACGGTGCATGGCAGCACGAGTGGCATCTTTCTTCTAAGGCCCGCCGCACCGATGACGAGTGGATGATTCTGCTCGATGCGACTTTGCGCCGTGCGGATTACCGCAATAAGAAGATAGAACATGTCGCAATCTCTTCAGTGGTTCCTGCGTTGACCAAGAGTCTTGAGAAAGCGTCGCAGGAAGTCGGTTTTTCGCCGGTTGTCATAGATGTGAATCATCTGAAAAGTATTCACATTGCCTACGATCCCCCTGCGGCTGTCGGTCCGGACAGACTATGCGGAGTTGCCGCCGCTGTCCATAAATATGGAACTCCCATAATTGTTGTCGACCTCGGAACTGCGACCGTCATAGATGTTGTAGACAAGGAGAGAGTCTATCGCGGCGGCATCATCGCTCCGGGAGTTGCCACGGCATCAGAGAGCCTGAATCAAAATGCCGCACTTTTGCCCAAAGTAGAACTCGAGTTTCCCGCGAAAATCGTCGGTGAAAACACCATTCATGCCATTCAAAGTGGTATCTTGTTTGGCTCGCTCGCGATGATCGATGGTTTGATTGAACGAATTTACCAAGAGACCGGACCTGCGACAGTTGTGGCAACGGGCGGTTTTGCTGCATTGTTGGAAGGGCGGAGCACGACGATTTCTCATGTCGAGCCGCGGTTGGTGCTTGATGGAGTCAGGCTTCTGGCACAAGGCGAGTGGTCGTGACGAGACTTGTTGCGTTGCTATTTGTCTTCGGCACGGTGTGGGGTGCCCAGATTCAACTGGTCTATCCACGTTTGGAAGCGGGTCAAGACAGCTTTTTCTATTCGCAGGAACTCGACTCGACTTTTGTTCTGGGACATATTGACGGTTTTTTGCCCGAAATGTCCTTAACTTGCAATGATTTTCCTGTCCCGCTGTCAAAGGATGGCGCGTTTCTGGCTTTTCTGCCGATTTCGTGGCAGTCTGAAACTTTCGCTTGGAATCTCGCTCTAACTAATGGAGAGGCAGAGACTTCACAGCTGACCTTTCCATTTTATGCGGCTCCCGAACCAGAAGATATGGTTTGGGCCGAGTTTGCTGTACCTGCGATCTTTCGAGTAAACCAACCGAATTCGCATACCCGGACCACGGTCGGCGGCAGCTACCACCTTTTCCCGGATTCGGGGACGGTACTGTCCGTAGCGGCGTCTTCCCAATACTGGCTGCGGTTCGACCTCGATGCTGGGCAGAGTGGAGTCATTGAGCGTCGGTTCGTAGACAGCGTTGGCGTCGATGAGATTTTGACGGCACCAGTTCGTGTCGGAGACGCACAAATTTATGTAATTGGCGACGAAGCCGTAATCAAATTCGATGTCGACCGCCAGCCTCTTTGTGAAGTCAGTACAGAGCCCGACGGCGACGAATTCACCCTGGTCGTGCATGATGCCGTCAGCACAATTGACAAGATTCGCTACGTAGGTGGTGCGCGCGATGTCGTCAAGGATATCACTTGGCGGCAGCAGCACGGGAGCTTGACCTTAACGGTGTGTTTAGACGAATCCGCAAACGGCTACCGCTTAAATACGTCCGATTCGTTGCTGACCTTTGAAGTCTTCCAGCAAGATTCGCCGACGAAATCACTGCGCGGCAAGCGCATCGTTCTCGATCCTGGTCACGGCGGGGCGGCCAACGGTGCAATCGGGCCGCGCGGAGCGAAAGAAAAGGACGCAGTCCTAAGCTGGTCCAAAATTCTCGAAGAAGGCCTGCGCAGCAAGGGAGCTGAAGTTCTTCGCACGCGAACAGACGACACGGCGATCGGGTTGCACGACCGAGTCGCGTTAGCCCGCCAGTTCAATGCCGATGTTTTTCTGAGCCTGCATGCCAACGCGCTGCCCGACGGAGAAAATCCGTCCTTGCGTCATGGTTGCGGCACGTACTATTATCAAACTTTGAGCCGGACTCTGGCCGAATCGATACAGTCGGCTGTTCTTGAGCAAACCGGCCTTTCTGACGACGGGGTTTTCGACGCGAATTTCGCAGTCGTCAGACCTACGGAATTCCCCGCGGTACTCATTGAGTCCGCATATATGATGCATCCGGAAGAAGAGTTGAAACTCCAAGACGATAAGTTTCTGCTCGAATTGTCCCGTGGAGTCGTCAATGGACTCCTTGATTATTTCAGCAAGGTACCCGCGAGGTAAAGATTGGAGAAACAGTATATCTCGAGAGCCGGCATGGAGAAACTCCAGGACGAGCTCAATGATTGGAAGTACAAGAAACGGCCTGCCATGGTCAAGCAGCTGCAAATTGCGCGCGAACACGGAGATCTCTCCGAAAATGCCGAGTATCATGCCGCGAAGGAAGAACTCGCGCGCATCGATTCGAAGATTCATAAGCTGGAAGCCATGATGCATTCTGCCGTCATGATCGACTCGAGCAAAATTATTGCCGACCAAGTCAGACTCCTGACGCGCGTCAAGGTGCTCGACAAGAAGAAGAAAACTGAAAAAGAATTTACGATCGTCTCCGCGGCTGAGGCTAACCCGGCGGAAGGCCGCATAAGTCATCAGTCGCCTATCGGTCAAGGTCTGATGGGCTCAAAGGTCGGAGAAACGGTCGAAATTACTGTTCCTGCCGGTGTCGTGGAATGGACAATCCTCGAAATTTATCCGCTGGAATGAAGCGGAGGAAAGGAAGGACCCCATGGAATCAACGGTCAAACGGTTAACGAGATCCACGAGAGAAAGGATCTTCGTGGGTGTCTGCGGCGGTGCCGCGAACTACCTCGGAATCGATCCTGCTCTTGCGCGTATTCTCTTCGTGGCCATCACACTCGTGACGGGGATTGGTCCGGGTGTCGTTGTCTATTTAGCTGCTTGGATTCTCGTTCCTGAAGACGACGGAACGACTCATCGTGCAACCGCAAGTATCGCCGCTGGCAACCGCCGGGCGATGGCGTTTATGCTATTGGCCATCGGATTGCTTGGCCTCGGCGTCGCTGCGCTTTTCAACGATGATCACTCAAATCCCATTGCATACTTTGGTCCCATTCTCGTTATTATCCTGGCTTTTGTTTTGCTCGCTCGCAAAAGTGATGCTCCAGCCAACGATACTACATATTCAACCGAAGGAGAAAGAATGAGCCAGTCCATGGGAGATGTTCGTCGCCTCAAAAGGTCAAGCCGCGACAAGAAAATTGCAGGTATTTGCGGAGGATTCGGCGAGTACTTCAACGTTGATCCAACCTTAGTACGGGTGCTTTGGATTCTCGCAGTGCTGCTCGGCGGAACGGGTTTGCTCTTGTATTTGATTTTGTGGATCGTGATGCCGCTTGATGCGGATCCCGATCTACTTTCCCGCGGCTAATCTCAAGGAACTCCATGCGGCCTGACGTTCGTAACTTTTGTATCATCGCTCATATTGATCACGGCAAGTCCACACTTGCCGACCGTTTGCTCGAAGAAACCCAAACCATCGACAAGCGGCAGATGACGACGCAGGTCTTGGACAACATGGATCTCGAAAAAGAGCGTGGGATCACGATCAAGATGCACCCCATTACGATGCAATACAAGCACAGCAGTGGGAAGACGTACATTCTCAACTTGATCGATACCCCCGGACACGTGGACTTTACCTATGAAGTTTCGCGCAGTCTCAAGGCCTGTGAAGGAGCTGTCTTGGTCGTTGACGCAAGTCAAGGAATGGAAGCGCAGACTCTTTCCAACCTCTACTTAGCACTTGATGCGAACCTCGAGATTCTTCCTGTTCTCAACAAAGTCGATTTGCCTGTTGCCCGTCCGGATGAAATTGCCCATCAAGTTGGCGATTTGCTCGGCGTGGACCCCGATTCGATTTTGAGAGTCAGCGGCAAGACGGGCGTCGGGGTTCCTGCGCTGCTTGAAGCGATCGTTGACTTCTTCCCGGCCCCGAAAGGCAAGGACTCTGATCCCACCCGCGCACTGATTTTTGATTCGCAGTTCGATATGTACCGCGGTGCCATTGCGCACGTTCGAGTGGTCGACGGAAAATTGCGCGCTGGTCAGAAGATTCGCTTCGCCGCCTCGCAGAAAGAGTTTGAAGTTCAGGAAGTCGGTGTGCTGCGGATGTCGCAGATCAAGCGCGACGAATTGACTGCCGGGGATGTCGGCTACGTCGTGAGCGGTTGCCGCGACGTCCGGGATATTCGTGTCGGCGACACGATCTTTGATTCGTCCGACAGCAAGTCTCCACCGTTGTCTGGATATCGCGAAGTCAAGCCCATGGTGTTCGCGGGAATCTATCCCTCCGATACAAGTGACTATGAGTTGTTGCGCGATTCTTTGGCAAAATTAGCCTTGAACGACAGCGCGCTAATCTACGAGCCCGAAACGTCAGTCGCTTTGGGCTTCGGTTTTCGCGTAGGTTTCTTAGGGCTCTTGCATTTTGAAGTCATTCAAGAACGCCTCGAGCGCGAATACAATCTCGACTTGGTTTGCACCGTTCCATCGGTGGAATACAAGGCCATGCTTACAGACAAGACCGTCGTGTTGGTCGAGAATCCGGTGAAAATGCCGGCCGCTGGAGAACTGGAGTTTATGGAAGAACCGTTTGTCAAGGCGTCTATCATTACTCCTGAGGAATATATCGGCGCGATCATGCAGCTCTGCATCGAGGCCCGCGGGCTGTATGTCAACACGGAGTATCTGGACGGCACGCGCGTGAGTCTTCACTATGAGCTGCCGCTCGCGGAAATTATCTTCGACTTCTATGATCGTTTGAAAAGCATTTCGCGCGGTTATGCGTCCTTTGACTACGAAATTATGGACTATCGCCACAGCGAACTGACCCGGCTTGACATTCTGGTCAACGGTGAGATTGTCGATGCGTTGTCCGTGATCGTTCACCGCGACAAGGCGTACGACTGGGGTCGAAGAGTATGTGATAGGCTGGTCGACCTGATCCCGCGACAAATGTTCGAAGTTGCGATTCAGGCTGCCGTCGGATCGAAAATCATTGCCCGGTCTACCGTTCGGGCCATGCGAAAAAATGTTTTGGCGAAGTGCTATGGCGGCGACATTACCAGAAAGCGCAAGCTCCTCGAGAAGCAAAAGGCCGGCAAGAAGCGTATGAAAGCCGTCGGCAACGTGGAAATCCCGCAAGAGGCCTTTCTTGCAATTCTGAAAGCTGAGTGAAACTTCTCCTTTGTCTGTCTCGTTTCATTCATATTGGTGAGTTGAATCAAAAGGAAAATTATGTCTGTAGCCAGTGAAAGTTCGACCGCGACCGTTGCGCGTTCGGATCGGCAAGCACGTAGTAGAAGTTCGTTTCGCGAATGGGTTGAGTTCTTTGTAACTCTGGTCATCATGGTTTTCTTTATCCGTGTTACGACCGTTGAGGCATTTCGTATCCCTACGGGATCAATGGAAAATACATTGCTGGTCGGTGATTTCCTGCTGGTCAACAAATTCGTGTACGGTATACGAACTCCCGACTGGATCGGTATTCCCTTTACTGACATCGGATTCAACGTGCCCTCCTACAGGCTTCCCGCGCCATCGCACGCGAAGTCCGGCGACATCGTCGTGTTCAAGTATCCGCTCGACAAGTCCATGAACTATATCAAACGTTGCATTGCCGGACCGGGACAAACTGTTGAAATCAAAAACCGTCAGGTATACGTTGATGGCGTGGCAATGGAAAACCCACCGGAATCACAGTTCACGTCACCCGCGCCGATCCGAGCCGGTCTCGGTGAGCGCGGAATTTTTAGCCCGCAAGGCATGGCTTGGAATCACGACAACTACGGTCCCATCACTGTTCCGGAGGGAAACTACTTCATGATGGGCGACAATCGCGACAACTCTGCCGATTCTCGCTATTGGGGATTTATGCCCGAAGAGGACATAGTCGGGAAAGCGCTGATCATCTATTTCAGTTGGGACAAGAATCAAGGTCTGAGCCGCTTCTACAAGTCAATTCGTTTCGACCGAATCGGAAATTGGATTCACTGACCGAAAACGATTGAAAATGAAAACGGGCCGACTCGATAAGAGTCGGCCCGTTCTTCTTTCTGTTAGGTCCGTCTACGATGCGACTTGCAGCCATTCGACGAAAATGTAATAGAATCTGTCGAACAATAGGGCGATACGAGTCATTACGGTATAGCCGTAGCCAGCGCCGAACCCGATCATCAACAACGTCGTTCCCGTCAACGCGATATGTTGAACCGCACCTTTGTGCTCAATCGAGAAGAAGAAGTAGAATAGAACGGCGACCAAGCCCAATGTGAAAAGCGGATTCGACAGTATTCGCAGGAAGTTCATCACACTTGGTTCACCCGCGAACCTTGTTACTGAAGACGGTTCAAACACGGGAATCATGCTTGCCTGAACTTGAAGAACGAGATCGCCGGATGCGAATCCGATAACCGCAAGACCCGCGTAGGTTCCGATAATCACCGACATCGGCCAGCGCGAGATCCAACCAAGATTGCTCGAAAATCGCGTAAACAATGCTAATCCGAGTATCAGCGGTATGATCAACCAATAGTCTTCGCCTGCCGTGAGCGGATTCCAAAGATTGGGAAGAAAGACGTTGTAGAACTCCGTGCAGACGACGTAACCTGCCGCGATACCCACAAAAAAGTGCTCTGCCACTTTGTAAAGCGGATTGTCGTTGTACAGAAAACTCAGAACTGCAATAGTCGCCAAGCCTGCAACGGATAGCCAGAAGAACTCCATTACTCTGTTTAGCTCCTTGCCTTTTGACGACGTGAAAGAAAGTAAACTGCGTTCCCGAACAAGATGAAAAGAATGATCACGAAGTGTCCCATCGTCTGACCATCCATCGACGTGCTTGCCAAACCGGGTTGGTTAATCAGGTATTCGTATTCCGCCGCACCCGTGATTCCGGTCAACAGACCTTTCAACTGTCCGCTCTGGAAATAGGCCGAATATTCCGGCACTGAGACGGCCGACGAACCACTCAACAACGGGATGTCAAATCTCGTCGTGACGTACTGAACGTACTCCTTGGTTCCCGGATATCCTGCCGACACGTTGATCAATGCCGCGAATTGGTCGTAATTTTCGACTCCGTTCATGATCGGAAGTTGGTCAATCGGAGTTCGATAAAAGTCCACGGGGAATGTCGAGCGAATCGATTTCCCCATCGCCACCATAACTGCTTCACGGCCCTCTTTAAGTCCCAAATAGCAGTAGTCGACGCCGTACTCTTTTCCGTACTTGTCACGGCAAACCGTGTTCACGTTCTTTTCGATCAATGCCGGAGCCGTTGACCAAAGTGTGATGACCACAGGACGTAGATCCCGCATCATCAAGTGCTCCAAAACGGCGAAGCACATCGGATTCAGTTCTGCTTTCGATCCCGGATCATAGTCGAATGAGCACAGCACTTTCGACTTCGGTGGCAGCTTCTCAATGTAGTCATAAAAGGCTTGTACCGGAGGGGTTGTCTTCGGTGCCAGCCCGAGTTTGAAGAACAGCGGCGATGCAACCGCGATCGCCATCGCAAGAAAGACCCAGCGACGGTCCAGTTTCTCCAACTTCTGTGTTATCGTTTGTGCCATGTACTCGCTTACTCCCGTCCAAGATAACTGCGTTCAATGCCAAGGATCACCTTGAGACCCGTGGCGATGGCGCCAAGTGCCGCCCCTATCAAAATACCGCGCTGCGCAACAGCATTCGGCACATTCATCACCCAATCCACGACGTTGGGCAGGTCTTCCCAAATGAAATGGCTGATCGGGATTCGGCCCAACATCACCACCACCGCCGTGATGGCAAGCACCGACGCCTGCCACGTTCGCACGCGGAATGCGCGGAACGCCGCCGACGCGATAAAAAATGCCAACGACGCGTACATCGTCGAGGCCAGCGGCACATACGTATAAGTGAACAACTTGTCGTTTGCCCACGAACCTTCCGCAATCCCGCCGCTCATTCCCGGAATCAGCATCATGAAAAACGCGATCACAAGTACTAACTTGTACATCCATCCCGGTCCGCGGCGATATACCAATTCCCCGTTGATGCGCAAAATATTCGCCGAGCCAAGCACGTAGGAAAATGCAATCACAATGATCGCCCAATTCTGCAACCGGTTCGCAATGTCATTCACCACCGGATGCGGAATAAAAAACTGGACGATCATGAATACGCCGAAAATCAGCGTTATGAGTATAGGTATTTCTCTTTTCATCGTGTATGTTCCCGCTAAATGACTTGAAACCAGCTGCGCAGAAACTGCACGTCGAAAAATTCAAGAACCATCGAGGCCAGCAGACAGAGTATGATGAATCCCTTCATGAAGTCCGTCGCTTTTAGCGTGCCCATCATCTCTAAATCGCGCGTAACCAGTGCGCTCGTCGCAAAATATTCCTCGCCGATCAGCGTATAGTCACAAGCCACGACGAAGAATGGCAACTGGTGCGTATTCGCCGTTCCCGCGATCTGGATTGCACCTGACGTGAATCCTACTTCGGACAAAATCAGTGATTCGGCGTAGAACGCACCGAGATAGAAATGCGCTGCCGTCTTCTCGCGCATCATGATTCCAGTCGTGCCGCTCGTAAACGCGAATTGCTCGTCCGATAAATAGCGGACGTTGTCGCGCATGTAAGCATCGGGACGGCCGGCGTTCAAGAATCCCTGCTTGACGGCCTCTTCAGCCACCGTGACCATAAAGGCGCGGTTCAGCGGCACGATAATCGGAATATCGTAATTCGCGGCCTTGGTCGCAACTGAGGTTAAAAGCTGGATCGAGGCAATCGTTTGAATGTTTTCGATATTCTGCGTGCCAGGAACATAGAGGACAGGCTTGCCAAGTTCCGTCGCACGCCCAATCGCTTCGTCAATCGCGTCAATGCCCGCAATCTTGCGAAACCAGAGGTTGGCGCCTGATTTGGCCCGTCGCACCATGAAAAGCACAAGCACATAAAAAAGCCCGACCATCAACAGAATGTTGGTGCGATTCCAGTTGAACCAAGAGGCGTAGGCAGTTGTCGGTCCGATTACCGGTGACTCGCTCATCCGCAGCCGTTTTTCGAACTTCACCGTCACCGAATCCGACGTTGTCGAATCGGTAACCGCAATCGTCGTCGAGTCAAAAGCCACTACTTTGACCCAAAACTGCTTGTCCGGCTCAACCTTCCAATCTTTGGTTGAGTTGATCTCTCCCGAGGTCGTCTTGCTGTCCGTTTCAAGCATCGTCACAAATGGTCCGTCCAAGCTCGGCGAGCCCATGACGGCGTACCTTAAAATGTGAAATCCGACCTGTGTGGTCGGAGTCCATTCTACATGAAGTGCTTCGCCCCCGTCGTTGGGAACGTCCGTCACAGTCACATTGGTCGGGGCGGCCCCCGCGCCTTGTATGACGATCGTCGAGTCCGACTGCGCCCACGCAGCAAGGCAACCCAACAGCAATATGGCGGTTGTGGATAGAGTTCTTAGGAGCATACGCCTCCGTCCTTGGGGAAGGGTAGGTACACTGATAACAAGTCTAACTCCGAACTTTGGAATGTGGAAGGTGGGGAACCGAGCGGGACGAAAAAACAGGTTCCTGCGTAAGATATTTCGAGAAATTAACGATTTACACCCTCTTAGTCAAGCTCAGAAAGGGACTTTTCGAAAATAGTTCGCACCCGCTGGATACGGGTGCGAATTATGGATAAAAATATAAACTTTTGTGTTTCTTGGGCTAAGGAGAGAACACCCCAAGGTCAGGACGGCCGCCCTCTCTGGCCTTCAAGCGCTCTGCTTCCGTGATTCCTGACTTCCCGATTCCCGCTTCATATTCCTCTAATTCAACCGTAAATGACCCAAAAGAGACCTTTGAAGACATGACCACGGGAATCCTCCGCTCGTCCGCGGTCACCCAAACATACACATGTGCCTTGCGTTCCTTCTGAAACAACCCGCCGCTTTTCAAGACAGGTTCGCACACAAAACAGTCGAATTCTCCAGCAAGTGTCTGGATCGTGTCTCGAGCCAGCACAAACACCAACAAATCATACGTTTTCTTCACGTCGTGAGTCCGAATTGAAATCGTATCACCGACGTTCAAATCAAACGTCCTCGTTCGATAACCAGCCGACAACACGTCCTGTACCCTCGGCTCGACTTTCTTGGGATCCTTCTCTTTTCCTTCGTCCCACCAACGAGCAAGGCTGTCAGCAAGCTCGAACTTGACGAGTTTCTCATCCTTATAGAAACCTTCCATCAGGCGCTTCTGAAATCGATGGCTATAGATTGAGTCCGTGTCAATCCAAGTTGTGATTGTGTCGCGCACCTTAAATACCCAATCAAATCCCTTGGCTGAGCGCGCGCTGGACTGCACACGCCAAGCCCATTGGCTATCCACGAGCACCGTGTCCATGACTTCCAGTTTTGCCTTGCCTGCCGGAACTGCGCCGAAAGATACGTGGTAAACCATCTTCTCACCGATAGAAAACGGTATGACGGACGGAATTCCAACCGAATCCTTGCGTACGGAAAACGTCGCGCTCGAATCCGCAATGTCATCGTCGTCCGCAAACGAATACCCTGTTACACACAGCAATGCCAACAGCGCAAGAATCAAACGTGTGTATTTGCTCAATGGACCTCCCGTCCAACTATGCTTTTTTCCAAATTTTTTCGATGTCAGACTCAAGCACGGCGCCTTCGCGAAGCACGACAGCATGCTTGCCGCGCACGTCCACGACGCTCGATGATTTTCCCAAAAGCAGGCTCTTCGTCTTAATCACCAAATCACATGCATCCACAACCATCGGATCCAGCTCGCTAAAAAGCCGTGGCGCCGGCCGCCCGGGCAGATTCGCGCTCGTTGCCCAAAGAGGACGTTCGGTCCGGCGCATCACTTCTAATAAGAACTCCGAATTGGGGATTCTGTATCCCAAAGTCTTGTCTTTGCCGTGAAATTCCTCGGGAATCGTGGACGAAACATGCCAAATCATGGTTAGCGGTCCCGGCCAGTACATTTCAGATAATTTGACAATCTTCGGGCCGGGGACGTCGCCGCCGAATTGACTCAGACGAATCAGACTATCCATCAATATTGCAGTCGGCTTGGAATTCCGGTCGGGCTTGACCGTCAAGAGTTTCTCAAGAACCTTGCGGCTAAACGCGGTGCCGCCAAGTCCATAAACCGTATCTGTCGGAAAGGCTATCAACTCGCCGTCCATTACGGCGCGGCACATTCGTTCCACGCATGAATCATATGTAGTTTCGTTCAATTCTATCTGTTCCACTACCAACTCCCGACAATCTTATTCAGCAGGTCTTCCACGAGTTTCGTCGTTGCTTCCGTAACGGCCTGTTCCCGGCTCGCCAAGTCGCCGCCGTAGGGATAAATTGCCCACGCCGGAAAATTCTGCGTCCACTTCGTTTCTCCCGTTTCGCGTATCACCAATTCGATCCGGCACGTCATCGAAAACCGGTATTCTTCAACAGTGATTTCCGTGCCGCTGCGCGCCGTGTACGGCTCATCTTTGGCGTCAAGCAGCGTTCCCACCAGCACGGCGTCGGCTTGATTGTCCGGAACGATCCGCAATGTGCCGTCTTTTTGGAATCCCCGTATCAACTCATCCGTCACCGTTTCTGATAGTCCAAATTCGGATGATTCGTTCGTAAACGTCGGGATCGCGAGCGTCTTGATATCTCCCGCGACTTGACCGCGAAATGAATAACAACCCAGCAGCAAAGCGCACGCCAATAGCGCCGTGTATTTAGCCAAGATTGTACTCCTTGAGCTTTCGATAAAGAGTCCGTTCACCGATTCCCAAATCACGTGCCGTTTTGCGGCGGTTGCCGCCATTCTGCTCGAGCATCTTCTGAATTTGCTCCCGTTCTATGTCCGTTAAACGATTGGACGGAAGCGGTTCTTCAGTGATCGCTTGCGATGAGGAGATTGCCGTCTCGAGCATCTCCCGCAGGTCCCGGACTTCGCGCCGCACGTCAAGCAACGTCGCCAAAAGCAAGTCGTTTCCGATTGTTTGCGGTCCCTGACTCGCCACGACAGGGAGGAGGGCGCGGGGAGAGGTCAAGTGAGGTCTGAAGTGCTCGCTGTGCAATACTGAAAGTCCACGATTCAGGGTCAAAACGGACTCTATTGTGTTCTTCAGCTCCCGGACGTTTCCCGGCCAATACTGCGATGACAGAAGTTCGAGCGCGTCCGTTGTAAACCTCGGCGTTGCCAGCTTGTTTCGGTCGGCGAACTCGCGCGCAAACTGAATCGCGAGCAGCGGAATATCTGCGATGCGCTCGCGCAAGGGCGGCAAACTTATGGTTACCGCCTTAAGTCTAAAATACAAGTCGTGCCGGAATTCGCCCTTCGCTACCGCGTCGGCCAAGTCCACATTTGTCGCCGCTAATACTCGAACGTCCACCGGAGTCGGACTGCTCGATCCAACTCGCAGAACTTCCCGCGATTCGAGTACACGCAAAAGTTTTACTTGTGATTCCATCGGCATTTCGCCAATTTCATCCAGCACAAGTGTGCCGCCTTGTGCTTGTTCAAAGTAGCCCGTTCGCCGCTTGTCTGCCCCCGTAAAGCTGCCGCGTTCGTGTCCAAAAACTTCGCTCTCGAATATTCCCTGCGGAATTGCTCCGCAGTTCACAAACAGCAGCGGACCGTCCTTGCGTTTCGAGTTTTCGTGAATTGACCGCGACACAAGCTCTTTGCCCGTTCCGCTTTCTCCTATAATCAGCACGCTGATATCCGTCGGAGCCGCTTGCAAAATCAGCGACTTTACCGCGCGCAGCGCGTCGCTTTCGCCAATCAAAAGGTCAAGACTGCTCATGATACCTCCGACAAGGCGATATCACCTCGCATCCGCAATCCATCCACCATAGCTTCATTGGCAAGGTCGTAGGCTGCGTCGCGCGCGGCTTTCATCGATTCTCCTACGCCGACCGCGTTTAACACCCGACCGCCCGAAGACACCCACTCACCGTCTTTTAATGCAGTTCCCGCAGAGAACAAAATCTGAGAACCTTTTGCCTCAACTTGTTTCAACGGATAGCCTTTCTTGTACGAATCGGGATAACCTTCGGCGCTCAACACGACACACACCGCGTTCCCCGTAGCTTCGCGTGGGTACTTCTGAGGCTCGAGAAGGCCTTTGCTGCATTCGACCATCGCCTCAAGCAGGTCATATCCTAAACACGGCAGCATGACTTGAGTTTCCGGGTCGCCAAAACGGCAATTGAATTCAATGACCTGTGGACCGTTGTCGGTCAGCATTAATCCGACATAAAGCAGTCCGCGGTAAGGCGCGCCCTGCTTGTCGAGAGCATGCAATATGGGCTTGACGATTTCAGCTTCCGAGTAGACGATTGTTTCCGCGCGTACGTGGCGCGCCGGACAAAACGTTCCCATGCCTCCCGTGTTCGGGCCAAAATCTCCGTCGGACGCGCGCTTGTAATCCTGCGCCGGAGGCAGCGCAAGAAACTTCTCGCCGTCACACAAAAAATGTAATGAGGCTTCGCGTCCCGACAGCTTTTCCTCTACCACAACTCTCGCTCCGGCTTCCCCCAGCAATCGGTCGACCAGCAACTTCCGCCCGGTGTCCAATGCTTCAGCATCGTCTGCACACACGAAAGCACCCTTGCCAGCGGCCAATCCGTCCGCTTTCACCACGCGCCCGTTTGCACGTGGCGACCCGACAACATACTTTTCAAACTGCTCAAAGTCGTCGAATACTCGAAAATCCGCGGTCGGGACTCCGCAAGATTTCATCAATTCTTTTGAAAACACTTTCGACGATTCAAGTCTTGCCGCCGCCTTTACGGGACCGAAACACGCGATCTTCCTCGCTTCAAGTTCGTCGATCAGTCCTTCCGCCAACGGCTGCTCCGGGCCGACTACCACGAACTCAATCTTCAAGTCTTGAATCGCGCTCAGCAGACTTGCGGCGTCGCTTTTCACGTCGTGCAGAGTCGCAAGTCCCGTCATGCCCGGATTTCCCGGCAGCGCGTGAACTTCGCGTGCGTGTTTGCTTTGAGCGAGCTTCCACACCAGTGCGTGCTCGCGGCCTCCGCTTCCTATTACGCCGACTCTCACCTAAAAGCTCCTTCCGAATCCAAACGTGCCGCCGTCACCACCCCCCGAAAATGATACCTGCCACGTGCCAAAGATGCTGTCTTGTGTTACAAACTGTCCGTCGAAGCGGAACGGATAGTCCGTGCCGCTGAACGCCGCTTCGCCGCTGAAGTAAAATCCCGATCCCTCGCTTCCGCCTTGCAAAATGTCGCCGAGTAACGAATAAAATCCGAAACTTGATAACACGTCGCCGTCGTAGAGACTGCCTTGCTGGTCAACATACAAGTCCGCGGGTTGAGTAGTTTGCAAGTATTGGCTGTACATCAAGCCGTTCCAGTCGCCGCTTAAGTTGTACCCGCCCAATTCCTTGTTGAGTATGTAGGACGGATGCCCCGAAGGTTCCAGTACGAGAAGTGTAATTGCGACGCCCGATACTACTCCAAGATAACGATACGTCGAACCGCGCGAGTATTCGAATCGAATTGTGTCTTGATGCTCCGATATCTCAGTGATATTCAAAGTCGTGCTTGCACCGCCGTAAACAATTGTTCCGTGCCATCCTGTCGATGTCGAGTCAAATTCAAGACGGGTGTTCATGGCATTGCCTCCCGGCCAGCCCCAACCGACGTACACGCCCTCGATTTGCGGCGGCTCAACGAGAGAATTCGTCGGCGTCTTCTTGCACGAAGCGACCAGCAGCGTCAATATCAAGATGAACACGTACTTTGTCATCCGCGCACCTGCTCTTTCAATCGGTTTATTTCATCTCGAAGCTCCGCGGCTTTCTCGAATTGTTGCGCCTTTGCCATTCGCTTCATCTCCTTTTCGAGCCGCCCGATCAAGTCTTCGAGATCAAAGGTCGACAAAAATTCGGTCTGTCCGTCCTCGATGATCTCCTTGATCTTCGCGTCGGCCACCGTCGTCGACATCAGAACGTCTTCAATCGACTTTACAATCGATGCTGGAGTGATTCCGTGCGCCTCATTGTATTCCATCTGTAATTGACGCCTGCGCGCCGTTTCGTCGATGACTTTCCGCATGGAGTCGGTCACCTTGTCGGCGTAAAATATCACCCGACCGTTGGCGTTGCGTGCCGCACGCCCCGCTATCTGCAACAAACTTCGCTCGCTTCGTAAAAAGCCCTCTTTGTCCGCGTCCAAGATTGCCACAAGAGAAACTTCCGGCAAGTCGAGTCCCTCGCGCAACAGGTTGATTCCCACCAGCACGTCAAATTTCTTCAGCCGCAAGTCACGCAGTATCTCTACCCGTTCCAACGAGTCGATTTCACTGTGAAGATACTTCACGCGCAGCGACATTTGTTCAAGGTATTCCGCCAAATGTTCGGACATTCTTTTTGTCAATGTGAGCACCAGCGTGCGTTCACCGCGGTCGACCGTGTCCCGGATCTCGCCTAACAAATCGTCGATTTGACCCTTGGAAGGTCGTACGTCGATTTCGGGATCGAGCAATCCCGTAGGACGAATAATCTGCTCGACAAGCACACCTTCGCTCTTTTCGATCTCGTAGTCTGCCGGTGTCGCACTCACAAACACGCACTGTTGAATCGTGTTTTCCCATTCCTGAAAATACATCGGCCGGTTGTCGAATGCTGAAGGCAGCCTGAATCCAAAATCTACGAGATTCACTTTGCGCGCACGGTCGCCCCGGTACATTCCCCCTATCTGCGGAACTGTGACATGTGACTCATCTACGATCAGCAGGAAATCCCGCGGAAAATAGTCGAACAACGTGTCCGGTCTTTCGCCCGGTTTTCTCCCTGATATGTGGCGGGAGTAGTTTTCCACGCCGCTGCAAAACCCGACCTCCCGCAGCATCTCAAGATCGTATCGTGTGCGCTGTTCGATGCGCTGCGCTTCGATCAGCTTGTTCATACCGCGGAGCTCTTCGATGCGTTCTTCAAGCTCTTCTTGAATCGAAATCATCGCGCGCTTCAAGTTCGGCTGACTTGTCACAAAGTGCTTCGCTGGATAAATGGCCAATGTGTCCCGTTTGTCCAGAGTCTCTCCGGTCAAAATTTTGAAATGCACAATCGATTCAAGCGTGTCCCCGAAGAAATCTAACCGGAAAGCCGTTTCTTCGTACGCCGGATGAACTTCCAGAACATCGCCTTTGACGCGAAATGTCCCGCGCGGAAACTCTACGTCGTTCCGAGTGTAGTGCATCTCGACAAGTCTCGACAGAATATCGCGGCGTGCGTACTCTTTGCCTACTTCAAGCAAGAGCAAAAGGTCTTTGTAGTCTTTGGGCGACCCCAATCCGTAAATACAGGAGACCGAGGCCACAATAATCACGTCGTTCCGCTCGAGCAGGGAAGAGGTCGCGCGAAGTCTTAGCCGATCGATCTCTTCGTTGACTTGGGTATCCTTTTCGATGTACGTGTCCGACGTCGGAATGTATGCTTCCGGCTGATAGTAGTCGTAATATGAGATAAAGAACTCAACGGCGTTGTTCGGAAAAAAACTCCTGAATTCTCCAAACAATTGGGCCGCAAGTGTCTTGTTGTGACTCATGATCAAAGTCGGTTTCTGAACCGCCTGTATCACATTTGCCATCGTGAAGGTCTTGCCAGATCCTGTCACACCAAGGAGGGTCTGGAACCGTTTGCCGCTCCTTAGACCACCAACAAGCTGCTGAATCGCCTCAATCTGGTCCCCTCGGGGCTTGAGGTCGGTCATTAATTCAAATGATCTCATGGCGCCAATATAGCCCTTTCCTGCCATTCTTGCAAGCCCCTTGGCAGAGTTTCAAAATCACTATTTTATTGTAAAACAATGTATTATGAAAAATGTGCATCGCTGCTGTGAACTGCCGTCAAATCCCTGTCCGGCTTGCAGGTTACATCCTACGTTCGTATATTTTAGGTTCTAAAAATCAACATGATGAAAACTTAGGATACGTCCATGCTTCAATCGATGCGTGAAAACATGCCCTTGGTCATGTGGACTCTGGTGCTTGCCTTCGTGGCTACCATTGTCTTCAGCTGGGGTATGGGAGGCTTTAAGGGGTCCAGCGGAGGACTCGACGGAGTTGTCGGTAAAGTCGGTCAAACGGAAATCATGTATGACCGCTACAACCAACTCGTTCAAGATCGTCTGGCGCAACAACGTCAGCAAAATCCTGATCAGGAAATCACAGATCAGCAAGTCAAGCAGGCGCGTCAGCAAGTCTGGGATGACATCGTTCGTTCCGAGCTGATGAAAGGCTACCAGAAGAAATGGGACGTTGTTACTTCCGATGACGAAGTCGCATATGCCGTCCAAAACAATCCGCCGGAATATATCCGCAACAATGAGAATTTTCAAACCGACGGAAAATTCGATCCCAGCCTGTACCAACAGTTTATCAAAGACCCGAGCCAGACACAAGTTCTGATTGCCATCGAAAAGGACTATCGAGAAAGTATCGGCAATCAGAAGGTCATTGACAAGATCATTCAGCCGGTCTTTGTAACCCCCGATCAAGTTTGGGATGAATACGTTGCGACGAGCCGCAAGTTTCAAGCTATCGTAGCCTCGTTCCCGACGACGAATTTCACCGTGGACTCGTCTTCAATTGCGCCGTCCGAAATCGATGAATACTACCGCGCGCACCCTCAGGACTATGAACAAAAAGAACGCAGCCGGTTGGCGTACGTTACAATTCCGCGCACCATGACGGCGTCTGATACCGAACGCGTCATGGAAACTGTCGAAGATGTACTCGCCATGCTCCGTCAAGGGGATTCGTTTGAACAGCTTGCTGAAGAATATTCTGAAGATCCCGGCTCGGCAAAACAGGGCGGAGAGCTTGGCTGGTTCCAGCGCGGCAGAATGGTCAAAGAGTTTGACTCCACGGCCTTCGTTGCCGATATCGGTCAGGTGGTCGGTCCCGTTATCACCCGCTTCGGCGCGCATTTGATCCGTGTTGAAGACCGTAGTGTAAACGGCGAACAGGATTCCGTCAAGGCAAGTCATATTCTCGTAAAGTTCGCTATCGGCCCTGATACCGAATCCCGCGTGGCGCAAAAGGCTAAGGATTTTGCCGACGCCGCAACTACGGACGGCTTCGACGAAACTGCTCAAGCCTTCGGTTTGACGGTTGAAACGACGAATCTGTTCCCGTTCCAAGAAGCAGGTTCAATCCCCGGTGTCGGTGCTCTGAAACCTGTAATGGATTTCGCTTTTAGCTCCGAAGTCGGCAAAGTCAGTTACTCGCAAAAGACTCGCATCAAGGGTCAAGACGGCTATTCGGTATTCAAGTTGGTCGAACGGGCTCCGGCGGGAATTTCTCCTTTGGCCGACGTCGAATCGGTTGTTCGTACGACCTTGGTCCGTAAGAAGCAGGAAGATATGGCATTGCAGGCCGCTCAGCAGTTCCGTTCGCGCGTTCCGGCGCCCGATCAACTTGTTGCTATCGCCCAAGCTGAAAACGTGAAAATCGACACCACCGGCGAGCATGCGCAGCGCGATTTCATTCGGGCCATTGGTCAAGATGAAGCCATCGCAAAGAAACTGCTTGCGCTTCGTCCCGGTCAGCTTTCCGAGGCAATGTCGAACTCCCGCGGTGCTTACGTCGCCGAAGTCATAAAAATTGTGGAACCGGACTCCGCACAGTTCAAGGCGCAGGAAGAGCAACTGACTACGAACCTTGAACGGACTATCCAGAATCGAGTTTACACCGATTGGCTGAAGATTGCCAAGGAAGACCTCGGGGTCGTGGATAACAGGTACCTTTATTACACGGATTTCTAATCCTGAAGACAGAAAACTACTCGGAGAAGACGTTGTCCGACAAGTCCTCTGACAGCATAAATCTCTTGGACATATTGTCCTTTCTGGTTCGCACCAGAAAAGTCTGGCTGCCGTCCATGCTCGTCTGTGCGGTTGCCATCGGCATCTACGCATTTGTTGCCACTCCGCAGTTTCGCTCCGCAGCTATCGTGCGCGGCGTGGAGAACAAATCCAGCAGCTTCGGAAGCATGCTTGCTTCCAAGCTCGCAGGTTTGGGCAATCTCGGTGGCTTCTCCGGCGGACTTGGCGAAGTCCGCGGCGAATACTACTTGATGCTGATGCGCGAAAGAAGCATGTCGACGAAGGTCGTTGAGAAGTTTGACCTGCGCACCAAACTAAAATTGCCTGACGCTCCGATTGAAGACGTCATTGACGCTTGGCGGAGCCACGTCTACCTCGAGTATGAAGGCACCACCAGCACGATTCTGATTCAGGTCGATGATGCCGATCCAGAGTTTGCAAAACAGGTCGTCGAGTTCTACATTTCCGAGTTGGATAAACGGATGCGCGAATTGGAGTCGACCAAAGCCAGAAAAGAACGCGAATTCGCCGAATCGCGGCTGGATGAGGCCAGAACGAATCTGTATTCCCTCGAAGACAGCATGTCGAGTTTTCAAAGAAACACCGGCATATTTGATCTCGAAGAGCAAGCCAAGGCAACCGTTCAGGCTGCTGCTGCCGTAGAAGCGCAAAGACTTCTGGCCCGGGCCGAATACGATCTCAAAAAGAAGATCTTTGCCGGCGACAATCCCGAACTGAATCTCGCAAAACTGAAGTTGGCCGGACTGGACTCGTCGCTGGCATACCTGACTTCTGAAAAGGAAGATCCCGCGGAACGCGACTTCCTCTTGAGAATTGACTCAGCCACTGAAGACGGCAAAACATATCTTCGCCTGTATCGTGACATCGAGCTGCACAGCATCATGGTGGCGGTTCTGACACAACAGTATGAACAGGCGCGAATGGACGAGGCCCGCAACACTCCCACGATGGCCATCGTCGAGCCGCCGAGCGTTGGCACGAAACGTGTCGCACCGAAACGTACGATGCTGGTCGCTCTCGGTGCCTTGATCGGGTTAATGTTTGGACTCGTTTACGCGAGCTTCGCCGAGCTCGTTCGCGCTATGTCCGTTCCCGGCAATCCCAACCATGACAAGTATCTGGCTCTAAGGCGGAGTTGGCGTGGTCGCTGATTCCGCGGCGATCACAGGCAAGAAGTTTCTGCGCCTTGATTGGACGACCGGACTTGCCATCGGACTAATCTCTATCGTCGCCGTATTTGCGTGGTTCTTCTGGGGCCGTGCATTTCAGTTCGTCGTAGCTCTGTCCGTTGCGACGTTCGGACTGTTGTACTTGCGTTATCTTGAGATTCCGATCCTCGTCTTGGGATTCTTGCTGACGTCGAACATTGCCAACTACATCCCCGGTTCGACGTCAGTCTTCATGATCCTCACCTTGATGGTCCTGATTCTCAGAAAACTGTTGGTCGGGGATCTTAAGTGGCGGTTTGGTCCACTTATTATCGCATCGCTGATTTTCATTGCCTACTACCAGTCTACCGGGCTTTGGGTAGATCGCACTGAGTATTTCAGTTGGGAGCTGATTTATCGAGTCGTCCCCGTGCTCATTGTCGTCAGCGAGCTGTTTTCAACGCCGCGCCACCACGTCTGGTTCTTTGTCGGAATCGCGTTCGGAATGCTCTTCACTTCGTTGTCGACCATTCGGACGGCCTTCGAGTTTTATACGACGGGTGCCGCGGATCAGATTGCGGGAAGCGTCGGATATATCGAGTCTACGCGATTTTACGGTCACTGGCCCGACCCCAATATCATGTCGATGACGCTTGCGGCGTACTTGGGCGGTGTTATCGCTTTTTGGCGCAGCAAACTGCATTTTTTAATTCGGGCGCTAATGCTCGCGACTTTGGTCACAACCGTAGCCGCGATCCTCATGTCCTTGTCGAGAACGGGACTCGTAGGGGTTGTAATTGTTGTTGCGATGATGCTTGCCGTTGAGCGCAGACGCCTGTTGCTTGTGGGCATTTTGTTCGTAGTTACCGTCATTTTGCTGACCATTCTCCCTGTCGACTTGTTCGGACGCGTTGCCGATCTTTTGTCCGGTACGGACAAGTCCACCTCGCAAAGACTTTCCCTGCTGACGGCCGGTTGGCACATGTTCTGGGAAAACCCGATCTTCGGCGGGGGATTGGGCCACTACAAAAGCAATGTGTTCTACTATCTGATTTACCTCGGACAATCGCTCTTCGCCCACAATACTCTTGTTGATCTTGGGGTCGATGGCGGACTCGTCGCGATTGTCTTGTTCGCCGTTTGTGTCGCGATCGCACTCCGAGGGCTTGACTGGAAAATCAAGTACGTTGACAATTCGGATACGGTTTCTTTGCTAAATGCGGGCTTAAGAGCCGGCATGGTTGCGACAATTTTCTCATTTCTGACAATGACGGCATACTCGTTCGTTCCCTTTTGGGTGCTTATGACCATGAGTGCATTCTATCCCGCCGCGACCCGAAATCAAGCCTCAACTCAATTGCAGGCAGTCTGACGTTTGTCCAAAATGCGACCACTTTGGTTCCGCGGGCTGCTGTTTGTAGCTGATTTCGTTGTTCTGGAACTGGCCTTCTTTGGCATCTATTGGTGGCGCTTTCAGACGGGTATGTTTTCCAATCCCGTCGTCCTGACTCCCGTCGATCAGATTGTCCCCAGCCTTGTCGTTTCCGGGTATTGGGTTTTGCACTTTGCCGTCTTTGGTCTGTACAGATTCGATCCCTTGGCTTCGCGAGCCGTCGTCGCTGTCGATTGTGCGCGCGCGGCTTTTTACGGATGTCTCGTGATCTTTCTCGTTACGTTTGACCCGACAAATCCGCTGCCCGTCACACGAGTCGTTTTGCTCACCTACGGACTCGGTGTCACGGCAGGAGTCTCAATCGTTCGGCTCACTCTGTTGACCGTTCTGCAGGAACTCCGAATCCGCGGTATCATGACCATGCGAACGTTAGTTGTCGGTTCCGGCAAAAGGCTTGAGTCGCTTTTGCATATCCTGCATGGAAATAAGTTCCTTGGAGCGAATATTTTAGGCGTGCTGTCGCCCGAACAAGAGTCCACAACGGAAGAACAGTCTCTTGGTGCAGTTTCCGATGCGCGAGCAAAAGTTGCCGAACTGAATTGCGAACTTGTGTATGTAGCATTTGACGAAACGAATTTGCACTACCTCGATCGCACGGTGACTTTGCTTTCGTCCGTTCCCGCTCGTCTGTTTGTTCCGGCAGACCACTACCAAAGACTGCTTGGCGAAGTTAGGCCCCTTGGTCGGCCGAGTTTTTCTTTTGTGGAAATTCGTGCAGATCTCCTGACGCCGATCGAATCCGCGCTTAAGCGGGTCTTTGATCTCATTTTGTCGAGTATGATGCTCGTTTTGACCTCGCCGGTTTGGGTGATCGCGTCGATTCTAATTTTGGTCGAATCGGGGTTCCCGATCTTTTATGCTCAAACAAGGATCGGCCTGCACGGGCGGAAATTCAAGATTCTGAAGTTTCGCAGTATGATTAAAGATGCCGAACGCGAAACCGGACCCGTGCTAGTGAGCCCCGGCGACGAACGTGTCACGCGTATCGGACGGTTCCTGAGATCAACTCGTATTGATGAGTTGCCGCAACTCTTGAATATCTTGTTTGGCCAAATGAGCCTCGTCGGGCCCCGCCCGGAGCGACCCGAGTTTGCCGAAGAATTCTCAAAGCTAAGTCCTCTGTTTGTCCGTAGGCAGAATGTCAAGCCCGGTTTGACAGGCTGGGCACAGGTGCATCTGCAATATGATGCTACCATTTCCGCTCCCGAGAAGAAACTCGAACTCGATCTCTTTTACATCGAAAACATGTCCATCCCCCTCGACCTGAAAATTCTCTACATGACTTTGTTCGTCGTCTTGCGCGGCGAAGGATAGTACTTCATCAACATGCTTGATATCAAACTTATTCGCGAAAATGAGCCGCTGGTGCGGCAAAAACTTGAATCCAGAGGTCAATCCGATTTGCTGGACGGATTGATCGGGTTGGACAAACGTCGCAGAGAGCTTATCGAAACTTCAGACAGTCTCAAAGCTAAGCGAAATGAACTAACCAAAGAGATTGCCGAGGCTGGGAAACGCGGCGAAATTGTAACTGCCCTTAAAGACCAAAGCAGGGCGATCGGTCAGGATATCAACAAGCATGACGATGAACTAAAAGAAATTGAGACCGAGCTGCGGTCTCGTTTGCTTCAGATTCCAAACCTTCCGCACGATTCTGTTCCTGTTGGTAGGTCTGCCGACGAAAATGTCGTCGTGCGTGAATGGGGATCGCCTCCCGTCTTTGACTTTGAACCCAAGGACCATTTGGCGTTGGGTCGTGACTTAGGGCTGTTCGATTTCGAAAGAGGTACGAAAATTACCGGCAGCGGATTTCCGGTATACAAAGCGGCTGGCGCGATTCTGGAACGTGCACTGGTGAACTTCTTCCTTGAAACGCACCGGGAACGAGGCGTCTACACTGAAGTTTCCGTGCCGTTTATCGTTAATCGAGACAGTCTCACCGGGACAGGCCAGCTTCCGAAATTTGAGGAAGACCTCTACCTTTGTGGTATTGACGACTATTTTCTGATTCCGACGGCGGAAGTTCCAATTACGAATTTGCACCGCGACGAGATGCTTCAAGAGTCGTCGCTGCCTTTGGCATACTGCGGCTACACTCCCTGTTTTCGTCGTGAGGCCGGTTCATACGGCAAGGATACGCGGGGATTCTTACGGGTTCATCAATTCGACAAGGTCGAGATGGTGAAGTTCACTCGACCCGAAGAATCTTACGAAGAGCACGAAAAGATGACCGCGGACGCGACCCATCTCTTAGAACTCTTGAATATCCATTATCGTGTCGTATTGCTGTGTTCCGGAGATATGGGTTTTGGAGCGGCCAAATGCTACGACATCGAAATTTGGTCTCCCGCAGAGAAGAAATGGCTGGAAATCTCGTCCTGTTCCAATTTTGAGGCATTTCAGTCCCGCCGTGCAAACATCCGCTACCGCCGGCCCGACACCGGAAAGCCGGACTTCGTTCATACACTGAATGGGTCGGGACTCGCAACTCCGCGTCTGCTTGTTGTTATGCTTGAATCTTACCAGAATGACGATGGAACCGTAAGCGTGCCGGACGTGTTGAAGAAATACACGGGTTTTAGCTTAATCACACCCTCAGGGGTTCGATAGTTCTTGGACAAACAATTTGTTTCTCACCTGATCCACGCGGCAAATGTGTTGGATCGTATTGGTTGTCTTCCGGCAACGGACGGCAACTTTTCCGTGCGTGTGGGAACGTCGAAAGCGATCGTGACGCGCAAAGGTGTCGAGAAGCGCGGCCTTAGCCAGGCCGATTTAGTTGAGATCGACCTTCATGATCCGAATCCCCACGGAGCTTCCAGTGAATGGAAACTCCATCGTGCGCTGTACGAAGCGCGACCGGATGTTCATGCGATTTTGCACGTCCATGCGCCCAATCTTGGCGTTTTCGTTGCCGCCGGAAAAGTACCCGATGTGCAGCTTCTCATGGAGGCAGAAATTACGTTAAACGGTGTCGCACTTATTCCCTATGTCGAACCGGGAACTGCCCAATTAGGTGAGGCGGCGATCGAGCATGGCGGAAATGCGGGTGTATTGCTGCTTGAGCGGCATGGCGTGGTAGCCGTCGGAGCGTCTATTGACGAGGCGCTCCATCGACTGGAACGTGCGGAGTTCCTTGCCCGAGTCCAACTCGGTTTGAAGCTGCTTTGAATCTATGTTAGTTCTGGCCGTCGAATCAAGTTGCGATGAGAATTCCGCCGCCGTCATCCGCGACGGTCAAGTTCTCTCCTTGGTCACGGTTACTCAGCAGGTGCATATTCCGTTCGGCGGAGTCGTTCCCGAGCTTGCCGGGCGCTCGCACTTGGAGTTGCAAGACAGAAATGTCCAACAGGCACTTTCGGACGCTGGCGTGGACTTGCGAGACGTCACTCACGTCGCCGCGACATCCGGCCCTGGACTTGTTGGATCCCTTCTGGTCGGTCACACTTTTGCGTCCGCGCTTTCCACCACGTTGCGCGTTCCGCTCGTGTCCACGCACCACATGGAAGGGCATCTTTGGTCTGTCGAAATTGATCGCGAGCCTATGCCGCTTCCGTTCCTGATTCTGTTAGTGAGCGGCGGACATACACTCTTAGTCCTTGTCCGGGGTTTTCGTAACTACGAAATTCTCGGTTCGACATTGGACGACGCGCTCGGCGAAGCCTATGACAAAGTCGGCAAATTGTTGGGTATGGGATTCCCTGCGGGAGCGGAAATCGACCGTTGTGCCAAGCAAGGCAATGTAAACGCAATCCCCTTTCCCGTTTCCATGCGCGACCAATCATACAATTTCAGCTTTTCCGGATTGAAAACCGCCGTTGCCTACAAACTGCGTGATGAACCGCAGTGGAGTAGGAGTGAGCTGCGCAACGATCTCCTTGCTTCGTTCCAATTTGCGGCCATGCAGTCCGTGCTCGAAAAGGCCGAACGAGCAGCCAAGAATTTCAATCTGCGCGCAATCGCGGCTGCTGGCGGAGTCGCTGCCAATAGCGCGCTTCGAGCGGGCCTGAAGAAAATTGCGGATGAGCTCTCCATCGATTCTTCTTTCCCTGCAATGAAGTATTGCGCTGACAATGCCGCCATGATCGGATTCGCGGCGTGGAAACAACTTGCGTCGGGCTTTCCCCCCGTTGAATTGCCCGTCCGACCCCGCTGGCCAATCACTGAACTACAAAAACTACCGGCACACTCGATTTGAGTCTTACCCTACCTTTGCTTGCGATTCGCGGAGTGACTTTCAGCTCTCCGGCTGTGCTGTTTCTCGTATTTGCTTTGGTGGCGGTTGTTCTCTCCGTCGTTGTTTATCGTAGAACCCTGCCGCCGGTTTCCCCGTGGCGCCGCAGACTTCTCGCTCTGATCCGCGCTGTAGCTTTGACCTTAATCCTCTTCCTGATCTTTGAGCCTGTCGTAAAGTGGCTCAATCGAAGTGAAGAGCGCGCCAAAATTCTTTTGTTGGTTGACCGCTCCGCGTCGATGCAAATCGAAGACAACGGCGTCGTTCGCGATTCGACCGTCAATAAGTTCCTGCGCGATGCGCGCTTAACGACGCTTGCAAACGACGGAGAACTGCGGTCATTCGTGTTCGGTGACTCCGCGATTCAAACGTCCTTCGATTCACTGCGCGGCTGGGCGCCAAACATGGTCGGCTCAGATCCCGCAAACGCATGGCAGGTTGCGCGCTCCGCCGCCGCAACGGAAGATGTCGGGGCAATCGTCTTAGTCACGGACGGCGCGCAAAACATGGGACCGAATCCTGAACGCGAGGCCGCACAGTCAAGCATTCCGATCTACGCCGTGGGTGTCGGTGATTCAACAGTCAGGCGCGATGCGCTGATCGCCGATCTGCTCACCAATGATATCGCTTACAAAGGCACGCAAGTGCCCGTTCGTGTGCGTGTGCAAGCGCAAGGACTTGCCGGTCAAACCACTCGCCTTCGTATCGTCGACTCGAAGTCGCGCACGTTGCTCGACGAACAAATAAACTTGAACGGCTCTGTTTTCGAGAAAACTTTCGAGACAAAATTCGCGGCAGAATCGGAAGGCGAGTTGCGCGTCACGGCAATCCTCGATTCCGTTTCAGGCGAAGTCTCGCAGGAAAATAACCGCCGCTCGCAGGTCATTCGCATTCTCGATGCAAAATATAACGTCTTGGTCATTGCAGGCTCTCCCGTGCCGGACGTGTCTTTTGTGAGGCAGGCGCTTGACTTAGATACAACAGTCTCGGTGTCCATGTATGTGGAAACTCCCAACGGTTTTGTCGGCGGAAAAAGATTCTCCGAAGATGATGTTCGCAACGCCGAAATGTTCGTGCTGGTCGACTACCCGACCAATTCGTCGAATGGCGCGCTTTGGAATGCCGCAAGTCGGCGCATCGTGGACGGAGCGCCGCTGTTGTACCTACATGGACCGAACGTTTCCCTAAGCAGGCTCGAAACAATCGGCGCGCGTTTGCCGATGGACTTCCAACCGCAAACAGCTTTTGATCGCGTCGTGCTGCGTGACGGCGGCTCACATTCGGCGTTGACGGCACGCGGACCGCTGCCAGCCGCTTGGAGTGATTTGCCGCCGGTTCTCGGTGCAACGGGCAGAGTCGTGCTCAAGCCGGCCGCGGTGTCGGTTGCGAATTTCGCAATGGAGCTGACTCCCGATATTCCCGGCGGCCCTGCGGTTGCTTTCCTTGAAATGAACAGACGACGCTCAGTGGCGGTTTCTGTCTTTGAGTTTTACCGATGGAGACTCGGACTTGCCAAAAACCCGGCGGCAAGTCAGTTTGAAAGCGAGTTGTTCTCCAGACTCTCCGCTTGGCTCCTTGCCCCGACCGAAGAGAAGCAAGTCAAGTTGTCTACCGACAAAAAAGTATACAGTACCGGCGAACCTGTGCGTGTGCAGGGCCAAGTCTATGCTGCTGACCTTTCGCCGATCAATGATGCGTCCGTCTTAGTGGACGTAAAAAGCGGAGACAAGACTGAACTGCTTTCCCTGCAAGGAAAAGGCAACGGTCTTTACGAGGCTCAGTTCAGCGCGTGGGGTTCGGGAGACTACACTTATTCCGGCTATGCGGTCGTGCGTGACGATACGTTGGGCCGCGATAAAGGGAGCTTCGTAGTTGAAAAGTTCAATCTCGAGTGGCTCGACGCGCGGGCACGCTGGGATGTCCTGCAAGGTATTGCTCGAAATTCCGGCGGAACATTTGTGAGTGCGGCCCGGCCGGACTCGTTATTCAACAGGCTCTCCATGCCGACTAAAATTGTCGAAACCACACGCGAGATTCCTTTGTGGAACCGCCCGTTGTTCTTATGGATTCTTATCGGTTTGCTGGCCGTTGAATGGCTGCTTCGCAAACGAAGCGGAATGCTATAATAGAAATCTTATGAAAGTTGCAGACGAACTTAAACGCCGCAGAGCTCAATCGAAACTTGGCGGCGGCGAAAAACGTATTGAGGCGCAGCACAATAAGGGCAAAATGACTGCCCGCGAACGCCTTGATATCCTCTTGGATCCCGGCTCGTTCATGGAGATTGATGCCTTGGTTACTCATCGCTCCACGCAGTTCGGGCTCGACAAGCAAGTCGTGTACGGCGACGGAGTGGTCACGGGGCACGGCAAAATCGACGGGCGGACGGTCTTTGTTTTTGCGCAGGACTTTACAGCATTCGGCGGATCCCTTGCCGAAGCGCACGGAAAGAAAATCTGCAAAATCATGGACCTTGCTATGAAGATGGGTGCGCCGGTTATCGGTTTGAATGACTCCGGTGGAGCAAGAGTACAGGAAGGCGTCGTTTCCCTCGGCGCCTATGCGGACATTTTCTTGCGCAATACTCTCGCTTCGGGAGTTGTTCCGCAGCTCTCGGCCGTCATGGGGCCGTGCGCGGGCGGTGCGGTCTACAGTCCGGCCATCACGGATTTTACTTTGATGGTCGAGAATACGAGCAACATGTTTGTCACTGGTCCCAAAGTTGTAAAGACGGTGACGCATGAAGATATTACCAGTGAAGAGCTGGGTGGCGCGAATACGCACGCCTCAAAGTCTGGTGTTGCCCATTTCGCGTGTCCGACTGAGGCCCACTGTTTGCTTACTATGCGTAAGCTGCTGCGCTATATGCCGCAGAACAACCATGAGGATCCGCCGCGCCAACCGGCTCCTCAGCAGCCCGCGACTGATGAAAGTCTAAATTCTCTGATTCCACCGGAACCGACGAAGCCGTACGATATCAAAGAGGTGATTCGGCGTGTCGTGGATCACGATTCATTTCTCGAAGTTCATGCCGACTGGGCGATGAATATCGTGGTCGGATTCGCCTTTGTCGCTGGTCGGCCAGTAGGTCTCGTCGCCAATCAACCCGCGGTGTTAGCGGGAGTATTGGACATTGATTCGTCGCGGAAGGGTGGACGTTTTGTACGTTTCTGTGATGCGTTCAATATTCCGATCGTGACATTTGTAGATGTTCCCGGATTCTTGCCGGGCACCGAGCAGGAGTGGAACGGAATTATTGTAAATGGAGCCAAATTGCTGTATGCGTATTGTGAGGCTACCGTGCCGAAGATCACGGTGATCACGCGCAAAGCATACGGTGGTGCCTACGACGTCATGAGTTCCAAGCATATTCGCGGTGACCTAAATTTCGCGTGGCCGACGGCTGAAATTGCGGTTATGGGTGCGCAAGGCGCCGTTGAGATCATCTTTTCCAAAGAGATCAAGGATGCAAAGGATCCGGACAAAGAAAAGGCCAAGTTTGTCTCCGAATACACGGATCTGTTTGCCAATCCCTTTGAAGCCGCGGCATATGGCTATGTCGACGAAGTCATCGACCCTGCCGAAACTCGGGCTCGAATTATCAACGGACTGGAAATGCTCCAGAACAAAGTCGACTCAAATCCGCCGAAGAAGCACGGAAATATCCCACTATAAGGTGGTGAAGCAACTGGGAGGCAGTGCATGGCTCGTATTCTCGTAATAGATGACGATCATGATTATCGTTCCATCTTGCGCGAATTCATCGAAGGGCGAGGGCACACGGTTCTCGAAGCCGAGAATGCGTCGAGTGGCACGGATATCTTTTTGCGCGAGAAGATCGACCTCGTCGTTTCGGATTTCATGATGCCGGAAAAGTCGGGGATGGAACTCTTGAGTGAGCTTAAGAACATTCATCCCAAAGTTCTGTTCATTATGGTCACCGGTTTTGCGTCGCTCGACACGGCCAAAGAAGCCATGCGGCTTGGTGCCTACGATTTGCTCTCGAAACCGGTGGACATGGATCAATTGTCTTCCGTGATGCAGCGTGCGCTGTCGACTATTGAACTGCAAAGTAATCTCTCCACCGTTCGCGGAGTGAATATCGCTCTGATGCTTTCGATTCCGCTATGGTTGGGTGTTGGTTATCTTCTCTTTCGCTTCATCGGACGGTAAACTCGGATAAGGAGAAACAACGATGATCAGAAAACATGTTGCTGCCGCGGCGCTGACTTTTGTGGTTGCCGCAAGTCTTCTTGCTTCGTCTTGTAAGACAAGTAAAAAGATCACCGGACCGAACGACCCGAATCCTTCAACTTATTCCGTGGTTCTTCGGGCGGACGACACACTGCGCTACTTGGTGAACAATGAAAACATCATTACAGTGCGCGTTTTCAATGGACAAACCGTGCCAGCCGGTGTCGAGATTCGCTGGCGAACCGAGTCCAATGTAGGCTACATCGACGACAACAATCAGACAATCTTTGCGCAGTCGGACACGAACTCGTTTCCGTGTGGTTCTAATCCATGTTTAGATTATCACTGCGATGACACGACTTTGGCTAAGGATGCACTGTTCGCTTATGCTGTTGTTGGTGCTGAGACTGTTGCAACTACAAGTGTCGGATTCTTCCTAAAACATTGATTCTATAACAAATAAAAGTTCCAAAGAAAAAGCCGCTCATCTGGGCTGCTTTTCTTTGCAGTATGCTTGTGCAAATGTTGTACTCGGATTACGCACGAAGAGCATATAGTATGCATGAAGTGCATCACAATTTCACATGAATTTCCCAAAGTTTACTGCTTCTTTCAACGAGGATGTGAATTAAGTGCTTTATAAATATTTATTTAAAGTGTAATCACTTTATGACATTTTAAAGTGCAGCTTCTGGCACACATCCTGCATTAGTTATATTCAGAATTTGCAGACATCGCGAATTCTACCGTGCAAGATAAGGAGTGCTGGAAGAGTGGTAGTTCACGTGTTTATACCCCGGGACCCACCAAGATCGTAGCTGACACTTGGAAAGCACTCTTAATTTAAACGCCCGACTGGAAATCCAGTCGGGCGTTCTGATTTTTTCACGTGAAACGTTCTAACTCTGGAAATACGAACCGTAGGCCTGGTCGTAAGTATCTTTTCCAGATGTTAAGGCAAGAAGGTTTGGCCACTTAGGTTTAATCAGTTCAAGCATTTTGTTGGCCAATGCTTGGATTTCCCATTGCGCGTGCTTATCGCATCTAAGTCTTGACAAATGATAAAGTTCGCGCGCGTTCACGAAGCACATCACGCGCTTGACATGCGCATTGGTCAGCAAGTAAGGAGCAACTTGGGGATCAAGTGTCTTGGCTGTTTCTATTGAGTTTGTAACAGCTCGTTCGAAAACATCCGTCTGACCAGTTTCAGTAATCGAAGGCGGTACAATAGCAGCAGAATCAACTTGATAACCCTGCACCAATTGAGTCATGAGACGGTGTCTTTTGAACTGAGCATAGCACGTCGCGCTCATCTCGAGAACAAAGCTGGCTGTCGCCAACTCAAACTCACGATAAACAGGATCGTGTGCCCCGAGTTTCTGGAACAACTTCCGCCAAACAGCTTTTTGGTCGGGAGCCGACTGTGAACTTCCGGACGAGAATGAAAAAGCCCTGAGAACTTTCTCTTCGCCAGAGGAATCGAAGTCCACCAACTCGGCGGATGGTTCTGAACGAAATTCGAAGTTTTTTTGCCGCTTCGATTTGCCAAAGAGCTCTGCCACACTCACTCGGTTTTCTCTGGGGAATTCCGCTCGCGACGTGTATTTCACCAGTGACGGAGCCATGCGGCCGACCGCGTTGTGAAGCGCTTGACCGAGCTCGCGAACTTCCGTGAGTGGATGATCCGACAACTCCCAGAGCAAATGCTCCAAATTGCGAGCGTTTAGAGTCATTCCCATCTGGGTCGAGCAGCAGAGCGGAAGCAAATAGCGCGCATCTTCTTTGGCACGAGTCTCGAGATCGCGGATCTCTGTCTTGCTCATGCCATCCGTATCCTCGGGAGTATGATGCCGCTGCAAACTCTCGAAAATCTCGTTGTACGCGGCGAACAGCTCGCTGACTAACTTACGGTAAACCTGTTCGTGACCGGTTCCGAGAATTTCGTTTGGAGCGATGTAATCTTCGCCGATCGTGATGTATCTTTGAGATTTTTCGGTGAAGCTTTGCAGCCTGTGAAACTGCAACTCTTCGGCGGCAAGCCGCGAGAGATGCGACACGTCGAAATTGAACGCCGCATGTTCGGCGACCGACGCGTGGCCCAACCCGAAAATAATATTATCGTTTGACTTGCGAGCACGGGCGACGCTGAACCTGGCCGAGCGGCGGAGTTCGGTCACATGGGACGGATCGCGGCTGATTCTGGCATAAGCTGCCGAGATGGTTTCGGGAGTGAAGGCTTCGAAATCGATGCGCGACCGCAGCTCTTCGCCCAATTGCTCGACGCGAGCCTTGAGTTCGGAAGCCGAGGGAGTGTTGCCCATCGACTTAGAGAGATCGTCCAGCTCTCTAAGAATATCGAGAGTTTCGGACAGGAGTTCTGAATCTACGTTATAACCGGCAAGTCGAACGATTGGGGGCATCTACTTGGGGGATGGGGGATGGGGGATGGAATTCCCTCAAGTATAGCGATTTTGGACGGGATGTGAAAGGGGCTTACTCGTCGGACAGAAATCGGAGTAGATATGAGGTAAGAGGTATGAGCCAAGAAGTGGAAAATATGAAATCTGAAGTATGAAATATTCAGATTTCGGCCGGGTTGCGGAGGACCTTAACCCGGCTCGGCGTTAGGGGCACCCGCAGCGGGTGCCGCCGCGAGAATGCAGAGGGGTCCTTCAGCCGCGGCGGCTTCAGGATGACAAAGCGCTTGGAGGTCTTGGTGTGCGGGGCAGGTGAAGACACCTGCCGCCGCGAGATTTGGGATTTGGCGGCTTGCATTGCGCGGGTGGATTGCCATCCGCCCCTACATTCGCGTGTCGTACTTGGAAGCACGACCTCGTAAGCTCAAAACTTGTTAGGTTTCCGGCTTGCGTTTTTGGGGCTAAGTCCTTATATTCCAGCTTACGTTTGTCACCGCTTTCCACCGGTTTGTTGGCGTGACCGCTATAGTAATTGGCCCCCCACGATTACTAAGCTCCGCCCGCTGGTGGTTTTTCTTCCCTGCCGGGGTGGCGGAACTGGTAGACGCAGCAGACTCAAAATCTGCCGGGGATTACTCCCCGTGCCGGTTCGATTCCGGCCCTCGGCACCCTGGCCCGTCTTTGTACGGGCCTTTTGTTTGTGCTTGTTAAGCACTTATTGTTTTTTAATTTATACTCTGAAAAATGTCTTCTAACTACGCCACATCTGGAGTAAATTTAGACCGCGCCTCGGCTGCGAAAAAGCTGATTTCACAGGCTGCGAAATCCACTCATACTGCCAATGTGGTGCGCGGAATCGGGCTGTTTGGCGGGTTTTTCGCGCTGGACGAGGCGCCGGACGGGCAGGTGCTGGTGGCCTCGACCGACGGGGTGGGGACGAAGGTGCTGCTCGCGGCGCAACTGGGGAAAATCTCCGGGCTGGGCGAGGACTTGGTGCAGCATTCGATCAACGATATCCTCGTGTGCGGGGCCAAGCCGATTTTTTTCCTCGATTATTTGGCGTTCGGGAAACTGGTGCCGGAGATTGCTGGGACGCTGGCCGAAAGTCTGGCGCGCGGATGCAAGGCGCATGGGGTGGCGCTGATCGGAGGCGAGACGGCGGAGATGCCCGGACTCTACGAAGAAGGCCATTTTGATTTGGCTGGAACGATTGTGGGGACGGTGCGGCGCGACCGGATTTTTGACGGATCGAAAGTGCAGAAGGGCGACGTGTTGATTGGAGTTTCGTCGAGTGGGCCGCATACGAATGGGTATTCGCTGATACGAAAAGTGCTCGAGCCGAAGATTGAATCGGGGGAAATTCACTCGATTAAGCTCTCGGACAAGACGCCGTTTGTTGATGCCGTGCTTGAGCCGCATCGTTGTTATTGGAATTTGATGCACGGATTGCTTGCGCATCCGGGACTGCATGCAATGTCGCACATTACGGGCGGCGGGCTCGTTGAGAATACGGAAAGAGTTTTGCGCGAGGGGCTGTCGCTTGAAGTGGATTGGGATGCTTGGGAATTGCCTGAGTTGTTCCGGTTGATTCAGGAATGGGGGAATGTTGCGGATGAAGAGATGCGGCGCGTGTTCAATTGCGGCATCGGGTTAGTGTTAATTTGCGGCGCGGACTATGTTTCTGAGATTGAAGCGTACTTTGCGACGCTCAATGAGCAGGTGTTCGAAATCGGGCGCGTCGTGTGAGTGTTTATCTTGCGGCATTGATCGGCTACCTTGTCGGGGGAATTCCGACGGGGATTTGGCTCTCGAAGTTGATTGCGGGCAAGGATCCGCGCGCGAGCGGATCAGGCAGCTCGGGAGCGACGAATGTGTCGCGCGTGTTGGGTAAGAAGTGGGGGATTGTTGTTCTCTTACTTGACGCTCTAAAAGGATTCGCGCCGGTGTTTTGGTTGGCTCCGCTGATCTTTTCCGAAAATTTGGTTGAAGTGAAGATTGTGATAGCGTGCACGGCGGTCATGGGGCATGTGTTTACGCCGTATGCGAAATTCAAAGGCGGAAAAGGCGTGGCGACGGCGGCAGGGGCGATGGCGGCAATCAGTGCGAGCGCTCTGGGATATTCGATGATTGTGTGGGCGATAGTGTTTGCGGTGACGCGACGAATTTCGCCTGCATCTCTGACTGCGGCTGTTTCGTTTCCGATTTTCCTTTTGGCGGGCAAACAGAATCAACCGGCAATTGTGATCGCGAGCGGAGTGGTGATTGCGGGATTTTTGTTTTATACGCATCGACAAAATATTGCGCGACTTCTGAGCGGCACGGAACCGAGGTTCTTCTGATGAAGATTGCTGTTTTAGGTGCAGGAAGCTGGGGAACGGCGCTGGCGATTCACGCGGGCGGCATCGGGCACGAGGTGCGGTTGTGGGCACGCGATTCGGCGCACGCGAAACTCTTGCAGGAGTCGCGGAGAAACACGCGCTATTTGCCGGACGGAAATCTGAACGACCGAATTTTTGTGACGTCGGATTTGGAACGCGCTGTGGCAAATGCCGATATTTTGGAGTTTGCTGTGCCGTTGCAGGCGACGCGACAATTTGTTTCGCAATATGCCGGCGTTCTTCCGAAAGCGCTGTGGATCGGGACGTCAAAGGGAATTGAGAGCGCGACAGGAAAATTCGAACATGAGATTCTGAAAGAATCTTCGCCGAATTTTTCGAGCGAAAGATATGCTGCGCTGTCGGGGCCGACTCTGGCTGCGGAGATTGCGTTAGGAATGCCGACGTCGGCTGTGATTGCGAGTACGAACGAGGAAACGAGCCGTGACTTGCAGCTTGCGCTGTCTTCGGAGAAGCTGCGGTTGTATCGCTCGCGTGACGTAATCGGAGTTGAGTTTGCCGGAGCGATGAAAAACGTCATAGCGCTGGCCGCCGGAATGGTGGATGGGATGGGATTTGGCGCGAATACGAAAGGGACATTGATTACGCGCGGATTAGCGGAGCTTTCGAGACTTGGAGCGGCCGTCGGGGGTGAGCGCAAAACGTTTATGGGTCTGTCGGGAATGGGAGATTTGGCGACGACGTGCATTTCGGCGCGCAGCCGTAATCGTACGGTGGGCGAATTTATCGGGCGAGGGGAATCGCTTGAAGCTGCTTTGAAGAAAACGGGGCAGGTCGCTGAAGGCGTGTATACAGCCCGAGCCGCTCTCGAATTGGGGCTAAAGCGCGATGTGAGCGTGCCGATAACGGAAGGCGTGTGTGCAGTTTTGGAAGGAAAGTTAACCGCTCCGGACGCTGTGCGGGGACTTATGGAACGAGAACTCAAAGAGGAAGACTAAGAGGACAACATGGCGACACCTACTGCGCCGCATGTTTATTTGGAAGATATCGGGAAGTACGACGGACAAGATGTTTTGCTCAAGGGCTGGCTCTATAACAAGCGCTCGTCGGGTAAGATTCGATTTGTCATGCTCCGCGACGGTACGGGGTTGATACAATGCGTGGGTTCCATTAGTGATATCGGCGACGAGGGATTTGCCGCGGTTGATTCGCTGTCTCAGGAATCATCTTTGATGGTTGTAGGCACGGTGAAAGCGGAGCCGCGTGCGCCGGGTGGTTTTGAATTGATCTTGAAGCAAGTGATTCCCGTCACTGCGGCGATGGGGGAGTTTCCGATTTCGCCGAAAGAACATGGCACGGCTTTTCTGATGGACAACCGTCACTTGTGGCTGCGCAGCAAGCGGCAGGTGGCAATTATGCGCATTCGCCACGCGATCGTAAAGGCGATTCGAGATTTCTTTGACGGGCGTGGATTCACGTTGTTCGATCCTCCGATCTTTACGAACGCGGCATGTGAAGGCACGTCGACGTTGTTTGAAACAGATTACTTCGGCGAGAAGGCCTATCTATCTCAATCCGGGCAGCTCTACGGCGAATGCGGAGCGATGGCCCTTGGCAAGATATATACGTTCGGTCCGACGTTTCGCGCGGAAAAGTCGAAGACGCGCCGGCACCTCACGGAGTTTTGGATGATCGAGCCGGAAGTCGCGTATATGGATATGTGGGGCGCGGCGGAACTTGCCGAAGACATGTTGTGTTTTATCGTGCAAAGAGTGCTCGAAACGCGCATGGAAGAGCTAAAGGTCATTGAACGCGAGATTGCCGTACTCGAGAAGATTCAAAAACCGTTTCCGCGCCTTTCATACACGGACGCGATTGACGTGTTGAAAAAGGGTGGACACGATATTGAGTGGGGCGGAGACATCGGTGGAGACGAAGAGACCACAATCTCCAACGAGCATGACCGTCCGACCATTTTGTACCATTTCCCGGCCGATCTAAAGGCCTTTTATATGAAACGCGACGCGACGAATCCAAAGCTCGCGCTTGGGTTTGACGTATTGGCTCCAGAAGGCAAAGGAGAAATTGTCGGCGGCGGCCAGCGTGAAGATGACTACGATGAGCTTGTAAAGCGCATACATGAGCACGGTCTCAACGTCGAAGACTTTGAGTGGTTTCTTGATTTAAGAAAGTACGGAAGCGTGCCGCATGCGGGATTCGGACTCGGACTTGAACGCACGGTCGCGTGGGTTTGCGCGCTTCCGCATGTGCGCGAGACGATTCCGTTCCCGAGGATGATCTCGAGATTGAAGCCCTGAGAAAATCCCAATTCCCAATTCCGGAGGCGCGTTGCTCAAGTCTCAGGGATGACGGCCGGAGGCCGACGGTAGTAGGATTGGGAAATCCCAAATCCCAAAATTACAAATTCCAACGCAGCGGGATTGCGCTTGGTTGTTTGACCCCCCCCTTGCCCCCCCCCGGAAGACCGGGGGGGGAATGAATGAACTTGTTTGGATGCTTTGATTTGCTCCTTTTTGCTTTGTGGATTTGCATTTGACGAAGGAGGTTCGCATGAAAACGTTTGTGTTCGTGATGTGTTTGGCGTCGGCCGTGATGGGACAGGTGACGATTGATCAAAGCAACTGGCCTTATGGCTCTGACCAAATCGGCAACTATTGGAATTATTTCAATACATCGTCCAATGTAGCCGTAAACCTCGGAACAATTAATCCGTTGCAGCAAGGTGGCACGTGGGACTTCTCCACGGGACCTACAACTTCTACGGCGACCAGCGAAATCCGGACAGTTGCTGCGGCTCCGCAGCCTGCTCCGGCGCAAACAACTTTTACGGAATATCAGACTCAGGGCGGTCAAGCACAGTGGCTCTACGAAGACGAAACTGCGACCGGAACATTTGCGCGGGGTGTCTCGCAAAACGGTTCGGTGTATCCGTATGACGCGCCATTCTGGAACATCTACCACTATCCCATGACCTATGGAACGACGTGGTCTTCAAGTTGGACGTGGGGCGAAGAAGCATTGGGCGTTCCGATTCAAGAGACTCGCGACTGCGAAATTGTAGGTTGGGGAATGGTCACGGTTCCGTTTGGCGGGCCGATGCAATGTTTGGTGATGCGAACGCTGCAAACTTCCTACGCGGAGTTTATGGGGATTCCAATTCTCGATCAACTTTATCGTTCATATGAGTGGATCGTTCCGGGAATAGGAAGCGTCGTTGCGATTCTGTCCGTCGACGGAGAGACAAGTTGGTTGTTCAATACGGCCTCCGGCTATTTTCGATTGGACGAGACGAATTTGGGCGGCGATTTGCAGCCGCCGGTGATTGCGGGAGTTACGGACTTGCCGGATTCGCCGAGTCCGGGGCCCTACAGTGTATCGGCGACCATTACGGACGACAGCGGTATCGAGTCCACTCTGCTTTACTATTCAGTTGACGGCGGTGGATATGCCAGCACGGGACCTTCGAACGTGAATGGAAACATTTTCACATTTGAGATTCCGACACTGACGGGTTCGCCCGTCCAAGAAGTGCGTTATTATATTTGGGCACGCGACAATTCGGTAAATCAGAATAGCGCAACGAATCCGGCGAACGCGCCGACCACGTACTTTTCATTTAGTTGGATCAATGACAACTTGCCGCCGGTGTTCACGGGTGTGACCGTGTGGCCGTCGCCGACGAATTTCAACGGGCCCTATCCGGTGCAGGCGACCATCACGGATGACAACGGGATATTGTTTGCATCACTGCACTATCGATTTGGAAGCGGAGCGTGGGAAGAAGTTCCGTCCGGGGGAAACGTCGGAGATGTCTACTCGTTTGAAATTCCGTCGATATCGGCGACAACAATTGTCAGGTACTATCTTGAGGCTGTTGACAACTCGGGATTTTTCAATACTGGATTTTATCCCGCGGCGGGGCAATCGGGACCGGTGGTGTTTCAAGCCGTGTTTACTATTCCGGCCGATCCGCGCGCAGTCGAAGATTTGACAATTGTGCGAGTCGGTGACGACATTCTCCTGAATTGGAGTCCCGTGACACAAGATATCAACGGAAATCCAGTCATTATCGACCACTATGATATCTATCGGGGAACGGCCGGCGACGGAAGTGATTTGACACTATTTGACAGTTCGACGACAAGTGATTTCACGGATACGGGCGTACTGGCCGGACAACCCATGCATCAATACGTCGTGATTGCAGTCAGTCAATGAGCGAAGAGTTCGTCAGATACAAAGTTGTCGTGGTTGGCACCGTTCAAGGCGTCGGTTTTCGATATTTTGTGTTCGAACGGGCACATTCGCTCGGAATTACAGGTTGGGTACGAAATCTGCGTGACGGCAGAGTGGAAGCGGAAATCGAAGGGGATCAAGATTCCGTGAACCAGTTGCTCGACTCTATGCGCGAAGGGCCGACGTTTTCGCATGTTGAAAAGGTGACGACTTTTCCATTGGGTACGGGCAAACAATTTTCAGATTTTAGAGTGGCGGCAGATGGACAGTAGTGCGCTTGAGGCTCTTCGGAATGCTCTTGGCGACAATGAATTGTTGTTGCCGGGAGACTTGAATTTCGAGGCATACGGCAGCGACGAGACGGAAGATTTGTATTTCGCGCCGGAGGTTGTTGTCCGAGCTAAGTCGGTCGAGAGCGTGATTGCGACGATGAAAGTCGCCGATCGATTCTCAGTGCCCGTCGTGACCAGAGGAGGTGGGACGGGACTTTCGGGTGGGGCGCTTCCCGTTTATGGGGGGATTGTACTTTCGACCGAGCGGTTAAACCGCATTCTCGAAATTGATCGAGATAACTTTTTCGTAAAGTCGGAACCGGGAGTGATTACTCAGGTTCTGCAGGAAGAAGTTGAAAAGACGGGGTTATTCTATCCGGTTGATCCGGCGAGCCGCGGGTCGTGCACGATCGGAGGAAACGTCGCGGAAGGAGCGGGAGGTCCGCGCGCGCTGAAATACGGAACGACGAAAGACTACGTGTTCGGCGTCGACGTTGTGCTGGCGAACGGCGAACTTGTTCAGTACGGCGGAAAGCGGCTGAAAGACGTCACCGGATTGAACATGGTTCAGCTCTTTGTGGGAAGTGAGGGCATTCTCGGTGTCGTGGTGGGGATTACGCTCAAGCTGTTGCCTTTGCCGACACACCGGCGGACGTTGATGGCTCCGTTTCCGACTTTGGAGAGCGCGGCTGCCGCTGTTCCGGCGATCATGCTGCGCGGAGTGGTTCCATGCGCGCTTGAGTTTATGGAACAGGCATGTCTCAAAGCGATTGAAGACCGACGAGGAGAGAAGGTACCGCATTCTGAAGCCGCCGCGTGTTTGTTGATTGAAGTGGACAGTGTGCATGAAGAAATGCTCGACCGGGAGATGGAGATCATTGGTGAAGCACTGCTTGAATGCGGAGCGACGGATGTTGACGTGGCGGAAGGCCCAGCTCAGCAGTTGAAGCTATGGGAGATTCGACGGGCGGCAGGCGAAGCGGTGAAAGGGATTTCGCCGTACAAGGAAGAAGATACAGTTGTGCCACGCTCGAAATTACCGCAACTTGTCAAAGGCGTTCACGAGATTTGTGACCGTCACGGAGTACGGATGATTTGTTATGGTCATGCCGGCGACGGGAACATTCACGTGAATCTGCTTCGTGAAAGGACGGAGCAGAGTGAGTGGGACAAGCGAACAGCGCTTGCGATTCCGGAGATTTTTGAACTGACAGTTTCGCTGGGAGGGACGATCAGCGGTGAGCACGGGATTGGCTACGTGCAAAAGAGCTACTTGAGACAGGGGCTGTCGGGTGCGGCGATTGAGAGTATGCGACAAGTGAAGCAGGCTCTTGATCCCAAGGGGATATTGAATCCGGGAAAAGTGTTTCCAGATTTGGCCAATTGACGGGCTTGACATTTACTTGCAAGCACATTATATTAATTGGTTTGGCCCCCGTAGCTCAGATGGATAGAGCGAGAGTTTCCTAAACTCTGCGTCGGAGGTTCGAGTCCTCTCGGGGGTACGAAGGGCTTGAACCGCAGAAAGTTACTCAGAGACAGTTTTCTTAAACTAAGCAATTACAATGGCTAAATCAGCAGCCCACCGAGGCGGACGCCTCACGAAAGAAGAGCTAAAGCACGATACCTTCGTTGAAACCGCAGCCAAGGTTGAGAGCTATTATGAATCCCATAAGCAGAATGTCTGGTATGCGGTCGCGGCGGCCGTGATCGTGATTGTGGGAGTCATGGGACTGACCCGCTGGATGGGCAGCAGTGCAAAAGCGGAGAGCTTTGAGCTGATGAAGGCCAAGACGTCCTATGGTCAGCACAATTTGGGCGACGCACAAGCGAAGTTCCAGACGGTGCAAAACGACTTTGGCGGAACGGCAGCGGCCGAGGCACAGTACTATATTTCGCGGATCAAGTTTGACCAAGGCGACTATACTGGTGCAGCTTCGGGCTTTGAGGCCTGTGTGACGAACTACTCGCCTGACCAAGAAACATTGGAAGCCTCATTTGCCGGATGGGCGGCTGCGTTGGAGGCTTCCGGCAAGGATGCAGAAGCTGCGGCGAAGTATGAAGAAACGGCAAATAAGTTTCCGCAGTCGGCATTTGCTCCAGAGGCCCTAACTCAGGCTTCTCGGTTGTATCTTAAATTAAATCAGAATGATAAGGCTTTGGCCGCTGTGGACAAGATTGTCCAGAAATATCCCGAATCGCAGGCCTACAACAAGGCCCGGACTCAGGTGGATCAGCTTCGTTAATTCCCTGCCTGCTTGCATTTGGCGCCCAACTTTGCTATATTCTTCGAGTCAAGAGTGAACTTATGAAAAGTGGGCCAACGCCCGCTTTTTTGTTTATTTCCCCTTAGCTGAAAACGGAATTGGAACGACTCGAATCACACGTGCAAGCTCTGCTTGCAGAGCATGGCTTTAAGATGCTGGAGTATTCCCAGAATACGCGAAACGGCACGACACATTTGCGCGTCGTGGGTGATCGCGAAGTGGGGAGTATCTCAGTGGACGATTGCGCCATGCTCACGCGTGAACTGCGCAACTTGATCATTGAGCAGAAACTGCTCAATGACGACTTTCGTATTGAGATAAGTTCGCCGGGATTGGATTATCCGCTGAGGGAAACTTGGCAATTCAAGAAGAACATCGGCCGTCTGCTGAAGGTTAGGATTCCGGGTCCGAAGGGACCGAAGGACATTCGCGGCAGGTTGGTTGATTATGACGAAACCGCAGGGGTCACCTTGCAGGCGGAGTCACAGGTACATCAGCTGGGGCAAGCGGACATACTGTCCGCCGTTGTGCTGCCTGAATTCAAGTCACCAGTGGAGTTGAAGCGATGAATTCCCCGATTGTAGAAGCTATCGGCCAAATTCTTCAAGACAAGAGCATTGACCGCGACGCATTTCGCGAGATCATCGAGGGAGTATTCCATGCGATGATCAAGAAGAAATACGGCAATGCCGAGAATTTCGACGTAATTTTCAATATCGACAAGGGCGATATAGAAATCTTCTGCGAGAAAGAGATTGTTGATGACGACGATCTGACAGATCCGGTCATGCAGATGCCGCTGTCGCGCGCGCTCAAGATCGACGACGACCTTGACATCGGCGATACGTACGCGGAACTCGTGGACATCAACGAATTCGGCAGACGACTGGTGATGACCGCGCGCCAGAATTTGACTCAAAAGATTCGAGAGATAGAGAAAGAGAATATCTACAGCGAATTTTCGGAAAGACTGGGCGAAATTGTAACTGGAGAGATTCACCAGATCAACCGCAAAGAGCTGCGCATTCATCTGGACCGCTATGAGGCTCTGATGCCCAAGTCGGAGCAAGTGTACAATGAGAAGTACGTGCGCGGTAAATCCGTGCGCGGCATCATCAAAGAAGTTCGCCGGACGACGAAAGACCCCGAAGTCATCGTTTCGCGAGCCGCGCCGGGTTTCGTCACGAGACTGTTTGAACTTGAAGTCCCGGAAATTTTCGACAACATCATCGAGATCATGGGCGTTGCCCGGGAAGCGGGCGACCGCACGAAGATCGCGGTGCGCAGTCATGACAAAAGAATCGATCCGGTTGGCGCATGTGTCGGTATGAAAGGAATTCGAATTCAGGCAGTCGTGCGTGAGCTTGGCGGAGAAAAGATCGACATCATTCACTGGAGTGCCGATCCTGAAATTTACGTCAAGCGCGCTATGTCTCCCGCGACGCCGTTGCTGGTCGTTTATGATCAGGAATCAAACAGTGCGACCGTGGTGGTGCCGGATGACCAGATTCAATTTGCGATCGGAAAGCGCGGCCAAAATCTCAGACTCGCGTCGGAGTTGACGGGTATTCCCATCGAGCCCATTAAGGAATCCGAGTATCTTGCTCCGGAACCGCTGCAGATTTCCGAAGTCAACGAATTGGACGAAGAGACGAAGAACCGGCTGATCGAGGCTGGATTTGAAACCGCGGACGACGTGCTTGACGCGGGAGACCTGAAGGTCATGGAGGCGACTCAGTTCGAGCTGGGACGCGTGCGCGAAATTATGGAGATTCTCAATACGTATTTCGTCACCGAAGAAGAGTCAACGGGCTCAACAGAAGGCGACGAAGCCGGAAATAGTGAGACTCAACGAGAGCCCGAGACGAAAATCGAAGGGTAAGGAAGCTACTTTTTGAGCGCTGCAAAGCAAAAGAAAATCTATCAAGTTGCCAAAGAGCTGAACGTCGCCAGTCCGGCGATCGTTGAGTTCTTGGAGGATCGCGGCTTTGAAGTTTCCAAGTCGCCAAAACATATGTCTCCAATGACCGACGAGATGTATGATGAGGTGGTGAAGAAATTCGATCCGTCGCGTTGGCAGGAAATACACTCTGCCGAGCAATTGACAGAGCCTGAAAATCTCCGCGCAGAGTCCGAGCGCGCCAGAACGGATCAGCTTGAAGAGTTGCTTAGCACCGCCGCAGAGCAAGAAATCGACTCTGCGTCCACGCTGATCAAGCAAGTCGAAGCCGAAGAAGCGAAGCGCGAAGAAGAGCGCAAGACGGAAGAAGAGAAAGAACGGGAAAAAGCCGAAGCAGAAGCACGCGCCAAAGCCGAGGAAGACGAACGTCAGAAGCGCGAAGCGGAAGAGCGTGCCGCGGAACGGTCGAAGAAAGAAAAAGAAGAGATCGCGAAGCGCCGCAAGGAGATCGAAGCTCAGCGAGCCGCAGACGCTGCGCGCAAGCAAGCCAGAGCGGACGCCGCGAAAGCTCGTTCGGAAGCCAAGACCGCGAAGGGCGAAAAGAAGCCTGCCGCAGGCAGACCCGCTACTCCGGGGACTCGTGTTCCACGACCTGATGCAGGTGCGACCGCTCAGCCCGCTACTCAAGAGGGCTCGAGCGATCAGCGCAAGCGCCGCGCTCCGACCAAAGCTGATATTGAGCGCATCGAGAAGCAAAAGCGTCTGATCGCCGCTCAGAAGCAGGAGAAAGCGAAACGCACTCCGGCCGTTGACGAAAGTCGATCCCGACGCAAAGTCAAGACCAAACGCAAAGAAGTCAATCAGGCTGAGGTCGAAGCCTCGATTCGTCAGACGCTCGCGTCGATGGATTCCGGAAAGCGCCGCGCGAAACGCCGAGACAAAATTACAGGCGAGTTGGTCGAGACGCAGGATAACATTTTGCAGCTTACCGAGTTCGTTTCGACGCAGGAACTCGCAAATCTGATGGACGTCGAGGTTGCTGAAGTCATCAAGAAATTCTTCTTGATGGGCAAACTGGTCACAATCAATCAGAGACTTGAACGAGATTTGATCGAATTGATGGCGGATGAATTCGGATTCCGCGTCGAGTTCGTATCTGACGAAGAAGAAGTCGAGCAGGATCTGAAGGACGAAGAAGATGCTCCGGAAGATCTTGTACCGAGACCGCCGGTCGTGACCGTCATGGGACACGTCGACCACGGTAAGACGTCGCTGCTCGACTACTTGCGCAAGACTTCTGTTATCTCGGAAGAGCATGGCGGGATTACGCAGCATATCGGCGCCTACGAAGTTGTTCACAAAGGCCGCACGATCAGTTTCCTCGATACGCCCGGTCACGAAGCGTTTACGGCCATGCGCGCCCGCGGTGCGCAGGTTACCGACCTTGTGATTTTGGTGATTTCGGCTGACGACCAAGTACGCCCGCAAACACTGGAAGCTTTGAGCCATGCGCAGTCGGCTGACGTGCCGGTTGTCGTGGCAATCAACAAGATCGACCGGCCCAACGCGGATCCTGAGAAGATTCGAAAGCAGCTCGCCGAACACAATGTGTTGGTCGAGCAATGGGGCGGCAAGGTTCAATCGGCGGAGATATCCGCGAAATTCGGTCAGGGAATCGACGCTTTGCTGGAAGAAGTGTTGTTAGCCGCGGATATTCTTGAACTCAAGGGTAATCCACAGCGACGCGCGCGTTCGACCGTCATCGAAACGCGTATCGACAAGGGCCGCGGCGTCGTAGCCACGATTGTGATTACGAACGGCACGCTTCACGTCGGCGATTATTTTGTCGCCGGCCAACAGTGGGGCAAGGTGCGTACGCTGCTGGATGAGAACAACAAACAAATCGACAACGTGGGACCGGGACGTCCGGCGCAGGTCGTCGGGTTCTCCGGCGCACCGCAAGCAGGTGACGCGCTTGTCGCATTTGACAGCGAACGCGAGGTAAAAGACATTGCGATGCGCCGTCAGCTTTTGCAGCGCGAGCAGACTTTCCGCCAAATCAAGATGCTCAGTTTGGATCAGATTTCCCAGCGAATCCGCGAAGGCGAATTGCGCGAACTGCCTTTGATTATCAAGGGCGACGCAGACGGTTCAGTGGAAGCGATTTGCGATCAGCTGCAGCGACTGGGCACGAAAGAAGTTGCCGTTAAGATCGTCCATCGCGGAGTCGGCGCGATCAGCGAAAGCGACGTGCTGCTTGCCGCGGCCACGGGTTCGATTATTCTCGGATTTCACGTGCACCCGAATCTCAAGGCACGCGAGTTCGCGATGCGCGAGAGCGTAGATATCCGGGTCTACCGCATTATTTACGAAATGGAAAACGACATCCGCGAAGCTCTGGAAGGCATGCTCAGGCCGGACAAAAAGGAAGAAGTTGTCGGACTTATCGAAGTTCGTCAGACGTTCCGAGTGCCGTCGGCGGGAACGATTGCCGGCTGCTTCGTCGTTTCGGGAATAATCAAGCGACAGAGCCAGATTCGGTTGCTGCGTGACGGAAAACAGATTTGGTCCGGTACCGTCGGTTCGCTTAAGCGTTTCAAGAACGACGTTAGCGAGGTGAAGTCGGGCTATGAATGCGGAATCCTGCTGCACAACATGAACGACGTGAAAGAAGGCGACTCGATTGAAGTGATCCAAATCACCGAAATCAAGCGCACGCTCGAACAGTCGGTGGCATGAAATGCTGCGTCGGTGTGATGACCTGCACGCTGCATCTGCCTCACAGTCATTCCTTGAAAGATAGACGAAGCGCGGTCAATTCAATCAAGGAACGCGTGCGCAACAAATACAACGTTTCCGTGAGCGAGGAAGCGGGCGAGACTTGGCAGATTGCGAACATGGCGTTCGCGTGCGTCGCGGTAAGCGAGCGTCATGTGGAAGCGCAGTTCGGCTCGATACGAGCATTGATCGAAGAGGATGAGCGAGTCTTGATGTTTGATCCGCGGGTGGACTACTATGTCTAATCAACTTCGACAAAATTCCGACGGACCGCGCAGGCCGCTTAGGTTGGCAGCGGAACTTGAACGTGAGATTCCGGGAATGATCCGGGACATCGCAATTGACATGCGAAGTGTGCTGATTTCAGTGACAGGTGTGACGGTCACCGATGACTTGTCGATGGCGCACGTTTATTTCAGTATTATCGGCGAATCCGCGAGCGGGATTGAGATCGAACATGAATTGAACAAGCATAAGGGGAAGTTCCGCACAGCGATTGCCAAACGGTTCGTGATGCGGCAACACCCGGACGTGCGGTTTCATTTTGACGAAACGCCCGCGAAGGCGGCGCGCATCGAAGAGCTTCTGAAACAGGTGCGGGGCGGAGAAGATCAGTCGTGAAGTTTTCGTCCGCGGAGATCGCCGCGCTTCGTCCGTTTCTTGAATCTCCGCGTGTCTTGATTTCGGCCCACGTTCGTCCCGATCCCGACGCGATCGGGTCCGTGCTTGCATTGCGGGAAGCGGTCCTGCAATGCGGAGGAACACCAGTATGCGTAATGGAGGACGAATGTCCTACGCGCTGCACGATGCTTTTCGGAGCAAGTGAGATCGTGACCCTGAGCGGCACAGCCGGGCTGAAACCGTTTGACGACGTGATCGTTGTCGATTCGGGGAATCGCGAGAGAATCGGAGACGTCGAAAGTTTGGTTTCGAAGTCCGCAAGAATCGCCAATCTCGACCATCATATTTCCAATACGAAATTTGGCCACGTCAATCTTGTCGATACGGACGCTTCGGCTTCGGGTGAACTGCTCTTTGACTTGTTCGAGGAATTGAAAGTAAGTTTGACGGCGACGATGGCGACGAATTTGCTTGCCGGCATTTTGACGGACACGGGGAGATTTCGCCATTCGAACACGACGCCCAAGACTCTGAGAGTCGCGGCCAATCTCGTGGAAGCCGGAGCGAAGATTTCCGAGTTGACTGAGCAGCTCTACTATTCGATTCCCGCAAAAGATGTGAGATCGACGGCGCAGATTCTTTCTACGCTCGAGCTTCACGCTGAAGGCAGAATTTCTACGATGTTCGTTCCTTTGGATTACGTCGTAGAAGATCCCGATAACCTTGTGGACTTAGGACGAGCGATCGACGGAGTGGAGGTCGCCGTGTTGTTTTCCGAAATGGATGACGGGCGAATACGCGTTTCGCTGCGCTCGAAGTCGATCGTAAATGTCTCAGCCATAGCCGAGTCGTTCGGGGGCGGAGGGCACGAACGGGCAGCAGGTTTTAGAATGTACGGCACGCTGCGCTCCGTTCAAGCGAGACTTTTGCCGAGCCTGATGCACGCGCTTGACCAGGCGAAATAGGAATTGAACGGACTCGTACTTCCGATAGACAAACCTGCGGGGTGGACGTCATTTGACGTTGTCGCAAAATTGCGCGGCGGTTTGAAATGGAAAAAGGTGGGGCATGCGGGCACGCTCGATCCGGCTGCCACGGGTTTGCTCATTGTTGTGTTCGGGAATTGCACTTCCGACTCGGAAAAATTCATGGGACTCGGTAAGCGCTATCGCGGAGTCGTCAAATTAGGTGTGACGACAGATACTGACGATCTCGACGGTCAAGTTACCGGCGAGACGGAGGTCCGGTGGAACGTGACCGAAATCGAGAACGCCGTTCAGCAGTTTCAAGGGGAGATATTGCAGGCACCGCCGTCCGTGTCGGCGATTAAGATCGACGGCAAACGCAGCTACAAACGGGCGCGAAAAGGCGAAGAAGTCAAACACGCGCCGCGTCCCGTCGAAATTGAAGAGATCAGAATTGTTGAGTTGGACAATCCTTTTGTGACGCTTGATATTCGCTGCAGCAAAGGCACATACATTCGGTCGATTGCACGAGACCTTGGCCGCGAGCTCGGCTGCGGCGGCACGCTGGCATCACTCAGGCGCACCGAGATCGGTCCATATTCGGTCGACGACGCTTGGGAAATTGGCGAAGTTTTGATGCATCCGGAATTCAGGGGGCAATAAGGAATGCACATTCATCGACAGGAGTTGCCGGAATCCGTCACGCGCAACAAGACCGCAGTCACCGTGGGGAGTTTTGACGGACTGCATCTTGGCCACAGGCAAATTGTCTCCAAGCTCTTGGGCGTGGCAACTGCTCACGGCGAGACTCCACTGGCCGTGACGTTCGATCCGCATCCACGATCGCTGTTGCTCGGCGATGACAAGAACATATCGATGCTGTACAGCTTCGACGAAAGAATGGATTTGCTCTCCCGCGCCGGTATTGAAAACGTCTTTGTCATTGACTTCGACGAGTCGTTCCGCAGGCTGCAGCCGCGCGAGTACGCCGAGCAAATCATCATAGGAAAGTGGAATGCCGGGCATATTATCGCGGGATATAACCACTCGTTCGGCAAGGACCGGGCGGGTGATCATGAAAGTTTGATTTCGCTCGGGCGCGACCTTGGCTTCGGCGTTGAGATTGTTCCTCCCGTCGTCATCAAAGACGAAGTGGTCTCGTCGACAGCAATTCGCCGCCACATCATGGAAGGTGACTTGCCGCTGGCGAACGCGATGTTGGGACGCAAGTTTTCTCTTGCAGGACGAGTAATTCGTGGATTTGCGCGGGGCAGAAGAATGGGTTGTCCGACTGCGAACCTCGGCGAGATCGCGCAAGGGAAGATCGTTCCGCGCGACGGCATCTATGCGGCAATCGCGGAACTCAACGAATACGCTTATCCAGCCGCTGTTTCAATCGGATTTAACCCGACTTTTGGGGGGCAACGGCATTCGATTGAAGCACACATCCTTGATTTTGATTTGGACATTTATGACCGCACTCTTACGCTGCGAATCTTGAAGCGGCTGCGCGGTGAAATCAAGTTCAGCGGCGAAGAAGCGTTGTCCGTGCAAATGAAGCAAGATATCTCAGACATTCGAAGCATATTGGTTGAAGAAGGCTATAGCCTCGAACCCCGACGCCTATTGCCTGAAGAAAACGTCATTTGACAACAAGAAAATAGAAACAAGAGAACCAGAGATGGCAGAAGCATCTAATCCGCGCCGTGAACTTGTGGAAAAGTTCGGACGTACGAAGAATGACACCGGAAGTCCGGAGGTCCAAGTTGCGCTGTTGACGCACCGCATCAACTACTTGACCGAGCATCTGAAGTCGAACAAGAACGACAATCACTCGCGTCGTGGTTTGCTGCTCCTCGTGGGCCAGCGCCGCAGAATTTTGAAGTATCTGAACAAGAAAGACGTTAATCGTTACCGCGAACTCGTGAAGCAGCTTGGCTTGCGCGGCTAATTCGTGTTTCGAAACGTGAACTGGAGAAGGAGAAGGAGAAAAGAGCAATTATGACACGCGAAACACTTGAACTTGGCGGCCTGCCGCTGACTCTTGAAACCGGCCGCATGGCGAAACAAGCCGACGGAGCGATCTGGCTTACGTACGGTGAAACGACGGTGCTGGCGACGGTTTGTGCGAATCTTGATTCGGACACTGATTTCGATTTTATGCCGCTTACTGTGGACTACCGCGAAAAGATGTACGCGGTGGGCCGCATTCCGGGCGGATTTTTCAAACGTGAAGGACGTCCTTCAGAAAAGGAAACGCTGTCGGCGCGCTTGACGGATCGTCCGTTGCGCCCGTTGTTCCCCGAAGGATTCAACAAAGAAGTTCAGATTATGATCAACGTCTTTTCATCGGACGGTGAACATGATCCGGATGTGTTGGGAACAGTTGCGGCTTCGGCAGCTCTGGCGATTTCGCATGTTCCGTTTTTGGGACCGGTGGGATCGGTGCGCATGGGCTACGTGAACGGCGAGTTTATAGTAAATCCGACGTTCAAGCAGCTTGAAGAATCGGCTTTGGACGTCGTCGTTTCGGGAACCGCCGAATCGATCATGATGATCGAAGGACTTGCGAAGCTCGTTGACGAAGATACGTTCCTGAAGGCGATTGAAGTGGCGCACGGCGAGATCAAGAAGATTGTCGAGCTGCAGAAGAAACTCGCGAGCTTGATCGGCAAAACAAAGGCTGTGTTTGAACCCGCAGAAAAGAACACGGAGCTCTTGGCGCGACTGGAGAAAGATTACGATTCGAAAGTTGCCGAATTGACCAAGATTGCGGAAAAGCAAGAGCGCAAGAAAGCGATGAAGGCTATCGTGGCCGAAGCCGCTGAGGCGCTGGCTGTTGAATTTCCGGACGAAGACGGTGAAATCAAGTCATGGGTGAACGAGCGATTCGACAAGATCGTGCGTGTGCGCGCCGTGAAAGAAAAAGTTCGTCTTGACGGACGCGGTCACACGGATATCCGTCAGATTACGTGCGACGTGGATATTCTTCCGCGTGTTCACGGAAGTTCGCTGTTTACTCGCGGTCAGACGCAAGCGCTCGGCTCGATTACGCTTGGCGCAAAGTTTGACGAACAGAAAGTCGACGGCATCGATGGCGTGTATTTCAAGCCGTACATGCTGCACTACAACTTCCCGCCGTTTTCCGTCGGTGAAGTACGCAAGTTTTTGGGGCAATCCCGCCGCGAAGTCGGTCACGGCAATCTCGCTTGGCGTGCGATTCAGCCGGTGCTGCCGGCATGGGACGATTTCCCGTATACGATTCGTGTCGTGTCGGAAGTTTTGGAATCGAACGGAAGCTCGTCGATGGCGACGGTGTGCGCAGGATGCATGGCTTTAATGGCCGGAGGCGTTCCTCTGAAATCACCGGTCGCGGGTATCGCGATGGGCTTGATCGAAGAAGACGGACAGTTTGCGATTTTGTCTGACATTTTGGGTGATGAAGATCATCTCGGTGACATGGACTTTAAGGTCACGGGCAATGAACACGGCATCACCGCGTGCCAAATGGATATTAAGATCACGGGTATTTCGATTGATCTGATGAAGACAGCGATTCGCCAAGCTCGTCAGGGTATCGATCATATTCTCGGCAAGATGCGTGAGGCGATTCCGGAGCCGCGCCCGATGATTTCGCCATTTGCTCCGCGTATCGCGTTCTTTACGGTGGATCCGGACAAGATCGGTTTGATCATTGGACCGGGAGGAAAGACGATTCGCGAGATCATTGCCCGCAGCGGCGCGCAAATTGACATTGAAGACACGGGTCAGATTTGCATTTCGGGTCCGAGTTCAGAAGAGGTCGAAAAGGCGCTGACGATTTTGCGCGGCATGACGGAGAATCCGGAAGTAGGAAAGGTCTACGACGGCAAAGTGACGAAGATCACTGACTTCGGCGCGTTCGTTGAAATCTTGCCGGGTCGTGAAGGACTCTTGCACATCAGCGAAATTGAACACCGACGTGTTGCAAAGGTTTCCGATCATCTGAATGTCGGAGATCCTGTCAACGTTAAGTTGGTCAAGATTACGCCTGAAGGCAAACTTGATTTGTCTCGCAAGGCTCTCTTGCCGCGTCCTGAAGGCATGCCGGAAGAAGAACCGCGGGAACGCCGCGATCGCGGAGATCGTGCGCATGGCCGTGACAAACACCGCGGTGATCGCAAGCCGAGAACCGAAAAGGTTGAAGACGAAGATTAGTCTGTAAAGAACTCACAAAGGACTGCAGCTTGGCTAAGGCTTCGCTCTACAACAAATCCGTATTGCCGAATGGCATCAGATTAGTCACTGAGAAAATTCCCAGCGTTCGCTCGGCGGCGCTGGGAATTTGGGTGACGGTGGGATCGCGGCACGAATCGGAAAAACTGAACGGTATCTCGCACTTCATCGAGCACATGGCGTTCAAAGGAACGGCAACACGCTCGGCGATGGACATAGCGAAGACGATTGAACGCGGCGGTGGGCACATCAATGCCTTTACCGGCAAAGAACTGACGTGCTTTTATGTGCATGTGTTGGACGAGCAGTTGCCGACGGCAGTGGATATTCTGTGTGACATTCTCCAGAACTCGATGTACGCGCCTCAGGAAATGGAGAAAGAGAAGCAGGTGATTCTGGACGAAATCCGGGATCACGAAGATATGCCGGACGACGTCGTGCATGAGCAGTTCGTCGGACAGGTGTTTGAGGATCATCCGATTGCGCGACCTATATTGGGTCCGCCGCAGAATGTGAAGTCGTTTACGCGCGAGGATATTCGCGAGTTTATGGCGGAGCATTACAATCCTTATAGGATAATTGTAGCGGCGGCGGGAAACGTGAAGCATGCGCAATTGGAGAAGATGATTGCACAGAAGCTCGCGGCTAAGGCGAAAAAACTGAAAACGGTGAAGCAGCCGATTCATGCTTTGAAGCCAAGTTTCGAGCGGAATAGTCGACCTATTCAACAGGCGCATATGCTGATGGGCGGACGATCCGTTCCGTACAACTCGAAAGATCGAATCGCGATTTCGATGCTAAGTACGGTGCTCGGTGGAGGCATGTCGTCGCGGTTGTTTCAGAACATTCGCGAGAAGCACGGCATCGCGTACGCAGTTTACTCGTATGTGGATTCGTTGTCGGACGTCGGATATTACGGCGTGTATTTGGCGACGGACAAGCAGCGAGTGGACCGCGCGGGTGAGATGGTGCGGAAAGAGTTAGTAGATTTGCAGGAGCGTCCGCTTTCGAAGGCTGAACTTGAGGAGATTAAGATTCAGTACAAGGGTGGACTGATGCTCGGGCTGGAAAATACGTCGAGCCGGATGATGAGACTGGCGCGCATGGAGATCTATCAGGGTCGCTATGTGCCGCTGGATGAAATCAGCGAAAGGATCGACGCAGTGACACCGAAGAAGATACAGAGTATGGCCAACGTGTTATTTGATGAGAAGAACATTGTGACTGCTGTGCTCGAACCCAACGGCAAGAAATCGTAAGTGAGTCTGGTTGTCCCCATTGTCAGGCTCGCCCATGCTCCGAAGAATTTGCCAGAGTACGCGACGCTGGGCGCGGCGGGAATGGATTTGTGTTTGGCGGGCGAAGCGACGACGCTTGCTCCGGGTGAACGTAAGCTATTGCCGACGGGCTTTCAGATTGCGATCCCTGACGGATACGAAGGGCAGGTTAGGCTGCGGTCCGGATTTGCGCGGCGCAGCGGTTGCCTGATGCCCAACGCACCGGGGACCATCGACTCGGACTACCGAGGCGAACTGATGGTTTTGTTGATGAATGTTTCGAATGAACCAGTGACAGTCGAGAGCGGCGAGAGGTTTGCGCAGTTGATTATTAGCCCCGTGGAAAGAATCACGTGGCACGAGACGGACACCTTGAACGGGAGTGAACGCGGCAGCGGCGGATTTGGCAGCACCGGACGATAAGCCCTTGCGAAATAGCCGCGAAATAGTTATGTTCTTCGAAGTATGAGCAGCGTGATGGAAAAAAAGGACACGCGAGTTCCGCAGCTTAAGAAGTTGTACCATTCGATTGGCGAAGTCTCCGAGTTAATCGGAGTGCCTGCTCATGTTTTGAGATATTGGGAGAGTGAGTTTCCGCAGCTTCACCCGAAAAAGGGGCGCGGGGGAAACAGATTGTACACGGAAAATGACCTTGGATTGTTGACGCGGATTCACGATCTGCTGTACAACAAGAAATTTACCATCGCCGGCGCGCGCAAACAGCTTCAGCTTGGGCTGGATGACGTGGAAGAAAAACCGGCGCCGATGGATGTTTTGTCCGAGGTCAAACAGGAATTGAAAGAGATTTTGAGTTTGCTGAATACGTCGGGGCGTGGCGCAGCCCGGTAGCGCACCACACTGGGGGTGTGGGGGTCGCTGGTTCAAATCCAGTCGCCCCGACCAAGAGACACACGGGAACCCTCCCGTGTGTTTTTGTTAAGGAGAAGAGCATGTGTAACGCATACGGAACAATCGGGTACTCACGGAGTGCTTTTCTGCATGACCTGTTGGGAATTCCGAGAAACCTCGACTATGACCGGCCAAAGAAAGTCGTTAGGCCGACGGATTCTGTGCCCGTCGTGCGACTGGCCGACGCAGGCTTTGAACAGCTTGAGATGAGATGGGGGCTTGTGCCCGCTTGGTCGAAAACGATGCCGGAACGGCCGCTGACAAATGCGCGAAGTGAAACCGTCGATGAACTCAAGTCGTTTGCGGAGGCCTTTCGCTCGCGGAGATGTGTGATGCCGGGGGATGAATTTTATGAATGGATCAAAGGGACGAAACAGCGAGTGACGTTTCGGCCTAAGGAAGAAGAATTTTTGTTTGCGGGACTTTGGGACCGATGGAACGACGGAGAAAAAGTCATCGAGAGTTGCGTGATGCTCACGACCTCGGCGAACGATGTGGTTGCGCCGGTGCATGACCGGATGCCTGTGGTGCTGAAGCCTGAGGACTGCGTGAAATGGCTCAATTCGGAAACTGCGGTGGAAGATTTGAAGAAACTCTTGGCGCCGTTGGAAAACGAGTTGATCACGCTGGTTGAAGAGATCACTCCGAAATCAAATCAAACTTCGCTTTTTTAGATGAGTTCACGTTATCCTAATGTTGTGCTGAAGAAAGGCGCGGAGTCGCGCGTCTTTGGAGGACATCTGTGGATTTTTTCGAATGAACTTCAGGACGGATTTCAGTCGCTCGAGCCGGGACAGTTTGTGCGAGTGGTCGATAGCCGCGAGAGGTTTTACGGCATCGGCTCGGTGAATCCGCACAGTTTGATTTCGGTCAGACTTTTTTCACGTGATGAAGTAATTGTCGACCGCGAATTTGTTTGGCAGAGATTGGATGCTGCGTTGAACGCGCGGCAGAAAATGTTTGGCGATGCACGTGTTTGTCGCATCGTGTTTAGTGAAGCGGACGGGTTACCGGGGATCATCGTCGATCTATTTGGCGAGCTTGTGGTCTATCAAGTTTTGACTGCGGGCGCTGAGGCGCTGGAAAAGCACTTTTGTGATTGGATTCTCGATAGACTAGGTGCGAAAGTTATTGTTGCGGCAAATGACTCTTCGATGAGATCGCTTGAGGGACTTGGGCAAGAAAGAAAAGTCGTTCATGGTACAATTGATGAGACATTTGAGTTTGAGCAGGATGGGCTGAGACTACTTGCCGATCCCATTGCCGGACAGAAAACGGGATATTTTTTGGATCAGAGACTCAATCGCAAGTTGACGCAGAGTTTTGTGCGCGGCGGCGAGGAGTTTCTCGATTTGTTTTGTTACACGGGAGCATTTGGAGCATACGCCTTGCAAGCAGGGGTTGCGACTTCGACTTATGTCGACGGTTCGGAGCGCGCACTATCTTTGGTTAAACAAGTTGTCTTAATGAACGGCTTTGAAGAACGCGCACGTTATGTAAAAACCGACATATTCGATTGGCTAAAGGATGTCGCGCAGCAATACGATATTGTCAGTTTGGATCCGCCGGCGCTGGCGAAGAGTCGGAGCAAGGCGACCGTTGCGCTGCGCGCTTATCGTGATCTAAATGCGCGTGCGATGAAGTGGGTGAAGCCAGGAGGATTGTTGTTGACGTCGAGTTGTTCGGGTTTAATATCGCGCGTAAACTGGAGAAAGGCACTCGAGGAAGCGGCGTTCAAAAGCCGGCGAACTGTCAGGTTTTTGGCCTTCGGGACGCAGGCGCCGGATCACCCGGTGCTGGCTGCGATGCCCGAAACGGAGTATTTGAAATTCGCTGTTGCTCAGGTGCTCTAAACTTCGAGTTTTAGGGAGCTTGACAATGAGCGAGCGAAATGGTATATTCTGGTTCTGTCTGCGCAACCTCGATCCGATGGACGTTTTGTCGTCTCTGATTTAAGTCTATGAGAAACTATAAGTTATCCAGAGACGAAATGGTCCTCACGCAGCTTCAGCGGAGAGGGATCACAGATAGCCGTGTGCTCGATGCCATGCGGCAGGTGAAGCGGCACGAGTTTGTGGATCAGGCCTTCCAGAACCGAGCTTACGAAGATACTCCGCTACCGATTGACAGCGGGCAGACCATCAGCCAGCCGTTTATTGTCGCGAAGATGACGGAACTACTCAATGTCCAGCCGAATGACCGGATTTTGGAGATTGGCACGGGGTCAGGATACCAGGCTGCGATACTGTGCGTGCTGGCTGGAAAAGTCTTTACGATTGAACGGCACTTTGGTCTTGCGAAAGAGGCTCGGGCGAGACTTGAAGCGGCGGGTTTATCGAATGTGGTGGTGAAACACGGTGACGGCACGATCGGTTGGTCGGAGCACGCACCGTTTGACAAGATTATTATTACGGCGTCCGCACCGAATTTGCCGAAAACTCTTTCCAAGCAATTGAAAGAGGGAGGGCGAATGATTTTCCCGATGGGTGCGGGGCGCGAGCAAGTCTTGCAGATCGCCGACAAAGTTGACGGCGAACTGCAGATCCAAGAAATGGGTATGGTCTCTTTCGTGCCGTTGATTGGCCGAGAGGGATTCAGTGATCCGGGATCGGATCCGAGACAATATATGTCGGGGCGTAGCGCAGTCCGGTAGCGCACTTGGTTCGGGACCAAGGGGTCGCTGGTTCAAATCCAGTCGCCCCGACAACGCAACAAAGCCGCCCTTGGTTGAAGGGCGGCTTTGTTTTCTTCGTATGGACTCACTCTCACAACTCGCTCAATTTTTTTCAAATCTTGACACGCGCCTTGAGCAGGTTGCGATTCAGTATGGTGCGTGGACATACTTGATTATTTTCGCAACGGTTTTCGCCGAAACGGGATTAATCATCGCTGCGTTCCTTCCTGGCGATACACTGTTGTTTGCGGCAGGGACGTTTGCAGGGGCGGGACATTTGAATATTTTTGAGTTGGCCGTAGGGATTCACTTCGCGGCGATTTGCGGAGATAGTGCGAACTATTGGATTTCGCGGAAGCTCGGGCACGACGTGCTCGTCAAGTGGACGAAACTGATCCGGCCGGGGTACCTTCGCAAAGCATCGTCGTTTTACCGCAAAAACGGAACGAAGGCCGTGCTGGTGTCGAGATTTGTGCCGACATTCCGGACGTTCGTGCCGTTTATTGCGGGGCTTTCGAAAATGAAATACTCGCGATTTCTGGTGGCGAGTGTGGTCGGATCGGCGTTGTGGGTCTCGGTGTTTGTGTTCGGAGGATATTTCTTCGGGTCGATTCCGTGGGTACGCAAAAATTTTGTATTTGCGATTGTAATTGTAGGAACGGCGACAGTTGTTCCGAGCGTGATTGGAGTTGTGCGGGCATTGATGAAAAGACGATCTGAAAGAGACAAGCGGACAAACTGACAGGATCGAGTTTTGGAATTTCTCTCTACAATAATAGATATCTTCCTGCATCTTGACGTTCACCTTGGAGAGGTGATCAAAGACTACGGGACACTCACGTATTTTATCTTGTTCGCGATCATTTTTTGCGAGACGGGGTTGGTGGTGACGCCGTTTTTGCCGGGGGATTCGCTGCTGTTTGCGGCGGGCGCATTTGCGGCTTTGGGGTCGCTTGAGTTGCCGCTGTTGTTGGGGATTCTCTATCTTGCTCCGATTTTGGGGGACTCGACGAACTATTGGATCGGGAGATTTATCGGGCCGAAGGTTTATAGTGCGAATTCGCGGTGGGTGAAACGGGAGTATATTGACAAAACGCACGCGTTTTATGAGAAGCACGGTGGAAAGACGATTGTGGTTGCGCGGTTCATGCCGATTTTTCGGACGTTCGCGCCGTTTGTGGCAGGGATTGGGAAGATGAATTACTTGAGGTTTTTCACGTTTAGTGTGTTTGGAACTTTGCTGTGGATTACGGCGTGTGTCGTGGCGGGATATTACTTCGGAAACATTCCATTTGTGAAGAAGAATTTCTCGCTGGTGATTTTCGCGATTATCGGGATTTCGGTTTTGCCGATGGTGATTCACCTGGCTCAGGACTGGTTGAAGAAGAGACGTGCGGCAATCCCTAACGCTTGAGTTTGAAGAGTATTCGCTCGCGGCGGAGATGTTGCTGCGTGGTGAATCGGTGAGCGATCCGGCGATTGTGTTGTTACATGACGCGCTGGGGTGTATGGCGACTTGGAAGGAATTCCCCGAGCGGCTCTTTGAGGCTACTGGGTTGGATGTGGTGATGTTTGATCGGCGGGGGCATGGGGTGTCTTCGCCGCTTTCAGATGAGAAACGCACGAGCGCGTATTTGGAAGAAGATGCGCGGAGGTTGCCGGAGATTTTGGATCGGCTTGGAGTTCGGCGCGCGATTTTGGTGGGGCATAGTGATGGGGGATCGATTGCGCTGGTGGCGGCCGCTTTGTATCCTGAGCGAGTTGCTTCTGTGGTTTCGATTGCGGCGCATGTGCTGCTGGAAGAAATTACGATTGAGGGTGTGAAGCACACGGTGGCGACAGCGGGGGAGACGCGGCTCTTGGAACGGCTGCGCAAGTATCACGGGGAGAAGACTGAGCGGCTCTACTCTGTTTGGCATGAGACTTGGCTGAATCCTGCGCATCGCGAGTGGAATTTGTTTTCGTATTTGCCGAAGATTGTTTGTCCGGTGTTGGTGATGCAGGGGGAACTCGATGAATATGGATCGAGGGAGCAGGTGGAGCGGATTGTGAGGGGCGTGGGGGGGAGTGCGCGGAGTGTGATGTTTGCGGGGGTGGGGCATGCGCCGCAGAGGGAATGTCTGGGGGATGTGGTTGGGGAGATTTGTGAACACTGCGCGGCTTGAACTTCGTTTGCAATCGCCTGCTGAGGTGTTAGCGTGGGTGGAGTCACTGCCTGCTGCTGAGCAAGTGGACGTTTCTCCCGAGTGGTTGAAAAAGGTGAAACTGGCGACGGAGCCTGATCCGTGGTTGTGCCAGTTTCAGATTGTGCGCGCGGCGGATGGAGTGGTGTTGGGTTCGTGCGGATTCAGTGGGGCGCCGGATGCCGCGGGGATGGTGGAGATTGCCTATGCGATAGCTGAAGAGTTTCGCGGCCAAGGGTATGCGACGGAAGCGGCAGAGGGACTTGTGATGTTTGCGAAGAGCCAGCTAACCGTGTCGGTCGTGCGCGCGCATACGAAGGCGGATAATCCGGCGTCTGGAGCCGTGCTCAAGAAGGCGGGGTTTGTGTTTGTGGGGGATTTTGTGGATCCGGAGGATGGGGAGGTGCGGAGGTGGGAAAAGATATAGCGTGACTGGCATAAACGTGGGGCATGCGCCGCAGAGGGAATGTTTGGGGGATGTGGTTGGGGAGACTGTGGGATCTGCGGTCTGAGGCTATTCTTTTAAGTCGATGGTTGTGTTTGTGGTGATCTTGTTGATACAAAGGATGGAGATGTGCGGAGGTAGGAATGCGGGGGATAAGTGTGAGATTTTTTGTGGAAGAACTCAACTCACTTTGGAGGCAGTATGGCAGTTCTGCGTAAAATTGAAACGAACTATGTTACGATAGAGGAGTTACTCAAACGACCAGTAAGCTATCGAGTTCCTCAGTATCAACGTGATTTTGCGTGGACAGAGGATGAGACCGATGTCTTATGGCAGGATCTAGTGCACGCATATGAAAATGGGGAAGATGAGTATTTTCTTGGTGCGATTGTCACTGCAATGTCTGAAAGTGAAATCCCTTCTCGCGAAATAGTAGATGGTCAACAGAGGTTGGCTGCTTTGTCTATGGTCCTCTCTGCAATCTCAGAATACTGGGCAAATCAGTCTGATCAAGGAAGATCTGATGGTTTGTTTTATGATTTTCTGGGTAGCAAAGACAGAAGAACTGGAAAGGTTCTACCAAAGCTGTCTCTAAATGAAACAGACGATCCAGTGTTTCAAAAATTTGTAATTCAACGAAATGTAGCTAGCGCTACGGACAAGAAACTTTGGTCATCTTCAAACAAACTGTTAGTATGTGCATTTGATCGATTTAGAAAAGCGCTTAGCGACTGGGTGGGAGAATACAAAGAACCTGAAGAAGCCATGCTGGATTTGGAAGAGTTCGTTACGAAAAAAGTAGGGATTATTCATATTGAAGTAGAGGATAACGCAGACGCTTTTGTAATTTTTGAAACGCTTAATGACAGAGGCCTTGATTTGGCAGTTTCTGATCTTGTAAAGAACTATTTGTTCTCGAAAGCAGGCCGTACTATTGAAAGATACTCGAAAAGTTGGCGAGAAACTTCGTTGCTTGTTGGAAGTGAGAACATGACTCAGTTCTTAAGACATCATTGGCTTGCTTTCCATGAACTGGTTCGTGAGAAGGACTTGTATAAGAGCATAAGGAGTGAGTATGCGAATCCTCCCGCTACGCGCGAGTTTATCCAGGAAATCCGGGAGACCGCTGACTTGTATGCAGCACTTTCAAATCCTGAACACGTGTTTTGGTCAGATCACCCGATTGAAGTTCAAGAGCATCTTGAGGCACTTTTGCGTTTTAAGGCTCAGCAATTTAGACCTGTTGCACTAGCGGCGATGAGAAAACTGTCACCGGACGTGACCACAAAGATCCTTCGTGACCTTGTGGTAGTGACTTTTAGATACACTGTGATTGGTTCACTTGGAACTGGAAATCTGGAAAAGGCATATGCAGATGCCGCGGCAGCCATAACGTCAGGAAGTGCGAAATCGTCGAAGCAGGTGTTCGCAAAACTTAATAAGATATATGTTGATGACAACCAATTTCTGACCCTTTTTGAGTCGAAACGAATGAACAAGCCGTTGATTGCACGTTATATTCTTGCACGGATCAATGATACCGTTGGGACATCTCAAGAAATTAGAGTGGCTGAGGACAAGGGAAGAGTTAATCTTGAACACATACTTCCTAAGAAGCCAGATGGTCGTGTGTGGTCGGGTTCCTATCGGAATCAAGATGAACTTGCGGAAGTAGTAGATTTACTTGGTAACATGACTCTTCTGGAGCGCGGGAAGAATCGTGATCTTGGAAACTCTAGTTTTGAAGTGAAGCGTTCAAAAGGATTCGCAAAGTCTGCACTTACTTTAAACACTGAGTTGTGTGAAACTTTGCACTGGGATGCTGAAGCCATTAGGTCTCGTACCAAGAAACTGGCCCAAAAGGCATGCGAAATTTGGCGCGTAGGCTATTGAGAGTAACTTTTATGACACCACCCAAACCTATATCCGAACAGGCTTACCCGTTTGCTGAAGTTGAATCCCGCTGGCAGTTGTGGTGGGAGGAAAACGGGATTTATAAATGGGGGCGTCGGGTGCCTTCGGGTGATGAAAAGACCCCCCCTAGCCCCCCCGCGCAGCGCGGAGGGGGATCAGAGGGTGCATCCGCTCGTTTAGAGGGATCGGATGCGCCTGAACATTTTACCCCCCCTAGCCCCCCCGGAGGACCGGGGGGGAATGCGGAACGTCCTAAGCACTATGTGCTGGTGATGTTCTCTTATCCTTCGGGGGATAAGCTGCACATGGGGCACTGGTACAACTTTGGGCCGACGGATAGTTATGCGCGGTTCAAGCGGATGCAGGGGTATGACGTGTTCGAACCGATGGGGTTTGACTCGTTCGGGCTGCCCGCTGAGAACTATGCGATTAAGACGGGGATTCATCCGGCGAAATCGACCGCGAATAACATCAAAGTTATGCGCGAGCAGCTCAAGAAAATCGGCGCGATGTACGATTGGGATTACGAGGTTGTGACGTCGTCGCCGGACTACTACAAGTGGACGCAGTGGTGGTTCCTCTTGATGTACAAGCGCGGGCTGGCCTATCAAAAAGACGCGCTGGTGAATTGGTGCCCGAACTGTCAGACGGTGTTGGCCAATGAGCAGGTGACTTCGGATAATCTTTGTGAGCGCTGCGACTCGCTGGTAGAGCGGCGAAAGATGAGGCAGTGGTTTTTCCGAATTTCCGACTATAACCAGAGACTGCTCGATGGACTTGATACCATTGACTGGCCGGAGAAGACGAAGGCCATGCAGCGGTATTGGATCGGGAAGTCGGAGGGGACGGAGATCTCCTTCAAAATAGGAAATAGGAAAGAGGAAAGAGGAAATTCAGAAAAGACCCCCCCTAACCCCCCCGCGCAGCGCGGAGGGGGATCAGAAATCAGAGTGTTTACTACGCGGGCGGATACGCTGTTTGGGGTTACTTACGTGGTTATGGCGCCGGAGCATCCACTGGTGAAGGACGTTACTACGGATGAGCAGAGGGGAGCTGTTGAGGAATATGTCCAGGCGGCTTTGAGTCTCTCTGAAGTCGATCGGCAGATGGAGGATCGTCCCAAGACGGGGGTGTTTACGGGAGCTTATGCGATTCATCCGCTAACCGGTGACTCTGTGACGGTTTGGGTGGCGGATTATGTGATTGGGTCGTACGGAACGGGCGCGGTGATGGCTGTGCCGGCGCATGACACTCGGGATTTTGCGTTTGCGAAGACGTACGGGTTGCCGATTAAGGAAGTGATTCGACCTGATGAAAAGACCCCCCCTAGCCCCCCCGCGCAGCGCGGAGGGGGATCAGACTCAGAAGCCCCCCTTAATCCCCCCATTTCCGCAGACGCAAATGGAGGGAGACCTGAAGCAGCATTCACTGAGTATGGGGTGATGTTTGATTCGGGGGAATTTTCGGGGTTGTCGTCTAAGGATGGAATTAAGAAGGTGGGGGAGAAGCTCAAATCACTTGGGCTGGGTGAACCTACCGTGACTTGGCATCTTAGGGATTGGACGGTGTCGCGGCAACGGTACTGGGGTGCACCGATTCCGATGGTGCACTGCGAGAAATGCGGGACGGTGCCGGTACCTGAGGATCAACTACCTGTTTTGCTGCCTGAGAATGTCGAAGAGTATAAGCCCAAGGGAAAATCGCCGCTGGCGAGTGTGGAGTCGTTTATCAAGACGTCGTGTCCGCAGTGCGGCGGTGCGGCCGAGCGAGATCCCGATACGATGGACACGTTCGTTTGTTCGTCGTGGTATTATCTTCGATATCCCGACGCGCATCTGTCCGACGCGCCGTTTGATAGAGAGCATCTCAAGAACATGTTTCCGGTCGATCAATATGTCGGTGGACCGGAACATGCGATGGGCCATTTGATTTACAGTCGCTTCTTTGCGAAGGTGGCGAAAGATGCCGGATGGTTTCCGTATGAAGAGCCGTTCTCGCGGCTGATTCATCAGGGGATCATCTTGAACAACGGCGAACGGATGTCGAAATCGAAGGGCAACACGGTCGCACCGGAGCCGGTTTTGGAGCGTGTCGGTTCAGATGTTTTGCGGTGTTACTTAATGTTCTCGGGTGACTATACGCAGGGGGGAGACTGGTCGGAAGGCGGGATCTCGGGGATTGAGAGATTTGTGGCGAGAGTTTGGCGATTGGGGATGGCGGTGGCGGACGGCAAGATCGAAAAATCCGAAGCCCCCCTTAATCCCCCCATTTCCGCAGACGTAAATGGGGGGAGACCGGAAGACGCCATGCCACGGGATGTTGAGAGGAAACTGCATCAGACAATTCAGGCTGTTGGGCATGACCTGCAGGGGTTTGCTTTTAATACTCAGCTTGCGCGGTTGATGGAACTGACGAATACGATTTATGGCTGGGTTGGATCCGATCTCAAGGACGTGCAATCGAGTCCGGCGAAGGTAGAAGCCGTGGAAACGCTGGTGAAGCTGATTGCGCCGTCGGCGCCGCATTTGGCCGAGGAGCTTTGGCATGTGTTCGGACATTTGGGATCGATCTTTGACGAATCCTGGCCGGAATTTGATGCTGAGAAAGCGAAAGCTGATACGCTGACGATTGCGGTGCAGATCAACGGGAAGCTGCGCGAGACGTTTGAGGCGGCGGCGGGCGCAACTAAAGACGAACTTGAAAAGTCGGCGCTGGAACTCGATAAGATTAAGGCGCAGCTCGAGGGCAAACAGCTTGCGAAGGTGATTGTGGTACCGGGGAAGATTGTGAATCTGGTCGTCAAAGGGTAGCCTGCGTGCCGTTGGACTGATTGAAGCGTCTTGAATAGGTCCTTACAGAGGATGACAGAAGTAGAGCTGAAAGGCCGGGTTTGCGCCCGGCCTTCTAATTGATGCAAAAGTCACATAAGTAATATTATGTGCAGACAGGCTGCACATAATATCGTTGCGGTGCATTCGCCTTGCCGTGTATTCACCTTGCGGTGCAGACACCTTGCCGTGTGTTCACCTTGCCGTGTGTTCACCTTGCGGTGCATTCAACTTGCGGTGCATTCGCCTTGCCGTGTATTCACCTTGCGGTGCAGACACCTTGAAGTGTATTCATCTTGAAGTGCAGACACCTTGTGAAGTCTTTTGAGCCTTACTCCTTGTAAATTCATGGGTTGCTGTGCAGATACTTCCGTTGTCTATCGACCTTTATCGCCTTGGAAGTTCATTGGTTGAAGCTCAACGATAAGCCTGTAGACCTTTCCGGGGGCTAAACTTAGGTCATCTTTGTGGCCATAGTAGCCGCGTTGCTCGATTTGAATGGTCTGTTCGCCCGACGGGACGTCACCGGAATAGCAGATTGGGCCGCCATCGGTTCTTTCGGAGTTTGACCGATCGCGGATGCTGCACCGCCTAAGTGTGGCACCGGAGCTCAGGCTTACTTTCGGTGCCGGAGAATTCACTTCTACTATAAGGCGTGCATCGGAGCTTGGTCCGTAGCCCAGGTCCAAGCGGTTTCCTTCGATAATCAACCGGCTTATTGACTCGGCTGTTGTCGATGATGAGCTCGAAATCAAGCCAAGAAGCTGGTCGGCTAAGTCGCGAGCAACGTAGGATAAATCCTCCCAGCGGCCGGCAGTTGAAGACGTTTGGTAGCCGCGCGGGACTTTGCCCAAGGAGACATCGACAAGTTGCGCATCTCCCCGTATTGCGGTAGGTAATTCGGCGAATGTTCCGATGACCGCGAAATCTGCTTCGACCACTTTCGCTTTTTCAAGTGCGGCTTCAACATTAAAAGCCAGATCATCGATTTTGACGACTTCTACATCGGTGCTGCGGGTCAAGTCGGAAACAATGAAGCTCTGCAAGGCAAGCTGGTAGTTCAAGACCTTTACTTGATCGCCCCAGACATCGTACGTTGAATCCATCAGCGGTTGAAACGGAAACACGGCGACCTTCGGAAGCGCAGATGCGCTTCCGCAAAATACCGCAATTAGGAAGGTTGCCCAAAGTGTCTTCATATTTCTTGTCTCCATGAAAAGAGCCACCTGCTCATTGAACAGATGGCTCTTTCAAATTGTTTCAGGCCGTTAGCTCAAACGTTTTTCGAGAGCGTCCATTTCTTCATTCAAGGCCTTCGGGAAGCGGTCGCCAAACTTGGCGAAATACTCGCGAGTCTCAGCAAATGAGGCCTTCCACGCCGTTTTGTCGACGCTAAGAATCGTATTTAAGGCATCGTCGGAACAATCCAATCCTTCGCGGTTTAAGTCCTGCATGCGGGGCATATTTCCAAGCGGAGTTGCGGCTGCGCCCGCCTTACCCTCCACCCTATCAATAATCCATTGCAGAACACGCACGTTGTCGCCGAAACCGGGCCACAAGAACTTGCCGTTTTCGTCCTGACGGAACCAATTGACGCCGTAGATTTTGGGCGGATTCGGAACCTTCGTTCCCATGTTGATCCAGTGCTGGAAGTAATCGCCCATGTGGTAACCACAGAACGGCAACATCGCCATCGGATCGTGGCGGATCGTGCCAACCTTATTGTCCGTGGCTGCGGCAGTGGTTTCAGAACCCATCGACGCTCCGAGCAAAACGCCGTGATTCCAATTCATGCCTTCTACGACCAGCGGAACCAAGCTCGCGCGGCGGCCGCCGAAGAGAATCGCCGAAATCGGCACGCCTTCCGGATCTTCCCAGTGCGGCGAAATCGACGGACATTGTGACGCTGGGGTCGTGAATCGGCTATTGGGATGGGCAGCTTTCTCGGTGCTGTCCGGCGTCCAGGGGTTGCCTTTCCAATCCGTCAACTTGGCAGGCGGCGGAGACGACAGGCCTTCCCACCAAACGTTCTTGTTTTCGTCGATGGCGACGTTGGTGAAAAGCGAATTGGCGGAAGCTGTCTTTAATGCATTCAGGTTTGTCTTGGCCGAGGTGCCAGGCGCCACGCCGAAGAAACCGGCTTCGGGATTAATGGCGTACAGGCGGCCGTCCTTGCCATAGCGCATCCAAGCAATGTCATCGCCGACGGTCCACGCTTTCCAGCCTTTCAGGGCTGCGGGAGGTATCACCATTGCGAGATTTGTCTTGCCACACGCGGAGGGGAAAGCGGCCGCAATATAGTAAGTCTTGCCTTCCGGATTTTCCAAACCAAGAATCAACATATGTTCGGCCAGCCAGCCTTCACGGTGGGCTTGCGCCGAGGCGATACGGAGCGCGTGGCACTTCTTGCCAAGTAGAGCGTTGCCGCCATAACCTGACCCGAATGACCAGATTTCATTTCTTTCGGGGAAATGGCAGATGGCACGAGTCTCGGGTTTCAATTCACCGATCGAATGCATGCCCTTGACGAAGTCCTTGGAGTCGCCAAGTTGTTTCAAAGCCTTGTCGCCGACGCGCGCCATGATGAACATGTTCAGCACGACGTAAACGGAATCCGTGAGCTGGAAGCCGACTTTGCTGTAGGGACTTCCCAATGGGCCCATGACGTAGGGAAGCACGTACATTGTGCGGCCCTTCATGGCACCGGCATAGCGAGGCAGAATTTCCGCCTGTGCCTGCGCCGGGGACATATAGTTATTGGTGGGGCCGCAGTCGGATTCTTTTTCGGAGCAGATATAGGTTACTTTTTCGGTACGGGCGACATCCGTGGGGTCGGAACGATAGAGATAGCAGTTGGGCCAATTGGCCTCATTCAAGCGCGTGAATTCACCGCTGTCCAGCAGCATCTTTGTGAGCATGTCACGCTCGGCGTCAGAACCATCACACCAATGGACTTTGTCGGGCTTGCACAGCTTTGCGCACTCATCTACCCACGATGTAACGGCGGAGTTGGCAGTCATAAATTCCTCGTAAACAGTAGAATAGTTTTGAATAGTAGGTTATTCCCTATAGAAGCTAACCAAGTTAGACTGAAATGTCAAGACGATGAATTTCCAGTGATGCCCGTGGGAATTGGGCTTTGCGGGAACGTCTGGGAATCGAACCCAGCCATCCATGTGTTACATGGACGCAAACGGTTTTGAAGACCGCGGGAGCCACCAGTGCCCCATCCGTCCCCACGGCGAGTTAGGCCGTGATCGTATTTTTGTGCGACAATTTGCCGAGGAATTCCGCGGCCGCTCCGCCAAAGCTGCCGTTGCTCATAAAGAGAATGACGCGGCGGTCGGATTTGGGGAGACCGTTCAAAAGGTACTCAGGGATGTCGCAATTTTCAAGTGCGTACGCTTGAACTCCTTGGGTTCTTAACTCGCCAACCATCCGGTCCGTATCGACGACGTCGGGTTTGGGAATCTTGTCTTTGCGGTGCACCGTACCGATAATTGCCACATGGGAGTGGGCAAGCGCTTCGCGGAACTCGTCCTGGTACTTGTTGCGAACGGCGGTGTTGCTGCGAGGTTCGAAGACTGCGACGACCTCGCGATCCGGATGCTCTGCGCGAACGGCATCGACAGCGGCAGCGATGGCCGTCGGGTGATGCGCGAAATCATCATAAACGATAAGTTCGTTTGAAGAAAAGAGTAACTCGAGTCGGCGCTTGATGCCGCGAAATGAGGATGCGGCATGAACGACATCAGCAACGGGAATATCGAGCGACTCGATACCGGCAATAGCCATGGCGACGTTCAGACGGTTGTGCGCACCGATGACACCGGGTGCGAAATCCGGATAGGATGTTCCGTCGGGCCCGCGAAGTGTCTTCTCGTCAATAAAGTAATCGCTGTCAGATTTATCCGAGACTTTCACAACCGGACAAGGCGACTTTGAGGCTAATTCGAGCGCGAGGGGGCTGTCTGCTGCGACCACCAAAGTTCCGTTTGCAGGCAGCTGAGCCACAAGCCGGCGAAACGAGATTAGCATTTCTTCGAGTGTCGGGAAAATGTCGAGATGGTCGTGCTCAACCCGACCGAGAATCAGAACGTGCGGAAAATAGTCGAGAAACTTGGAACGTTTGTCAAAAAACGCGCTGTCGTATTCATCGCCTTCGATTACAAATTCTGATCCGCTGCCATGGTGTCCTCCGAACTCCATGTTCACGGGATCCGCTCCGATCAGATAGCCGGGATTGCGATTAAGCGTGATGAGCAAATGCGCGGCGCAGGCGGACGTCGTGCTTTTGCCATGAGTGCCGGCAATGACTACGCGACGTTTGTTTGCCATCACTGATCTGCGCAGAAAACCGGGAAAAGACTCGAGTCTTAAATTGCGGCGAAGCGCTTCTTCGACTTCAATATGACCGCGCGAGTGAACGTTGCCAACAATAACAACCGTGTTGTCGTCGAGCGGAAGATTGTTTTCGGAATAGGGAGTTTTTGCTGCGATTCCCGCACGGCGCAGAAGCGATGCGGCGGGTTCGTAGATGCCTTGATCGGAGCCCGTTACGTCGTAACCCGCCGAGCGTAAGAGAACCGCGACGTTCGCCATCGCGATGCCGCCGATTCCCATCAAATATACACTCCGCGTTTCAGGCATGTGTTTTCAGATTGGAAAACAGCATGGCGGCTTTTAGTGTATTGCTCATCAAAAGTGTAATCGTCATCGGACCGACGCCGCCGGGAACGGGTGTGATAGCGGATGTGATATCGGCAACTTGATCATACTGTACATCGCCGCAGAGGCCGCCGCCCTCGGATTCGGGCAGGCGATGAATTCCGACATCAATTACGACCGCGCCGGGTTTGACCATGTCGCGAGTAACAAAATTCGGTTGTCCAATAGCAACGACCAGAACATCGGCTGTTCGCGTAATCGATGCGAGATCGCGGCTGCGCGAATGACAAATCGTGACTGTTGCATCGCCCATTTCTCCTTTGGTCGAAAGCAATGTGGCAATCGGACGGCCGACGAGATTGGAGCGTCCCAAGACGACGGCATGTTTGCCTTTGACGTCCACTTCGCTTGCGCGAAGGAGCTCTATGATGCCAGCCGGAGTGCACGGTACAAAACGCGGCCTACCGAGTGCGAGCAGACCCGCGCTCGCGGGATGCAATCCGTCCACATCTTTTCTCGGATCGATCGCATCAATGACTTCGTCCGGATCAAGGTGATTGGGTAGCGGAAGCTGGACGAGGATGCCATGAATGCGGCTGTCGCGATTCAGTTTTTCGATTGTTGCGAGGGTTTCTTCGCGCGACGTGTCAGCGGGAAACCTGAGAGTTTCGGAAAACATACCGAGTCGTTCGCACGCTTTGCCTTTCGATTTCACATATACCGCAGACGCAGGATCGTCACCCACCAATACGACGGCAAGACCGGGAGTTATTCCGGTTTCGGTGATAAATTTCGCGATTTTATTCTTTAGGTTGGCTTGAAGTCCGGCGGCGACCGCCTTTCCATCAATAATTGTCGGCATACTTTTATTTGTTTTTCTGCGACTGACGGTAGCCAGCCGCATATTGCCTGAGATGCAAGTAGTCAAACACAAATCTGGGAACTGTGCTACGAGACTTTATGTTCGCGTAGGCGCGGACTATCTGGAACACAGGAGCGGAACAGAGCAATCGATTGACGAATCTTTCGGCCGCGCCGAAGCGGTTTACTTCGTAGGGGTTGTTGAAAAGTCTGTCGAGATTTAGTTCTCGGAAAAGTTGCGGGTGCTTTTCGACCAAGCGCGGCACGCTGCCTTCTCCATACAACCGAACGATACTAAGAACTTCATCAATTGTACGAAAATGATGGTGAAGTGCAAGGGAAGAATTATCGCCGTAGATCGGTATTCCCGCTTGCTCGAGACGAACTCCAAGATCGAGGTCTTCCCCGCCCCAACGGTCAAAAGTTTCGTCGAACAGACCGATTTCCAGCAGGACTTGTTTTGGGACAGAACAGTTTCTTGTCAGAAAGTAACGACCCGGCAGCGGCGTGCTGGCTGGGAATTTCGCCGCACCGCCATTGTTTAAATAGTCGTTGATCGCTTTGAAATTCGGATTTGGAGCAAAATCGGATTTCCCGACGATTGCACATTTCCCTCTTTTGTGGGCTTCGACGTGTGCCGACACGAAGTTCTTACTTACCGTGTGGTCACCGTCAATCATGATGATAATATCACCGCGGGCCGCGCGAATGCCTTGGTTGCGGCCTTGTGAACGATTGCATTGTTCCGTGAGATAGAGCGGGTTCAGACGCGAATCGCTTTTCGACCGGAGCCATTCAATCGTATCATCCGAAGAGGCGCATTCAACGACAACGATTTCGTAGTCGTCTGCCGCGTAGTCCTGATCGAGCAATTGTGTTGCCAAGCGCTCGATGAATAGTCTCTGATTAAAGCTAATTACGACGACGCTGGCGGTCACTACTTCGTCCAACCAAATTTGCGGTAGTGGTCATAGAGTTGATCGGCGACGCTTGTGATCGAGTGCCGCCGCATCACCCAGTCACGGCCCTGCTCGGAAAGCAGCGACATTCGAGATGGTTCGTCCATGCATTGTCGCAAGACTTCAGCGATGCTTGCTTCGTCCGCTTGAATAAACGGATGCTCGCCGATCAAGGGGCGCATCGGTTCGGGGATATTTGTGATGACGGGAATGCCCATTGCAAGCGCTTCCACTCCACTCATACCGTACCCCCAGCCGCCATGATTGGTTAACTGGTCGACGAAGACGTCGCAGGTCCGTTTGGCCGCGCGTGCATCTGTGTACGACATGTCTTTAATCAAGACAAGTTCAACAGCATGCGATTTCGAAAGTTCTCTTATTGCGGAAACGGCGGCTGCGGTGCCTTTGAGCGGGTTGCGCGCGGCATGGCCGACACGAATCGGTTTGGATGGAGCATATGGCCGGTACTCAAATTTGCTCAGGTCGACGGGTAAATATGAATACTGTATGCGGTCGTCAAGAACGGCCAAGTCCCATTCGGGAGTAAAACGAATATCCGTAATGTCGTCGACGGCCGGAATGTAACCGCGCGAGCGAAGGTCTGATCCATGGAAGTAGGCGACGACACCTTTGTTCTTCTTTTTGAAGGCGCGGGCGAAGCGCGCATCCCGCGTGAAATCGGCGCCGCCGTCGAGGTGCAAGACGTCATAGTGCAGGAGGTCGTGCTGCTTTATCGCGATGCGGATCTTGCGCCAATTGTACTCGTCTCGCAAAGAAAACATCGCGCGAACAAGTGGGTTCGGATTCCAGACGGGTAGTTTGCCTGCGACGATGCGGGACGGGGTATTGTACGGGTCGTGCGCTACACTGCGACGAATTGCACGTACCCAAGAGCGATTGGGCATGCCGCGGAGATTGAGACAGATATCATCCGGGAAATCCCAGCGGCTATGCCAGAACGTCACGAACCTGCAAACATCGCCACGGCGTTCGTGCTCTTGTTTGAAAAGAGTCAACGTTCCGGAAACATGCTCCGGTGCGACATAGAGAATCTTCATCCGCGAATGAGACTCTTTATTGAACGAAGTTCGTTTTCAGGGAAGAACTTAAAAAGAACGAGTAGCACCGGAAATGCGACGGCAAGCGCGAATCGAAGCGAAACCGTCAACGGGAGCTCTGCGGCGATCGTAGTTATTCCTCCGGACAAAACGAACAACAAGAGAATCCGATTCCATTCATAACGAATCGGATAGATTTTGTTCGCCGTGAGATACAGCAATCCGGCCTGAATCACGAATGCCACCAATGTAATCCATGCGGCGGCCATCATTCCGAACTTAGGGATCAACAAGATATTTGCGACAATCGTAAAGACTGCGGCCGCGCCTGTGACCGCGGGCAGTTTTCGTGTGGCTTTCTTAAGATAGATTCCAACCATCAAGTTCGCGTAAATTCCGTCGAAAATATGCGCGGCAAGAATAATCGGGAAAACGCTTAGGCCTGCCCAAAACGCGGGCGCAATCACATTGCCGACGACCGGCAAATCGGTCATCACAAGCGGCGGGACGAAGAGGCTAAGCCAAACTAATAGCGCGGTCGATACGAGGACATAATATGTCATCGTCTTGGAAAAGAGCGTCGGAGCATGCTCGTCGTTGGCATGTTTCAGGAAGAATGGCTGCCACGCAAAGCGAAATGCGGCATTGACCACGCCCATGAACATTCCGAGTTTGTATCCGGCGGAATAGAGTCCCGCTTCGTCGACGCCTCTGAAAATCTCCAGTGCTTTGCGGTCTGCAAGCTCGACAATCATGACGAACAAGTAAGTCGGGATGTTAGGCAAACCGAAGAGCAGCATGTCGCGCAATAGCTGTTTGTCAAATTTGAATTCACAGGTACGCAGAATTCCGGGGAGAAGCAGCAGCGTCGTGACCACGCTTGCGATCAGATTTGCCCAGAGTACGCCGCGCACGCCCATGTTCAAACCGCCGATGAGCCAAACGTTCAGCCCAACGTTGATTAAAACGTTAATCAGTTTCTGAGTCGCGAAGGACATCGGACGGTTGTCGCTTCGCAATTTTAGGAATGGAAAGGCGCTGACAGTGTCAAAGAACAGAATGCCAATACAAATCAGGACATTCGTAGGCACGCTTGAAGGATCAAGGGGATTGAAAATTAGAATCGAACCAATGCCCCGATGAAAGACTGCAAGCAAAAGGCTCAGGCCGAGCGAAGAGACGAGAGTCGTTAGTAGTACGTTACCCGATATTTGGCTTTTCGTTTTGCCGTGGTCTGACAGATTGTAGAACCGGAGATACGAAATGTCCAAACCGTAAAAATAAAACGTTTGGACGATTGCCAAAAAGAGATAATAGAGTGAGAGTTCGCCGTAGTCTCCCGCCGTCATTTTGTGACTGTAATACGGGAGCAGCAAGAACGTCACGGACCGAGTCAGGACATGCGCGAGTCCGTAAACGACCGACTCTTTTGTCAGCGAGCGAAGTTTGTGAGAGACGCCGTTAGAAGACAAAGAGTGTGTAAGGGATTAGTAATACCGCCGCCAGCAGCCACGGAGACATGCGGCGGACGAAGGAGTGTTCAATTCCGATTAGGAATGCGGGCCAAGCGGCAAAAAGATAGCGGGCTTCAGCCTGATTATAGCGAAAGTTGAGCCACACATAGCCTGCGAGAACAACGCTGAAAATCGGAAGAGCCCATTTTGAATCGCGAACGCTTGCAAAGATTCCTGAAACTACTCCCACAACAACCGCGAGCGCGGGTGTAAAAAGAAGCAGGCCTTTCCAATGTTGCCAAAGTTCGCTCCATGGGAAAACTGCCGAGCGTGCGGCATAAAACAAAGACTCAAAGCCCGGAATGCGAAACGACGACTCACCGAAACCTGCGGCGAGCGGAATCACGCTGCCAAACGTGAAATAATTGTACAGCGCGAGTGGAGTGACGCCAATCACTAAATAAGCTGCGCCAATAAGGGAGCGGCTCGTCGACGTCGCACGGCAACGACGAATGGCCAATACTATTAAGGGGAATACAAGCAAGACAGAGAGCTTTATGTACAACCCCAATATGAACGCGATCATCAACCACGCCAAATTTCGCGCAGACGTGTAACGCTCATGTTCGAGATAGGCCCACGTCATCCAACCAATGGCAAGCCAAGCAAGCAGTTCATTTCCAGCTTGTGTTGAGAACCTGACAAAGACCCCAGATAAAGCGAGAAATACGGCAAACAGAGACGTGGTGCGGACATCGAGCCCCCGGCCCAAAACGGACGTAATCTTTATGCCGACCAAAAACAAAAGCAACATAAAGAGGAGAGAGAGCGCACGTCCCACGAGCGCCACGGTTTTCGATTCACTGATCTCTAGCGCTTTGCAGATGGACGCGTGAATGATGTAATAGAGCGGAGACTGGTAATTCTCAAAGGTCGGTAATTCGCCGTGCGTGACCGATGTGATTGCAGCCGCGTGCCGTGGCAGCGATCCAGTTTCGAGAATGTGTTTTGTAAAGCCTACATGTGCTGCTTCGTCATTGTAGGCGGACAGCCGGCCGGGTTGTTCAGGTTGATTAAAAGGGGTCTCAATCAGAAACGCGACACGTAAGACAAGTCCTATCAGGAGTGCCGCTACGACGGCGGCTTTGTGCTCTCCAAAAATGTGCACTACTTGGCAAGCAAGGATTGACCAGTCATCTCTTTGGGCTGAGGCAAGCCGATGTACTCGAGGACGGTCGGAGCAAGGTCGGCAAGTCGTCCACCCTGCCGAAGTTTGTAAGACGGGTCGGCGTTCACTAAGGCCACGGGAACCGGGTTTGTCGTGTGAGCCGTGTGCGGGCCATTTGTTTTATCGTCCCACATTTGCTCTGCGTTGCCGTGATCCGCTGTGATGAGAACCGCGTAGTCAGACTCTTTGGCGGCGTCTATCATTGCCTGCGCACCTTTGTCCACCGCTTCGACGGCTTTGATGGCGGCTTCCAGTACGCCCGTGTGCCCGACCATGTCACAATTCGCAAAGTTAATGCAAATGAAATCGTACTGCTTGCTTCTGATGGCTGCACAAAGTTTTTCAGTCACTTCAGGCTGGCTCATTTCCGGCTGCAAGTCGTAGGTTGCGACCTTAGGAGACTGCACGAGAATGCGATCTTCGCCTGAAAAGGGCGTATCATCTCCGCCATTAAAGAAGAAAGTGACGTGCGGATATTTCTCCGTTTCGGCGATGCGAAGTTGTTTTAGACCCTTTTCGCTGAGAACTTTGCCGAGAATGCTGGTGAGTTTCTGCGGCGGGAACAGCACGGGAAACTTGTAGGCTTCGTGGTATTGCGTCATCGTCACATAGGTTGATACCTTGACGGGACACGGAAACTCTTCGAAACCGGGGTCCGTGAGCGCGTTGGTCAACTGGCGCGCGCGATCGGAACGGAAATTGAAAAAGAGAACACTGTCTCCCGAATGCAGACGGGCGGACTCATCGGCTACGACGACCGTCGGTAGGATGAATTCATCCGTCACATCCGACTTGTATGAGTTCTCGACTGCTTCGACTGCGGAATTCGCAGTTAGTCCTTGTCCGAGACAAATTGCATCATAGGCCTTCTTTACCCTGTCCCAACGTTTGTCACGGTCCATTGCATAATAGCGGCCGGAAACTGTCACGATGCGGCCAACTTTGAGTTCGCGTGTCCACCCTTCCAGAGTTTTGACGTGGTCTTTTCCGCTGTGCGGAGGCGTGTCGCGACCGTCTGTGAACACGTGAATATTGACGTTGGTGAATTCGTTTTCTTTACATGTTTCGAGGATGGCGCGGATATGATTTAGTGAAGAATGCACTCCACCGTCGCTTACAAGGCCGAACAGATGAAGTGCGACTCCGCGAGATTTCAGGTCTCGAATCAGACTCAGCAAAACCGGATTCTGATGAAACTCATGATTGCGGATCGAGAGATCGATACGAGTAATGTCTTGATAGACAACGCGACCTGCTCCGATATTCAAATGGCCTACTTCGCTGTTCCCCATTTGTCCAGCGGGGAGACCAACGTTTTCGCCGGACGTAATCAGAGTTGCGGACGGGGACGTCTTCCACATTTGGTCGAGGAAAGGAGTGTTTGCGCGAGTGACAGCGTTGTAGGGACCGTCCGGCGCAAGGCCGTAACCGTCTAATATGGTCAAAATAATTTTTTTCACAGGGGATCGGCTTTGTCGAAGTTGCGGCCCGGCACACGTTCGTTGCCACGGCGTTCTGTGATGCCTTTTGTGTCGAGATATTCAAGAAACGGAACGACGTACTTCCGCGAAGAATTCAGATGCTTGCTGAGATCTGAGACTTGAAACGACCCAGTTTTGCGAAGCAGTTCGCGAACCTTGTCGACGGCTCGGTCGAACTGCAATTTTTCAAAAAAGAGATCGGTGCCGAGCCGCATTGCGAGGTTCGTGCGGAATGCCGTAACGAGAGCTTGCTCGATTTCAGTTTTCGGTCTCTTTAGGGATTCGCTTAGGACTGATGAAGACGACGGTGCAAAACCATCCCTGGATAACTGCGCGATCACTTGGCTAATGAGCGCCGCGAGCTTGTCATCCACTTTCTTGACAGCACTCGGGAGACGGTAGAGCGGGCCATCTTGCGCGATTTCCCTCGTCTTTAGGAGATCGGAGAGCGTGATCTCAAGCAATTGCTGCGGCAAGAGCGGGAGTTTCGCCGCAATTTGTGTCGTTGAGAACCCCGGCTCCGCGGCTTGTGTTTTATGCAAGTGCTTTAGATGCTCGACGACCTTGACTTTCCAAGCCGCGAAAGAGTCAGCATGAAATACGAATGTCGAATGTTGTCTGCAGCCAGTCTCCGCACGCAGGAAACTTTCTTTAAATACAGATTCGGAGATTGCGAACATCGCGAGCAAGCGCGACATCTGAACCGCGAAAGGCGCCCGAATCTTGAGCCAAGCGGGCAGAGCTTTGCCGCCGTCGACATCGTACAAACCGGAGAGAAGCGAGGCCGTTTGCTCTCTGAATTTTCCACCGCGCAACGACGGATCGATATCGAGGACAACTCCGCCGCCGAGAGTTTCGAGCGGAGAATAGCGACGCAGGATCAAACGATCTGAGAATGCCGCGACGACCGGTTCATCGAGGAGCAAAAGAGCGGATTTGAACGCATTTGTTTCGCCGATCAAGCGATAGCGGCCCATGACTTCCTGCGTGCCAATCAAAACGCGGACGCGCTGACGGTCTTTTACGACGGGAGCTTCGGGAATTTGGTCGAAAACGATGCCCAGCCTGCGGGAGGATAATAGTGATCCGGGTTGGGTGATCGTTTGCCCGCGAACGGGAGTTTGGTCCGAATTCAAATTCAGAGCAGCGCGCATGCCGGACATGATCTGAGTTTGTTCGCGCGCATTTGTTTGCAGTTGTTTTACGCGAGCGGAGACCGTTCCGGGATTCAATTCCACTTTTTGATCGCGCTGAACAGATCCTGAAAGCACCGTTCCCGTGACCACAGTACCGTGGCCATGAATCGTGAAGACACGATCAATGGGGATGCGCAGGACGTCCGATTTGTTGCGGCGAGGAAGTTTGGGGAGTTCTGTAATGAGAAACTTGCGTAAGTCCTCAATCCCTTGACCCGACAGGGAATCCACTTCAAAGAGCGGCGCATCGCGCAAGAAAGTACTCTGCGTGGCGGCGCGAATTTGTTCTTTGACAAGAGACCGCCATTCTGACTCGGTAACACCGCATTTCGTCAAGGCGATTGAGCCGTGCTTGATGCCGAGCAAACGCAGAATGTGGAGGTGTTCACGTGTCTGCGGCATCACGCCGTCGTCAGCCGCTATTACGAGCAGTGCGAAGTCGACGGTTGACGCACCAGCGACCATGTTGTGAATAAATTTCTCATGACCGGGAACGTCGATAATAGCCGCGACGTCATCGAGAAAGGCAAAGCCCAAGTCGATTGTGATCTTGCGGCGTTTTTCTTCGGGCAATCGGTCGGGATCGGTGCCGGTTAGTGCACGGACCAATGAAGACTTACCGTGATCAATGTGTCCGGCCGTGCCGACAATGACATGACCCATCAGTCGTGGCGGAAGATACTCTGCATGTCAAAAGTATGATACTCCGCCATGCACCATTGGCAGCCATTGTACTGCGGGCGATGCTGCGTGTCAATCATTCGCTTGACCTGATCCAAAGTGTAAACCTTGCGGCGTTTGTCTTCGGGAATATCCTTGATCTTGCATTCGTACTTAGGCGACGCCATGCTGTGGATGATCAATTTTTCTTCATCAACCAAGTACATGATTTAATCCTCGTCAGTATTTTGTTCTGAGTCCTGACTAGTCTTTGCGCGTAGTGATTTCATTTCGGCGTGTGTCAATTCGCGCCATTTTCCGGGGCGGAGTTTTCCGAGTTTCAGTCCGGCTTGTTCAACCCGACTTAGAGAAATTACGTGGGAGCCGAGCGAAGTTACCATACGCCGCAGTTGCCGCTTGCGACCTTCGGCAAGAGTCACTTCGTAAACAGCCGGTGTTATCTCTATGACTTCAAGCGCCTGTGCCGGGCCATCGGACAGCATTATTCCGCGCACAAGTTTCATGGCTTGTTTGCGTTCGAACGGCGGATGAACTTCCACTCGATAGACTTTTTTCGAACCGAAGCGCGGGTGCGCGAGCTTGTGAGCAAGATCGCCGTCATCAGTAATCAAGAGAAGACCGGAAGAATCCTTGTCCAACCGGCCGACTGGAAAGTAGCGACGGTCATTCGGCAAGTAGTCGAGAATAATCGGACCCTTTTCACGGCCGTGTTTACACGTGCTCAGTACGCCAACTGGTTTGTGAAAGATGATGACGCGCGGATCCGGCGCTTCGAGCACGCGTTCGCCATCGACCAAAACAATATCGCGCAAACCGTCCACGATTGTTCCGAGTGTGCGCACGACTTTTTCGTTTACTTTGACACGGCCCGATGCAATGAGCGTGTCGGCGGCCCTTCGAGAGCAAACTCCATGACGCGCGAGGTAGCGATTCAGGCGTTCTTTTTCATGCAAAAAACCCTCTTGGCGAGGGTCTGCTTGCTGCCTGCCCGATCCCTGCGCAGCGCGGCTCAACCTTGAGTCAGGATGTTTGATTTTTTGAACCGCGCCTGCCACGTCTCGAGGGGGATATCAGTCTTAACTTTGAACTTGAGAGAACGTTTACTGAAAAACGCATTTATGCGTATCGTAATCTCAGCAACTTGGCCGTCATTCAGCTTAATGATGTCTTCGGCGACCAAATCGTCGTATTGAATTTTTATCGCGCGATCACCGGGATACAAACTGCCAAGCAAGGTCGCGTCGTAGGTACCCTTGGGTCCGTCAAGGATCAGCTCGTTGTCGACGAAGACCCGCAGTTTGGCGGCGTCGAAACGAGGAAAGTTCTCGTTCGGCACGACCGCAACCAAGGCAGAACCGCTGAGGCGTTCATAGGTGCCGACGACCGTGTGGTCAGAATTTTCAGTGGTAATGCTCAAGCGAACCGGATCGGGAGTTTTGTAACCGGGAACATCTGCGAATTCGATCACGCGCGCCCCGTAATCCGCGCTGACTTTTGCCGAGCCGACTCCTACCGACGTGCCGTCGACTTTAATACCAGCGGCCAAAGGTTTGGTTTGAATTGTGAGCTGGGGTACAGGGAGCCTTTCTTTCGGTTGGAGAGAAAACGCGGCGAGTTCGTTCTCATTGTCTTCACGGAGTGCGACTTCGATGCTGTCCGGAGTTGCGACATAACCGGTCAGTTCAAGAGAGAAGACGTAGTAGCCACGATCCAATCCTCTGAAAGTATGTGGTGTGACACTCGGAGTGCGCGCGCCGTTGACGATGATTGCGGCGCCGGGTGGTTCCGAGGTTACGCTTATTTGAGTTCCAACAAGCGATTTGCGCTGTTCTTCGGTCATTACTTCCGGCTTGCCTGAGCTTTGCGGCTTGGGAGTATAGGTGCCCGGCGAAGACTGGGACGGAGAGCCATAGTCAGAAGAATAGTCGTCCTCTGAGAAGTCCAACAAGGACTTTCTGGGAGGAGCGGCCGGGATGGAACGTATCATTGCTTCGTCGGTGGCAAAAACGTCTTGTCTGACGCCGTCGCGGACCGGAATGACATCCGGTTGTGCCGCTTGATTGGAATCAGTCAAGACAAATGTCGCGACGGACGCGCGGTCCTTTTGGACTTCAACGATCGCTACCTCGGGATCGGAAATCAGGCCGGGGGCGCGAAGCGTAATGAGCCTCCTCCCTACCGGGATATCTAAGAGGACAGTGTCGGTTTGTGCGCCAGCCTGCGCACCATCGATATAGATCTCCGCTCCCTTTATCGTGGAAGTAATGCGAACTTGCCCGACGGGAGTAGCATCACGATTCAGCACCCACCATGCTGCGACGGCAATGATGATCAGCGGAATGCCAATCTTGGCAAGGCTGCCGAGGAGTTGTACCAGCGGATGTTTGTTGCGACGCGGCATACTGAGCTGAGTCTTTCAGTAGTTTCTTGTTGATCCGATTAAGATTTCAGGAACGGTTTTAGGAGATCTATGGGAATCGGGAAGACCGTCACTGAGTTTTTTTCCGCAGCGATCTCGACCAGCGTTTGCAGGTATCGAAGCTGGAGGGCTTCGGGGTGAGCCGCGATGACAGATGCGGCCTCCGTCAACTGGCCTGCGGCTTGCCGTTCACCTTCGGCGGCGATGATTTTTGCGCGGCGTTCGCGTTCGGCTTCGGCTTGACGAGCCATGGCACGTTTCATTTCTTGAGGCAAGTCGACGTGTTTCAACTCTACAAGCGAGATTTTAATTCCCCACGGGTCCGTTTGGCGGTCAATGATCTCCTGCAACTCGTCGTTAATTTTCTCACGCTCGGAGAGAATCTCATCGAGTTGGATTTGACCAAGGACCGAGCGCAGCGTCGTTTGCGAGAGCTGGCTCGTTGCAAACATGTAATTCTCAACATCCAAGACCGCTTTTGAAGGGTCCAACACGCGGAAATAAACCACGGCGTTCACTTGCAAAGAAACGTTGTCGTGCGTGATTACGTCCTGCGGAGGTACGTCCAACACCACGGTGCGCAAGCTGACCTTCACCATGCGGTCAACCAGCGGGATTAGGATGATCAATCCCGGTCCCTTGACGCCGATTACGCGGCCCAGACGAAACACAACTCCGCGCTCATATTCATTCAGAACTCGAATCGAAGTTGCGAGAATGAAGACTGCGAAGACGACGATAAAAGCGAGAAACGGTAACATGGCGACTCCTTTGATTAAGACGCCTGATCAGACATCGGTTCTACTGTCAATTTCATGCCGTTCACGGAAACCACTTTGACTTTGGAACCGCGCGCCACGGAAACTGTGGAACGTGCGGACCAAACTTCTCCATGAACGAGTACTTTGCCTTCCGGTGACAGATCGGTTGAAACGGTGCCGGTTTCGCCGACCAATCCTTCAGAACCCGTGAGAACTTTGCGTGACTGGGCACGCAAGCCCATGCCAACGACGAAGGCAAAGAAAAGTGCTGTCACGATGGCGGCGGGAATAATCAATCCCAACCCCACCTGCAGGCCGGAGAGTCCCGGCTGAAAGAGCATAAGTGATCCCAGAGTCATACTGACGACTCCTGCGATGGATAACAGTCCGTAACTTGTTATCTTGATTTCGAGAATGAACAGGATGATCGCGAAGATGATCAGCAACAAACCGGCCCAACTGATCGGCAGAAGCTGCAAGCTGAAGAACGCGACAATCAACGACAAGCCGCCGACGACACCGGGAAGAATCGCTCCCGGATTGTAAAGCTCAAAGAACAACCCATAGATGCCAATCAGCAAAAAGATGTACGCGATATTCGGATCGGCGATCAGATCGAGAATCTTCAGTCGAAGCGACATCGGAGAGTTAACGATTTGCGCGTTTTCCGTGTTCAGCGTGTCGGTTTCATTGTTGACCGTCACGACGCGCCCGTTCAGTGCACGAAGCAAGGAATCAGCGGTCGGAGCAATAATTTCGATGACTCCCAGATCGAGGGCTTCTGTTTCAGTGATCGACTTGCTTTCTCGGACGGCAAGCTCCGCCCATTCCGCGTTGCGGCCGTGTTTTTCGGCAAGCGTACGCGCGAAGGCGGCAGCATCATTTGTGATTTTGCCTTCCATGACCCCGGACGTATCCTGCTGCTGCTGACCGCCGATGCCGCCAAGGCCGACGGGATGTGCCGCGCCGATATTCGTGCCGGGAGCCATTGCCGCGACATGCGACGCGAGCGTAATGAAGACACCGGCAGACCCCGCGCGTGCGCCGGACGGTGCGACATAAACGACTACAGGTATCTCGGACGCGAGGATCGACTTGCACATGATGCGCGTCGTTTTCAAGAGTCCGCCGGGCGTATCCATTTCGATGATTAGCGCCTCGGCATTCGCCTCGCGAGCGTCTTCGAGGGCGGTTTCCAGCATCTCGTTGGCCACGGGGCCAATCGCGCCGTCAATCGTCAGCCACTGGATTGTTTTGGCCTGAGCGAAAGACGCAAAGAGCAGTATGAGTATGAGCCGTATCATGATTGTCACGGCGAACCGCAGTTAGTGCGATTCTGAAATTACTTCGCACAAAAGGTCAATTTCCGAGTCGGCAACCGTGCGCATATTCAGGCAGACAAGATCATCCTGAACGACGGAGACTATTGGTGTCCTTGATTGCCGAAGTTTCTTCGACCAGCGCGCCGCCGTCGTATTCTCCGGAAGACATGCGACCGCGAACGAAGGCAGTGGTTCCGCCGGAAGCGTTCCGGAGCCCGCGTAGGCAGGCAGTTCTCGCACATCCAGCGTTTGCCAGCCTGTTTGCTGCGCGAGTTTCTGTTTGACGCTTGCGGCACGTGCCCGGGTCGTATCAAGAGGTTCAGAGAACATTTGCCACGCAGGGATTTCCTTGTTTGGACGATCCGGATGAAGGAAGCTGTTCAGCGTGGCGGAAAGGGCTGCAACCTCGAGCTTGCCGGGGCGCAAGACTCGCGCCAACGGGGATTTCTTGAGTTTTTGGACAAGACTCTTCTTCCCCATGATCAATCCGGCCTGTGGGCCGCCGAGGACTTTGTCCCCTGACACCAAAACCAAGTCGGCACCGTCGGCAAGGCTCTGTGCTACATGCGGCTCTTCCGGCAGTCCGATTTTTGCCCAGTCCCACAGCAGGCCCCCGCCTAAATCGTCCACACAGAGCAAACCGTGTTTGCGAGCCAGATCAGCGAGGTCCTTGATGACGACGCTTTCCGTGAAGCCGTCTATTCTGTAGTTCGAGGGATAGGCACGCAGAAGCATCACAGATTTGTCCGTGACGGCAGCGGCGAAATCGGCAATGCGAGTGCGGTTTGTAGTACCGACCTCGACTAACTTTGCTCCAGCACGGGACATGATCTCGGGCAAGCGGAAGCTCCCTCCGATCTCAATCAGTTGGCCGCGCGACACGATGACTTCACGCTTCGACGCCAGGGTATTCAGAACCAAGAACAGCGCGGCCGCGTTATTGTTTACCATCAAGGCGGCTTCCGCACCCGTTAGCCAACACAATAGTGATTCCACGTGGGTCTGACGATCACCGCGTTGACCGGTGTCCATGTCTATTTCGAGATCGCAATACCCGGCGGACTCGACGACCGCCTTGATTGCAGTCTCAGACAACGACGCACGGCCTAAGCCTGTGTGGAGAATGATCCCCGTGGCATTGATGACTCTGCGCGGCGCGGAATTCAGATATGCGTTGATTTTGGAAAGAGCGCTGTGCGCGATTGCGGATTCGTCCGGCGCGCTTTTCCCCTGCTCAATCTTCGCGCGCGCGAAGTCTATTTCTTCGCGAATAACACGTGATTGCAGCGGAACTGAGACGGATTCACGCAGATTGCGAAATTCGGGGCGCTCGAGCAAACGATCCACACCCGGCAAAGTACGTCGTGCGTCACTCTCTGCCATGGAATTAGAGCGACGTTTCGAGCGTCAACCGCAAACCGGAAAATGCCTGCACTTGCCGGCAAACGCCGTTAGAGCATTTCAGTCCGCCGCGTTCACTGCCGTAGAACAATATGGCGCGATGCTTGCCCCCGGAGAATTTCCACGCAGCCTCGCCCGAAATCCACTGATTGCCTTCGCGCTTCTGCAGCGCTTCGTCGTCCGTAAACTGAACGGCGGCGTTGATTGAAAACGATCCGTTCGGAACCCACGATACCGAATAAAGCATGTCGTGGTACTTCTCGTCGTTTTTCAATTTGTCCTTAATGAAAAGCTGTTCGGTCTCGAATTCAATTTCCTGCGAACCCTTGAACGGGAAATTGGCGCGCACTTGCGTCCACAAACGCTTCTGCCATTCCGTGGCGGCTTCTTCGTTGGCTCCGACCTCTACGTACACTTCCTGTCCGCCGTCGAAATAGTGTTCGACGTTGCCGAACATCTCCCAGAACGGACGGAATTTCTCTTCGAGTTTGGGCAACGGAATAGACTCGTCTTCATCGTTGTGATGGCTATTTGCGTTGTAGTGCCCCATTACAAACGTGTTTTCGCCAATTGAACCTGACAGTTCGGCCTGAACGCCGACTTCATCCGGAATATTCAAGACGTGCGGATCGCGGCTCTGCAAAAGCCTCGGACCGACTTCACGATATGTCGTCGGCGGGTTTTGCATCGGCGTGACCTGATTGTAGGCGTAGTCGGCATATTGTGCGAGAAGCGACCATCCCCATTTTGAAACGGTGACGCCGACAAACGTCGCATGGCCGTTGGAATTGCCGCCCTGCAAAATCATTTCGTTCCACGCGCGTTCGCCATAGAGATTGAAGATGCCGCGAGTGAAATTCCAGTCAACGCCCGCGACACTGGATTCTGAATAGAATCCGCTGTCGTTGTAGGCATAGCTGAATCCGAGATGTTCCGCACCGGGTGACAGTTGGATGCGGCCGGCAGTTGAGGTCAGTTCATTGACGAGCGGCCCTTGGGCTGTTTTACCCGTCAATCCAATCAACTTGATTGATCCAGCATCAACTTGCACGCGCGCGCCATCGAGTTCGGAATCGAAATAGAGATCGCGATTTTCAAAAGAGCTGAAAGTCAATCCTGACGCCCAAATGTCGCTGAAGTGTCCAAAGCGAAACTTGAGCGGATGAATCTGTCCCTCGAAGAATCTCTTGTCGAAACGGTTCTCTTGCACGAGCCCGAGTTGATCGACATCGGATTCGGCAGGCTTAAAATACAGGAAGCGTCCGCCGAGGTGGTAGTTCCCACTGAAGAGATCTAAGCGTAAACGGTCCTCAACAAAGCGCCGGGCGATGGTGTTGTCAGGATATTCGACGGGCGAACCATCCGGATTGGTCGCGCCGATACGACGCTGGTCAACGTCGCGGCCGTTGTCGAAGCGCAGGTAATTTGATCCGTCGAATTCTATGTCGTCGAGCTGTGCAAAGGCCGAAACCGATACCAGCAGGAATGTGCAGACAAATAACAGAGTTTTATTCACCGGGCGACTCTATCAGTTGATTTGCTTTGGAGAGCATTTCGGACGGATCTTTCATTTCGCCGATGCTCTTGTAGACAGGCGATCCACCTTCATCGAGCACGACGGTAAAGGGAATCGACGTGCCGCCGTAGAGCTTCAGGACTTCTCCGTCGGGGTCAAGCAGCGCCGTCCATTCGTAACCCTTGGAATCGAGAAACGGTTTGACACGGCTCTTTGTTTTCTGATTGTCTTCGGAAATTAAGATAACGTTCATGCCGCGCTTCTGCAAGTCGTCATACGTGTCTTTCAACTCGGTCATTTCACGTTTGCAGGGCTTGCACCACGAGGCCCAAAAGATAAGCAAAGTCGGACGACTGCCTGAGTTTTCGGAAAAACTGTACTCTCCACCCTGCGCATTGGCCAGAGTCCAGTTGCGACCCGCGGCTTGGGCGGCGTGGAAAGTTATTGCGACAAAAAGGAGTGCGAGAAGGCTTTTCACGTAGGTTTTCCCTGTCATCTTAGTTGGCAATGTCAAATTCTGCAATCAAAGTCTCTACCGCGCTGCGCAATTCCGCCTCGCTGATGCTTTGCCAACGATAGCGGATCGTGCCCGTGGGATCGATCAAGAAATTCGTGGGACAACTGGCGACGTCGTAGTCTTCATAGGCCGTAGTTTGCTGTGCCCACAACAAGGGGAACTGCAAACCCAGAGTCGGATGCGTACTCTTGTAGATACTGAAGAGTGACCACGGATCACTGGCGTCAACTCCGAAGAATGCCAATTGTCCGGCATATTGCGGGTCGGCGTAAACAGTTTGAATATGCGGGAATTCGGCGAGGCACGGGTTACAGGTGTAGAAGAAGAAAGAGACCAAAACAATCTTGCCGCGATAGTCTTGCAGTCGGAAGATTGAACTGTCGAGATCACTCGGCAAAGTGAAGACAGGAGCAAGTTCTCCGACCGTGGAGCCCGCAGACAACGGAGTGAATCCGCTGGTTATGCGTGCGGTATCGCCTTCGGCCAATGTGACTGTCCAACGAGCGGGAGCGTCGGTGGCGTGCCCTTCAAGATAGGCTGAAACATCCCACGTGCCGACGCTCAAGCCAAACACCGAGGGCGGTACGGAACCAACCGCTTCGTTGTTCACGATGATTTGCGTGTTCTCCGGGGCATTGGTCAATTCGATTGCCGCAGCCGGCGCCGCCGACGTCAACAACGATACGGTTCTTGCTTCGTTTTCACCAAGAGTGATTTCCTCTGAGGATTGGAAGTAGCCGGGCTTGCTCGTCTCAACAAGATATGTACCTGCGACAAGTCCTGAAATCGTTCCTGGTGTAACGACAGATTGCGCCGTGCCGTCAAGATAGATTCGCGCGCCGAGAACTTCGGTCCCCTGGTCGTCGTGCAATTCCACGAAGATCTGACCTTGATCGACCTTTGTTTCTTGGATTTCACAACCGAAGAAAAGCAACGATAATGAGAGAAGTATGTTAACGAGTCCTAAAATGCGCATAGGGAAAGCAATTCTAAAGGATTTCGTGGTGTTCCATTGAATACAAGACTTCGGCTTGTCGAATAATGTCGCGGTGCGTGTCAAACGCCAAGCATGGCAACGACGTCGTGTCGTACCAATGCGCTTCGACGGCGTCGTCTCCGGCTACGGCAGTCGCGTCGCGGATTTCGCAGGCCACGGAATAGGCAAGCACGAGAACATGCCCAAAAACGTGATCATCGTGGGTGGTTGCGGAAATCAGCTTTCCGGGCGAACATTTAATGCCCGTTTCTTCAAAGACTTCCCTGCATATTGCACTTTCGGGGGTTTCTCCTTGTTCCATAAAACCCGAAGGCAACGCCCACAACCCGGCGCCGGGGTCAACACCCCTGCGAATTAACAAAACGCGGCCATTCTGAATCAGAACGGCCGCGACTGCCGGCAAGGGGTTCAAGTACACGACGTTCCCACACGACAGGCAAACCGGCCTTACTCGCCCGTCGAGAAGTTTCTGCGTCAGATGTTCCCCACATCGCGCACAATATCGATATTGCTCCAAATCGTCTCCGCGGATTGTTTCCGTCATCATTTATTCGGAGGTAGAATCCAAGTTGAATTCGTCATTATTCAAGAGCCCGAGCTTGCTTGCGGCTTCAGAGGCCGCTTTTTGCTCGGCTGTCTTCTTGGAAGTTCCTTCTCCTTTACCGTAGGAGACACCGTTTAAGAATATTTCGACCACAAACCGCTTTGCATGATCCGGTCCGGATTCGTCAATCAAACGATACTCCGGGCTATCCCAAGCATTGGCCTGAGCATGTTCTAACACAAGACTCTTGTAGTTGACGTATTCGTCTTTAGTGACAATCTCTCGCCAATTGTCCAGAAGGTGCGTTTCTATGAATGTACGCGAAGGTTTCACACCGCCATCGAGGTACATCGCACCAATCAGGGCTTCGAAAGCGTCCTCGAGAATGGAGGCGCGATTACGGCCTCCTGCCCGGTCTTCATTCTCACTTAGGATCAAGAACTGACCGAGCTGAATTCTCTTGGCCGCGCCTACTAACGACGTGCCCGACACGATCACCGACCGAAGTTTTGTCAATTGGCCTTCGACCATACCCGGAAAGAGATGGTAGAAGTACTCGGCGATGATGAAGTCGAGCACGGCATCACCCAGAAACTCAAGCCGTTCGTTGGATTCGTGCCGTCCGAGGTTTTCTTTGTTCAGAACACTGCGGTGGCGGAGCGCCGAAAGCAGCAACTGAGCATCCTTGAATTTGTAGCCGATCGTCATTTCGAGTTTCCGCAACTGCTGACGCACTTCGCGGGAAACGTCTCCCTGACTCCGAAGCAGCATGTCGCGAAACCAGTTCATGCGATCGCCTATCCTTCTTTACGAAACTCCGGTTTGGCTACAATCAGACTTGAGTTGTGGCCGCCGAATCCAAAAGCATTGGACATGGCGACTGTGACGTCGCGTTTGACGGCGACATTGGGGGTTACGAACAGATCGCATTCGGGATCCTGATTCTCGACGTTGATAGTCGGGGGAACCAAGTTGTTTTTCGTCGCGAGAATCGTGGCAATGGCCTCGATTGCTCCTGCGGCTCCGAGCGTGTGCCCCGTCATGGATTTCGTAGATGACACAGCAAGTTTTTCGGCGGCGGGACCAAAGACCCTGCGAATGGCTTTGATCTCCGCAGAATCTCCCACATCCGTGGACGTGCCGTGCGCGTTGATGTAGGCGATCGTTTCGAGTGAAACACCCGCATCTTTCAGTGCAGACTCCATGGCCCGGCGTGCTCCATCGCCATCGACATGCGGAGCCGTGATGTGGTAGGCATCGCCGCTGGCGCCGGCTCCCAATATCTCGGCGTGAATAGTCGCGCCGCGTTTTTGAGCCGACTCGAGAGATTCGAGCACCAATACGCCCGCACCTTCACCGATGACAAAACCGTCGCGGTCACTGTCAAAGGGACGGCTGGCTTTTTCGGGCGCATCGTTGCGAGTCGAAAGAGCTTTCATGGAATTGAAGCCACCGACTCCGAGGTGCGTGACGGCGGCTTCGGTTCCGCCCGCAAGAATAACTTCGGCCTCACCCGCTTGAATCAACCGGGTGGCGACGTGAATGGAATGTCCCGCAGTGGAACATGCAGACACGACCGCGAAGTTGGGACCGCCTAAGCCGAAGCTGATTGACACCTGACCCGATACGATATCCGAAATCATCATCGGCACGAAGAACGGGCTAATCCGCTTGGGACCTTTGTCGAAATAGACTTTGGCCTGTTCTTCGAATAGGTCAATCCCGCCGATACCCGAGCCAATGATCACTCCCGTGCGATCTTTGGGGACGGGTGGATTATCACCAGACAGTCCGGCATCGACCAACGCTTGATGCGCGGCCGAAATGCCGAACTGTGTGAATCTTCTGTATCTTCGCGCTTCTTTGGGATCCATTAGATCACCGATGTCGAAGTCCTTGACTTCGCATGCGAACTTCGTGGTGAATTCGGCGGGGTCAAACAGAGTGATCGGACCCGCGCCGGATTTTCCCGACGTAATGGATTGCCAGAAGCTGGAAACATCGTTGCCAACCGGAGAAATTATTCCCATTCCGGTAACGACAACTCTCTGTCTCGACATAATTACTTGCCTGTTATTTAGGCGCTTTGTTCAGTTTTGCTCTTGAGATAGCTCAGCGCATCGCCCACGGACTTCATCGTTTCCGCATCCTGATCGGGAATCTCAAGCCCGAATTCTTCTTCAAACGCCATGACCAGCTCGACGAGATCGAGCGAATCCGCTCCGAGATCCTCGACGAAACTTGCGCCGTCCACGACGCTGGCGAGATCCACTTGCAGGCGATCCGCGATAATCTTTTTGACTTTGTTTTCCAAGTCGGACATATTCAAGGCCTCCGGTTGAAAATAACGAACTGGTTTGTTTGGTTTACATGTGCATACCGCCGTCAACGACCAGCACCTGTCCAGTGATGTAGTCTGACGCGGTTGCGGCTAAGAATGCGCACACTTGCGCAATATCTTCGGGCTTGCCGAGATACTTCAAGGGGATCGCCGTCATGTAGGCTTCCTTGGTTTCATCGGTAAGCGTGTGAGTCATTTCGGTTTCGATAAATCCCGGCGCGACCGCGTTGGCGCGAATGCCGCGCCCCGCAAGTTCTTTGGCGACGGATTTGGTCAGACCGATCATGCCGGCTTTGCTGGCGGAGTAGTTGACTTGACCTGCATTGCCCATGACACCAACGACGGAGGCGATGTTGATGATCTTGCCGTAGCGGGCTTTCATCATCGGTTTGATCGCGGCTTGGGTGCAGACGAAAGATCCCGTCAGATTGACGTTGATGACGCGCTCCCAATCCGTGCCGGACATTCGCATCAGCAAGCCGTCACGTGTGATGCCCGCATTGTTGATCAGAATCGTAAGGCCGCCGAGTTCTTCGGAGACTTTTTGCACGAAAGCGACTGCGCCGTCGCGGTCGGTGACGTCTAAGACTTGCTGGACAACGCGGATGCCGTACTCGCCTGTGAATTCCTTCGCAGTTTTTTCGAGATCTTCGGCGAGCACGTCAGTTAACGCGAGATCTGCGCCTTCAGATGCGAGTTTGGCGGCGATGGATTTGCCGATTCCGCGAGCTGATCCTGTGACCCATGCGACTTTTCCGGAAAGGGGTTTGCTCATACGGAGGCTCCTTGCAAAACGGTTTCAAGCTCAGCGGCAGTACCCACGGTTTGCGCTGACGCGCCGTTAATCGTTCGCTTCAGGAGTCCCGCGAGCACGTTGCCGGGACCAAGTTCAAACCAGCGATTGGGTGACATGCTGTTCAGAGTTTCGAGGCACTCCGTCCAGCGCACCGGCGAAAGTAACTGGTCGTAGAGATTTTTGCGAATATTTGCCGCGTCGCCGTGTGGTTTTCCTGTCACGTTTGAGAGCACCGGAACTTTGGGCGACGTGATATCTGCTTTGTCTAATGCAGCTTGAAGTCTTTCCGCGGCAGACGACATCAGGGGCGAATGAAACGCGCCGGAGACGACGAGCTTGCGCACCAATTTCGCTCCTGCCGACTTACACGCGGCCATAGCTGCATCCACTCCGGGGATATCGCCCGAAATTACGAGCTGACCGGGCGAATTGTAATTGGCGGGAACGACGACGCCTTCGGTCGTGTTCTTGCAAATCTCTTCGACTTTGTCAAAATCGAGACCGACAATCGCGGCCATCGTGCCGGGTTTTTCGGTGCCCGCTTCCTGCATGGCGTTGGCACGCACCTTGACTAATTCGAGTCCGGTTTCAAAAGTGAATGCTGCGGCGCAAGCGAGCGCAGAATACTCGCCTAAACTGTGACCCGCCGCGGCTTGCGGAGTGACGCCTTGTTCGGCGAGCAACTCGCCGACGATGACGGAATGCACGTAAAGCGCAGGTTGGGTAACACGTGTCTGGCGCAGATCATCTTCGGGACCTTCGAAACAAAACTGAGCAAGATCAAATCCGAGAATGTCGTTGGCTTGCGTAAAACGCTGTTTGACGAGATCAAACTTGTCAAACAAATCGCGAGCCATGCCAATGGCTTGCGAGCCTTGGCCAGAGCAGAGATAAATTGCGGAGTTGGAAATCAAATCGAAAAGACAGTATTAGAAGCGATGGACCATGCCGCCCCATGTGAAGCCACCGCCGAAGACGACGGAGAGCATAAGCTGTCCGTCTTTAAGTTTGCCTTCTTTACGGGCTTCATACATAGCCAATGGAACAGATGCCGACGACGTGTTGCCGTACTTGTGGATGTTCAGGTAGACTTGCTCCATCGGCAAGCCGAGTCGCTCAGCGGTCGCTTTGATGATGCGCATGTTGGCCTGATGCGGAATCAGCCAGTCAATATCGGAGGGCTGTAGGCCGGCCTTTTCGACGGCTTCAGCGGCTACGCGCTCGAGCATGCGAACGGCATGTTTGAAAACTTCGTTGCCGTTCATGTGAAGAAAGCGGTCGCCGTTGTCATTACCGCCGGTTCTTGAAGCTGTGCCATGACCGACGGAGTACAACAAATCTACGTAGCTCCCGTTGGATCCGATTGCAATGGAGAGCAGACCGCGATCGTCGGTGGCCTCGGTCAAGACTGCCGCGCCCGCGGCATCGCCGAAGAGCACACAGGTCGCACGGTCTTCCCAATTGACCAACGGAGTCAACAACTCACTGCCGAGCACCAGGACTTTCTTCGCGCGTTTTGACGCGATCAGCGTGTCGGCATTGTACATCGAGAACAAAAATCCCGAGCATGTTGCGCTAACGTCCCACGCAGCGGCGTTGTTCGCGCCGATAGCTTCCTGCACCAGGACGGCAGTCGAGGGAAAACGCATGTCGCCGGAAATCGTGCCAAGAATGATCGCGTCAAGTTCGCCTGCGTCCACTTGGGCTTCGGCGAGGGCTTCGCGCGCGGCTTGGATACAAAGATCGGAGGTTTTCTGACCTTTGCTGACAATGCGGCGCTCTTTGATTCCGGTGCGAGTGGTGATCCACTCATCAGACGTGTCAACCATTTGCTCCAAGTCGTGATTGGAGAGAATGTTGTCGGGCACGCCTACACCTAAACCAATAATCCGGGAAATAGGCTTTACGCCTTTACTCATCGTCTGATTCCTCAACTTCAAGCTCGTCGCGCTTTTCGGTGTAGCCTTTGTAACGGGCGACGCCGCGGGCGAGCATGCCCGCATCGTATTCTTCGACTCCCCTGCTCAGTGCGCCGGGTAGATCTCGTTCAACCATGTTTTTGGCTTCGCGAATCGCATTCTTGATCGCCTTGGCGGGTGATCCGCCGTGACAAATGATCGAGACGCCGTTCACACCAAGCAGCGGAACGCCGCCAATTTCGGAATAGTCGTATTCCTTGACCATTTGCAGTAGTTGGGGCGGTGGTTCTACCTTTGTTCCGTTTGAGCGGGTCATCCGGGTCATAAAGGCGTGAAAGAGCGACTCGCTGAGTTTCAGGACGACATTTCCAACAAAACCGTCGCAAATCACTACATCCGCCGTGTCTGTGAAGATGTGCCGGCCTTCGATGTTGCCGATGAAATTCAGTCCGCTTTGCTCGAGCAGATAATGCGTGGCAAGAACCAGTTCATTGCCCTTTGTCTTCTCTTCGCCAATAGAGAGCAACGCGATGCGAGGGGATTTCATGCCGCTTAGAAGTTCCATATATACGGAACCCATGACGGCAAACTGAAGCAAGTTGATCGGTTTGCAGTCCGTATTCGCACCGACATCGAGCAGGATCGTGAACTTGCCTTCACCGTTGGGGAAAAGGCCACCGATAGTGGGACGGCGCACGCCCTTAATCAGACCGAGTTTCAAATAGCTTGCCGCCATTTGAACACCGGTATGACCTGCGGAGACGACAGCTTGAGCGTCGCCGCTCTGATGCAAGTCGATGGCGCGCAAGAGCGAGCTATTCGGCTTGGAGCGCACGACTTTGCCGGGAGAATCCGTCATGTCGATGACTTCAGGAGCGTGATACACAGTGATCCGTCCGTCACCGGACTTGCGCCCGAGCCGTTTCAGTTCCGCTTCAAGAGTCTCCGAGGGGCCGAAGAGAGCGACTTGCACATCGGACATTTCATCCGTGGCAAGACAGGCCGCTTCAACCGGTACGCGGGGAGCGTGGTCGCCCCCCATCGCATCCAAGGCTATGACCATGGACGACAAAAAGAAATCCTGTTAGCTGTTCTTGACTTGAAGAACGAAGCGGCCATTATAGTAGCCACAGGAACCGCAGACGCGGTGCGGTGCGATGACCGCTTTGCAATTAGAGCATGTGGCAAGACCGGGTCCGCTCAGATTGTAGTTTGCGCGACGGCGATCCCGACGCGATTTTCCGGTTCGTCTTTTTGGTACTGGCATGGTTGGTTGAGTAGGTTATATTGAGAAACTTAATTCGTTTGACAGGCACACGGGCCTTCATTGAGGTTTGCACCGCACCGTTCGCAGAGTCCAAGGCAATTTTCGCTGCAAAGATGCCGGCCCGAATAGGCAAGAATCAGAAAATCTCTAAGATCGGAGCTCAAATCGAGCTCGGTCGTTCCGGGTTTGATGTACACGAAGTCTTCGTCGTCGACCATGTCACCCGACGGTGCATGTCCGGCAACAAACCAGAGCGGATTTTCGGATTCTATGCGAACATCACATTCAGACAAACAACGATCACATTCGGCAAACGCAATCGTTGAAACTTTGATGCGCAAGTCAAAATATGGGTCGTGCCTGTCCAGCCGCACAAAAACGTTCACTTTGTGCGCGAACTCTTCGGGATTCAGTTCCAAATCCGCTGCATCGAGTTCCTCATTGATTTCGTGGACACCCTGCGAATAGGACGGGAGATGTAGTTTCACGGTTGGGGAACTGAAGTAATAAAGATAACAAGACTTTGGCTAAATATCAAGCAACGGCGAAGCGTTGCTTGATATCGACCAAAAAGGCCTAAAACTAATGTAAACAGATTCTTAACTAAAGTCGTATGGAGGCTTAGTTCTCGCCTTCCGGTTCGGATTCTCCGGGGTCGTTGGTTCCGGTCAGTTTAGTTTCGAGCGACCGGATATGGTCCCGAATCTTCGCGGCTTCTTCGTAGGCTTCCATCTCGACCGCTTCTTTGAGCTTTTGGTGGAGATAGGCAATCTGCTCAACTACCGAACGATTGACCGGCTCATTGCTCACGGCAGCTCCGTCCATCACTTTTGGAGCGACCTGAATCGGGGCTTTTGCTTTGAGTGCCAAAGCGATTGCATCGGACGGGCGAGCATCGATTCGTCGTATTTCTCCATTGGCAATCTTGAGTTCGACTTCGGCATAGAAGGTGTTATCTTTGAGATCGCAAATCGTTGTAGAGCGAATTTCGATTTCACCTTCCTGCAAGATCGCGGCGAACAAATCGTACGTCATGGGCCGAGCGTATTCGAGCCCCTGCAACAGAAAAGAAATACTCTGCGCTTCCGCGGCACCAATAAAGATGGGCAGCCAGCGTTCGCCTTCTTTTTCCTTCAAAATAACTACGTAGCCCTGATAAGGAGGGCAAACAGAAATTCCAATTACTTCGACCGAAACCATCTTGACTCCGAAACTGCTGACTATTCCTGATCTTCGTTTCCCATTTCGTGGTCTGATTCATCCGGCCTTGCGGGCGGGACGATCTTGCTATCACTCTGGAGAACCACTGGTTTGCCGGAAGTCGGCAGACCGTGGCGAACATACTTTCCCGTTGGCGTGCGCTGTAATGATTCTGCGATCGACAGACGCTGCGGCAGCATGTAACGCGGCGTCGTTTTTGAAAGCTCGCTAATCGAGCTCGCGAAGTCCGTTTTTCCGTTACTCGGAACGATCACCGTCGCGACCTCGGTTTCAACGTCGTCGTTGGGAAGCCCGAAAACCAGACTCTCTTTTATGCCATCGAGAGACACAAGCTGCGCTTCCACCTGTCGGGCTTCGATTGGAAATCCGGCACGATAGAAAACGGACTTTTCACATCCGTCGACAAAAATGAAATCGTTGGCATCCACTCTGCCCCAGTCGTCCGTCGGGTTGCCGAGATTTGCGTGCTCGCTCTTGCCTTGAAAAGTCAATGAAATGACCTTTTGAGGAACGGGGGCATGTCGATAGAAAAGTCTGGAAAGCCCATCCGAAGCGGTGGACTCATTTTCCAAACCTCGCACTTCCGCACCGGCAAGGGGCCTGCCTACTGATTCGGAGGGCCATACACCGGGAATCGGATTAACGGTTAAGAAACCTGCGACCTCAGCAAGACTCCAGCCGTTCCACACGGGGGCGTCCGTTGCTTGTGTGACCGTGACGGCGAACGATTCGCTTAGACTAAAGTCAGTGGTCATCGTCGCGGACACTTTGCCTTTTAGAGCAAGCAGCTTTTCAGCATTCCAAGTTTGCGAGTCCGTAAACTGCGACAACAAGAGGAGTCGCTGTCCTTCCGACAGCCGCGGAGCAATACTGAGCTTTGTCTCGGGATCGTCCAAAACCAATGTACCGCCTGCCGAAAGAACGGCGCACAGTCCCATGCTGAAAACGGAAGGCTGAGCTATGCTTCCCGTGAACCAGAGCTCTGAGCCGGGCTTAAGGCGCAAATTTTTGGCCAAGGCGCCTGCTTGCCATGAAATTGCAGAGCCGGAATGATGCAGTGCTCGCGGAAGGCCGCAAGTTCCGGAAGAATGCAGAAGAAAACTTCCTTCTAAACTCTCTTCAGGAGCCGTCGCGCGGCTGGCATGCATCACGGACTCGCTCTCCCCCACCCATTTCAAGTACGGAAGTCGAGCGCGAAACATCTCTGATTTCATCGATTCACCGCAGAAAAGCCCGTGCACTCTGACCGCATCGAGCAATTTGGCGAGGACGTCGTGGTCCTGACGGGGATCGATCAAGAAGGGCGAGATATTTTCGCAGAGGCAAGCCAGAATCACAGCGAGCGACGAAGCCGACCTTTCACACGCCACCGCAACAATTCGATCTTGGCCAAGTCCGGCCTGATTCAGTGATGCGCGAATGCGGCTGACATCTTCATGCAAAGCGGCAGCACTGATCTTCTTTTGGTCTTGCAACAACAGCGTTCGCTGAGAATCCGCTGTTAGAAGATCGAAGGCCCATTGTGCGGCCGAGAATTTGGCTTGTTCGCTCATCCTACCAACTCGCCAAGTCTGTCTAATGAGCGGTATTGCACGGCTTCCGTAACGTGAGTCAACGTAATCTCATCATGACCTTCGAGATCGGCGATGGTGCGCGCGACTTTGCGAATACGATGGTAGGCTCGCGCGGACAGGCCCATGTTTTCAACGACTTGTCTGAGCAGTTCAAGACTCTGATTATCAAGGGGCGCGAACTGTTCGATTTCCTTGTTGCTCATCTGCGCATTCGCGAAAAGACCTGTGCGATATTTGTCGAACCGCTCGCGCTGTCGACGCCGCGCCAAATCCACGCGTTGTCTAACTTGAGTGGAACTGTCTTTCGGAGCAGGAGCGGAAAGCTCATTCCACGATACACGCGGGACCTCAATGTGCAAATCAATTCTATCCAACAGGGGGCCGGAAATTTTCGAGACATAGCGTCGGATCTGCTCTGCAGTGCATTTGCACTCGCGATCCGGGTCGGTGGCAAACCCACAAGGACAGGGATTCATCGCGGCAACAAGCATGAACTGCGCGGGATATGACAACGTGATCGCCGCGCGCGACAACGTGACGACGCCGTCTTCCAAAGGCTGCCTAAGAACTTCAAGCACGTTCTTGTGAAACTCCGGAAGTTCGTCCAAGAACAACACGCCGTGATGCGCGAGAGAAACTTCACCGGGACGGGGGATCATTCCGCCGCCAATTAGTCCGGCGTCGGATACCGTGTGATGAGGTGAACGATAAGGACGATTCGCGACAATGGCTTGTCCTGCTTGCATCGTGCCCGCGACAGAATGAACGCGCGTCGTTTCGAGAGCCTCTTCCAGACTGAATTCGGGCAAAATTCCCGGCAGGCGTTTGGCGAGCATCGTTTTGCCTGATCCCGGCGGACCGATCATCAAGACATTGTGACCGCCCGCCGCGGCGACTTCAAGAGCGCGCTTCACCGACGACTGGCCGCGAACATCAGAAAAGTCACCAACCAGTTCGCGCGATTCATCAAAGAGCTTTTTGTGATCGACGACATGCCGCTCAATCGGCAGTTGGCCGTTCAGAAAATCCACAGCATCGCGAAGGGTGCTGACGGGATAGACCTCAACTTCGGGAATTAGAGCCGCTTCCTGCGCATTAGCTTCGGGAACGAGCAGACGGCGGACGCCTTCGCGGCGCATCGCACCGGCGACGGGGAGCACTCCGCGAATCGGGCGCGTATGTCCATCGAGCGCAAGTTCACCGATAATCGCGACGTCATCCAAAGCCCCGGGAGCGAGCTGGCCGGACGCGGCAAGAATTCCGAGTGCCATCGGCAAATCAAAACCACTTCCTTCTTTGCGAATGTTTGCCGGTGCAAGATTGATCGTAATCTTGCGCATCGGCATGGCAAATCCGGAGTTTTTGATAGCGGCAGAAATTCGCTCGCGGGCTTCCTTGACCGCATTGTCCGGAAGTCCGACGACTACCGCGCTGCGTTCGCTGGCGTTTTCAAGATGACACTCGGCGCGGACACGGTAGGCATCCACTCCCAACAAGGCTGCTGTTGTGACATCTGAAAACATATGCTAAGTAATTTTCCGGTCGTAGATTCGCCACGTTTTGTAAGCCGTCGAGCCCATCGAACGTGCAGCGCTGTTCATTAATTCGTTGTCTTCAAGCACCCAAGAAAACTCGCCCCAATGGTACCCCGCAGCCGTGCCGATTTCGTAGGCACGCATGTAGAGAACCGTATCGATCCCTTTTTTGCGGTACTCGGGAAGAACACCCATCGCCAACACCCGTGCGCGATGCGTCTTGCGCTTGTTCAGGAGCACGCGAATGATTCCAAAGGGAAAGAGCTTGCCGTTGAGCTTCTTGAAAATCACATTCAAGTCCGGCAAAGCGAGAATGAATCCGACTGTTTTTCCGTCGCTCGTTTCCGCGAACTGAATCAGTCGCGGATCAAGAACCATTTTCAAACTTTCGGCCATGACGTCAATTTCTTCGTCCGTCATGGGAACAAAGCCCCAGTTTTCTTCCCACGCCGAATTGTAGATGACCTTAAACCGCTCGACTTCGCCTTTGAAGTCTTTTGTGTTGAAGAGCCTGAATTTGAAATCCATGCGCTCTTCGAGTTTCTTGCCGATGTTGCGGACACGGTCAGTCAGCTCACCGATGTGCATCTGGTAAGCGAGCAGGTCTTTCGCTTTGACAAACCCTGCCGCTTCATGAAGATCCGCATAGAATGGCGGGTTGTGTGTCATCATCACGGCAGGCGGAGTATCGAAGCCGTCAACGAGTAAACCGCATTCTTCGTTCGTCGAAAAATTCATCGGGCCTCGCATCGTATCGAGGCCCTGAGCTTTTAGAGAAGCCGCGGCGGCATCAAAAAGAGCGTTGGCCACGGACTGATTGTTTTCCGATTCGAAAAAACCGTAAAATCCGACACTATCGTGCCAGAATTCATTGTGCGCGCGATTGGCGATCGCACTGATTCGACCGCGGACTTCACCGTTTTCGTCCACGGCGAGAAAATGCTCGACGTGCGCGTGCTTGTGAAACGGATGTTTAGGTGATAACAGGTTTCGCTGATCGAACAGCAGCGGGGGAACCCAATTCGGATCAGTTGCTTGAATTCTCCAAGGGAACCGCAGAAAACGGGTCAGAGACTTCGGATCCGCGACCGTTTGAATTCGAATCTGAATGAGTTGCCTCCGCTCTAAAAGGAATCAGTTTTGCGATTTTTGCGACCTTGTCCAGCGCGAAATCAAGTTGTTCGTGTGTGTGCGTGGACATGACCGAGAAACGAATCAAACTTTGCCCCGGCTGCACTGCAGGAGGAACGACAGGGTTGATGAAGACACCTTCGTCCTGCATCATTTTGCAGACCTTGAAGGAATCGACGGAGTCGCCCACGACGACAGGAATAATCGGCGTGTTGCTGTGTCCCGTATCCAAACCCAAATTCTGGAGACCGTTGCGCAAGTAGTTCGCGTTACTCCACAGCAAGTCGCGCCGTTCCGGTTCTTCGTCGATGATCTTCAGAGCCGCGATCACCGCGCCGACTGTCGCAGGCGGGGGACTCGCGGAAAATATCATCGCGCGAGCATGATGCTTCAGGAAGTGAATCACATCTTCAGAAGACGCCACAAATCCGCCGATGGCCGCCAAGGACTTTGAGAAAGTCCCGATAATGATGTCCGTTTCATTGGTCAGGCCAAAATGTCCGGCCGTACCGTCTCCGTGGGGTCCATAGACTCCAACGCCGTGCGCGTCATCCAAAATCAGATCGGCATCGTACTTCTTGCAGAGTGCCACGACCGCCGGAAGATCAACCGTGTCGCCTTCCATGGAAAAAACGCCTTCGGTGATGACGATCTTCTCATGATGCTCGTGCACTTTGAGTAGGCGCTCAAGGTCTTCCATGTTGTTGTGCCGAAACTTGGCAACTCGGCCAAAGGACAACCGTGCCGCGTCAATGATGGACGCGTGCGAAAGCGCATCGGCAATCAGCCAAGTGTTGCGGGACACGAGGGTGGCAATTCCGCCGACATTTGCCTGATAGCCCGTCGTAAAAAGCAACACGGAAGGCTTGCGCAGAAAGTCGGCGAGCTTCTCTTCGCATTCTTTGTGAATGCTCAACGTGCCATTAAGGAAACGCGAACCGGCGCAACCCGCACCGAAGTCGTCGACGGCTTTGCGAGCGGCTTCTTTTACCTTGGGATGATTCGTCAACCCAAGATAATTGTTTGAGCCGAGCATCAGAATGTCCCGCCCATCAATTTTGACGACCGCATCCTGATCCGTTTCAATCGCTCGGAAATACGGGTAAATTCCCGCGGCCATTACTTCGCGGGCGGTTTGGAATTGAGCGACTTTCTCGGCGATTCTCAAGGGTTCTCCGAATCGAAACTGAGTTAATACTTGCGGCTAAACATGTCCGAAAGAAACGGGACAAAGAATCCGCGCCCTTTGAAGACATTCATAATTCCCAATGCAGCCAAAACGATGCAGAAGAACAAGACCAAATCCCAAATGAAACGAAACCTCAGGAGCAGCGCCGCAACTTCAACGAAAAAGAGGGCCATGCCGAGCCTGACGTGCGCCTGAACGAATGCTGATTCGTCCCGTTTGAAGAACGGAACAAAGCACACGAAAGGCACATACGCCAAGACAGCAAGGAGCTTTTCGTCCTCGCTGATTTCGTACGGTTCCTTGTCGTGCGGGTGGGAATCTTCTGTCATATGAAAAAAGGCTTGCACCCCCGACGGGACTCGAACCCATGCTCCCGGCTCCGGAGGCCGGTGCTCTATCCACTGAGCTACGGGGGTTAGCTACCGACGGTCTTGCGATTCGGGGTACTTTAACCCATTAATATAATCAAATTAGACCCAACATGCAATACACACACATTGAGTCTAATACATTGTTTTGTAACGGGTTGCGAAAGAACTATTGCGCTATTTCAGCCCTAAGTGCTGTGACAGGGACTGATTGTAGGTGTCCGCCGCCATTTCGAGGGGCAGGGTAATCCAGTCATTGATCACAATCAACTCGCCCCCTACTCTGCCCAGCATCTGGAGACTTACACTGTGCTCTTGACACATTTGTTTCAGCTCGGGCCATTTCTCGTGAGCTACGCTTACGATCACACAGCCTTGCGTTTCGGCAAAAAGAGTTTCAACAGAGCGCTGATTCCAAGGGAAGGTCAACAAGCAACCGATATTGCCTGCAATGCAGGACTCTGAGACTGCAACGGCGAGACCGCCTTCGGAGATGTCGTGCGCAGAGCACAAAGTTTCTTTGGCGGCAAGCTCGGGAAGCAGTCGGATGAGTCGTAAGTTTTTGTCGACGTCTAAACGCGGCGGCGGACCCGCGACTACGCCGTGAATAGCTGAAAGATATTCTGTGCAGCCAAGATCAGGCCCGATGCTTCCCAACAAGGCGATGAAGTCTCCTTCTTCCTTGAAAGCAATACCGACATGCTTGCTGACGTCTTCGAGAACGCCGACCATGCCGATTACCGGCGTGGGCCGAACGGGACCTGCGGGAGATTCGTTGTAGAAAGAAACATTTCCCCCGGTGACGGGAATGTTCAGCGCCGAACATGCGTCCGACATACCGGAAATCGACTCATGGAAGAAATAGTAATTTTCCGGTTTGTTGGGATTGGCAAAATTCAGACAATTTGTGATGCCCACGGGGACCGCGCCGGTGCAGGCTACATTGCGAGCACCTTCCCATACAGCGAGCGCCGCGCCGCGATACGGGTCAACCGAGACGTAGCGAGAATTGCAGTCGACAGAAAGCGCGAGACCCTTGTTGGTTCCGGGCACGCGCACGACTCCGGCATCCGTTTGTCCGCCACCTTGAGCAGTTGATGCTCCGATCGTGTGATCATACTGCTCGAAAACCAGTCTCCGGCTGCAGATGTTGGGTGAACCGAGCACGGCTATTAGGACGTCATTCCAGTCTTCGGGATCGGGAAGGTGAGTCGGGTCAAAGTTCAAAAGAGCATCAAGCGAAGCAGGTCGAGCATGCTCACGTTGGTATTGCGGAGCGCCGCCACCGAGCACGAGTGAGGCTGCCGGAATAACGCCGACGGTTTGGCCGTCCTCTTGAATTGTGAAGAGTTTGTCTTCCGTTACAACCCCGACTTCATCGGCGTGCAGGTCCCACTTGTCGAAAATATCTCGCGCGTGGTGCTCTTGGCCCTTCTTGACGATTACGAGCATTCTTTCTTGAGACTCGGACAAGCAGATTTCATACGCGTTCATGCCCTTTTCACGCCGGGAGACCTTATTCACGTCGAGGTGAATTCCGGTGTCGCCACGAGCAGGAGTTTCGCTGCACGAACAGCAAATTCCCGCGGCACCCATGTCTTGAATGCCGACCAAAGCATCCGTGCCGGCGAGCTCGAGCGTCGCTTCAAGCAGGAGTTTTTCTTTGAACGGATCGCCGATCTGAACGGAGGGACGTTTTTCTTTAGAGGATTCGGAGAGATCTTCCGAGGCAAATGACGCGCCGTGAATACCGTCGCGTCCGGTCGCCGCACCGACCACGAAAACGGGGTTGCCGACACCGGTTGCAGCGCCTTTAATAATCTTGTCTACTTCGACGACACCCACGGCCATCGCATTTACCAACGGGTTTTCATTGTAGGACGGATCGAAATAGATTTCGCCGGCAACGGTGGGCACGCCAAAGCAATTTCCGTAGTGGGCGATGCCTTTGACGACACCGTCAAGCAATTGTGCAGTGCGAGAGTGCTTGGGTGAGCCGAAACGCAATGAGTTCAGCGCCGCAATGGGCCGCGCACCCATGGAAAAGATGTCACGGAGAATACCGCCGACACCCGTCGTGGCGCCTTGAAACGGCTCAATCGCCGACGGGTGGTTGTGACTCTCGATCTTAAAGCACACCGCAAGTCCGTCGCCGATGTCAATCAATCCGGCATTTTCCTCTCCAGCTTCGACCAAAACGCGCTCGCCGCTCTTGGGAAGCCGTTTCAACTCACGAATTGAATTCTTGTACGAGCAATGCTCAGACCACATCGCCGAGAAAATTCCGAGTTCCACGAATGTGGGTACGCGGCCAAGAATTTCTTGGATGTGGTCATATTCCTCTCGGGAAAGTCCGTGCGAGAGGGCTGTGTCGAGAGTTACTTCGGGATATTGAAAGCTCATACGGGTGAACTGGATTTACGTATTCGGAAAAAATCGAGAATTTTGTCGGCCAACGCGGGGCTAATCCCCTTTATGGCGACGAGTTCTTCCTTGGTGGCTTCACTTAGTCGCTGCATGCTTCGAAAATTTGTCAGAAGCAGCTTGCGGCGAGCCGAACCGACGCCGGGAATATCTTGAAGCTCGGATGCCATGGACTCTTTTTGGCGCAGCAGCCTGTGATACGTTATCGAATAGCGATGGACTTCATCGCGCACGGTCTGCAAGAGTTTTAGCGCAGAAGACGTCTTGGGAAGATTGTAAGGCTCAGAATCGCCGGGACGGTAAATTTCTTCGAGCTTCTTGGCGAGTCCGATGATTTGGTAATCCGTGACGCCGACGGAATGCAGCGCTTCAATCGCCGCCGCGAGTTGCCCCTTGCCGCCGTCAATTAAGATCAAATCAGGCATTGTTTGCTGCTCTTTGACCACGCGCGCGAAGCGCCGCGACACGGCTTCGCGCATTGACGCGAAATCATCCTGTCCTTCGACGGTTTTGATCTTGAAACGGCGGTAGTCGGCACGAGCCGGCCGTCCCATCTTAAACACCACCATGCCGGCAACCTTGTTTTCGCCCATCAATGTCGAAATGTCGAAAGCGACGATTTCACGCGGGAAATCCCTTAGTCCGAGCCGTGTCTTGAGCTCCGTCAAACTTGCCGGGATACGCTCGCGCTTAGTCGCAGAACGCAGAATCTCCTGCAATTGAAGTTCCGCATTGCGGGCCGCGAGATCGACCATTTGGACTTTTTCACCCCGCGCGGGAATTCGGATTGTAAGTTTGCTCTCCGCTTGTTCGCGAAGCCAGAGGGTCAAGACGGATTCATCCGAAGGCTCATAAGGAAGAATAAGTTCTTCGGGCACGGCTGAGCGCGAATAGTAAAGTTGGAGCGCTTGCGTGAGAACTTCGGGAAGCGGCGTGTCCTTCGGAAGTTTCAGCGGATAGTGCACTCTTCCAAGCAGCCGTCCGTCCCGCACCTGCATGACCACCAAACACCCATCTTCATCCTGCACGGCAATCCCGACGATATCCCGGTTAACGGGTTCGGGCGAGATGATCGTTTGACGGCGCGTCAGATTGTCTATCGACGCGAGCCAATCGCGGAGCTGCGCGGCGCGTTCGAAACGCAAGTCGTCCGAAGCGCGCTCCATGTCTTCGTGCAGGCGTGTGATGATCTCTGACCCCCGCCCTTTGACAACAGAGGTGAAATCTTTCACGCGCTTCGTGTAGTCGTCGAGCGATTCGTTGCCGATACAAGGTGCGTTGCAGCGGCCCAGATGAAATTCGAGACAGGCTTTGAATTTCTTCTTCGCAATGGACTCTTCCGTCAAAGGAAGGTTGCACGTGCGAATCTGGAGCATCCCGCGAAGTACGTGAAGCAGTCCTTTCAAATAGCGCAAGTCGCCGTACGGCCCATAGAATTTAGATCCGTCTTGCTGCGGTCGACGAGTGAGAAAGATTCGCGGGAACGGCTCATTTGCAATCTGCAGGTACGGTTGTGACTTGTCATCTTTCAGCATCACGTTGTAGCGCGGCTTATGACGACGGATCAGATTGCTTTCGAGGATCAGTGCCTCGTACTCGGACTTTGTGGTGATGACTTCGAGATCATCGATCTTGGAAACGAGCAATTCGAACTGCGGACGGCCGTCGGATGACTTCTGAAAATACTGGCGGACACGATTGCGAAGTACTTTCGCTTTTCCGATATAGATTACTTTGCCGCGTGAGTCGCGGAAGATGTATACTCCGGGATCCCGCGGAAGATTCTCCAGTTTGTCGGACAGTTCGGGTGACAAATACTACTCCCCTTTTGCACCGGGATGCTCGACAATCTCAACTAAGACTCCATCGAACGCCGACGGATGTGCGAATCCCACCATAGTGTTTTCGGCTCCCGGGCGAAGCGTCGAGTTGATCAGCTTCGTATCTTTGTTCGCAAGCTCATCGAGCAGCTCTTGTCCGTTTTGAGACTTTATGGCGATGTGATGCAAGCCGGGGCCGCGCTTTTCAAGAAACTTCGCGACGGATGAGCTGTCGGAGTCCGGAGCAATCAGTTCAATACGAAAATCCGCAAGCGCCAGAAAAGCAACGTAGACTCCTTGTGCCGCGACGTGCTCACGATGAGTGACCTGCGCGCCGGTTTTCCGCTGCCAATTTTGGATGGCGTCGTCGATATTCGGGACGGCAATGGCAATGTGATCAAGAGCGTCTATCATGAGTCATTTCCCGAAAAAAAGTTCCGGACATTGTCCAGCAAACTTGGCAAATCGTCAGCAGGTTCGGGCTTTACGGGAAGATGCTGCTGAAGCACTTTGCCGTAGCGAGTTTTGAGCAACCGAGTATCGGCAATAATTGCGACGCCGCGGTCATTGTGATGGCGAATCAAACGCCCCAGACCTTGCCGCAAACGAATGGCACAAGCCGGAAGGCTCAAAGAATAAAACGGATCTTTGTTTTGAGCCGAAGCCATTTCACCGCGGGCCTCATGCCAAGGCTCGGTCGGGACGTCAAACGGGAGCTTGACGACTACGAGTATCTCCAGAGCTTCGCCGACGAGATCAATTCCCTCCCACAATGCGGCCGCGCCTACTAACACACCCCCTTTGGACTCGCGGAATGCTTTGATGATCTCGTGAGTGTCACGGCCACCGCGTTGCTGAAAGAGCGGCCGGTCGTGTTTGCGTGCGGCAGGCGTGATCTTCTCGAATATTTCATTTGAACTGGCATGCGAAGTACACAGAACCAGAATCGAGCGATTGGTTTGCTCGATAAGCGCCGCCACCATCTGCGCGACGCCTGTCAAATGAGGTTGCACTTGCTTCGCCTCGGGCAAATACGTCGGGCAGTAGCAGTGCATTTGTGCGGGCAATTCAAAAGGCGAATCGAGTACCGTTTTGGTGACAGCTCGCTCGCCGGAGTCGCTGATGCCCAATGCGTTCCTGAGAACCGTGAAGTCACTGTTGTGGGTAAGTGTCGCCGAAGTCAGCACTGATCCCCGGGCATGTCTCCACAACTGTTTGTCAAGAGTCTCCGCAACAAAGATCGGCGACGCAAAAATCGCGACCGTCGGGTTGGTGCGCCGCTGTGAAGACTCCAACCAATAAACGTAATCTGACGACTCGCAACTAACCGAAAGTTTGCCTACCTCAACTGTTCCTTCCAAATCCGCGATCGCGGATCTCAGCTCGAGAATCTTTTCTTTTGTGTCGCGCGGAAGTTCTTCTTCGCGAGCGAGTACGGATTGAACTTTGTCCAAGCGCAGAAAGAGATCTTCGAGATCGTTGATTAGCGGGGACAACACGTTTTCGATCCTCTGCTGTTCGGGAGTACTTGAGCAAAGCCGGGACTTGGATTCATCTTGATCCGTCCGTGACGGCATGCCGGCCGCTTCTTGAAAGCTGAGGCGGGATTTTTGAAAGAGCGTTTTGATTAGAACGTCGAGCGCGACGAGTTCGGTCGAGATGTCGTCATCGAGAGCCGCTTTCGCGAGCTTGGCGAGTAGTCCGCGTGACGACCGTTCATCCGTGAAGCGCGAAAGGACATTGCGAACGACGCGGTCACTGAAAACCGTCGAATAGGCTGAAACGACGGCGCGTTCGAACTGATGAGCTTCGTCCACTACCAGCCGACGCGCGGAATCTTCGCCCGGACTCATAAAACGCTCGAAGTCCGTGCTGAGCAACGCATGATTGACCAAGAGTAATTTGGCTTTCTTGGCTTCATCGAGTGCTTTTCGATAGAAATCACCCCGGTTTGCGCCGCACATGGAACCCGAACACGCGGCCCCGTCCGAGCAGACCATGGACCATAACAGCGGTTCGAACTCGGGACGAAATCCGCCAATCTCCCCGATGTCTCCGCGAGTTGTCAAATGCGACCATCGAATTAAAGGCAGCAGTTTGTGGCGTTCGCCATCCGACAAACGTCCATCTATGTCAACCAACGCGGCGTTAAGCCGCCGCTTGCATAGATAGTTGTCGCGGCCTTTTAGTATGGCTGCAGGAATGCGAGACTTAGTAGCAAGCCCGATGTCTCGAATATCTTTGTTGAGCAACTGCTCCTGCAAGGAACGCGTATGCGACGAGATGACAACCTGACGATCTGAATCGTCCTCCCCACCGAGCGCCCACTCGAGCGCCGGAACAAGATAGCCAAGAGACTTTCCTGTTCCGGTCGGAGCTTCGAGCAGAAGAGTCTCTTCGTTTTCAAAGGCCATTTGAACAAGCTCGGCCATTTGCATTTGCTGCGCGCGCGGCTCGAACTTTTCGAGATGCTCGTGAAACTCGCCGCCTGCAGCCAACGAGGCAAGTGAAACGCGCGTGAGTTCGGGCCGAGGGTCGGGTTTGGGAGACAGTGGCGGCGGAATATCTACCGTTTGTGCTTGAAGTGCCGCGAAGAATTTCTCCGCACGGTGATGCCCTTGTTTGGCAACCGCATAGAGTTCGGCCGCGAGATCGCCCCAAACTCGTTCGCCAAGACTATCCACCAAATGCACGAGAATTTCGCCCGTGGCTTGTGCGTCGTCACTGGCACGGTGTGCACTTGCAAGCGTGACACTGAACGCGCGACAAAGACTTCCTAAAGAAAATCTCGGGAGCTCGGCCCAGAAAATTCGGGCAAGCTCCGCGGTATCCAGAATCATTCGGCCGGGGAAGCGAAAATCACTTCCACCGTGTGCGGTCAAGAAGCCGAGATCAAACGACGTGTTTTGTCCGACCAGCGGACTTTCGTCGATAAAATCCAGTAAATCGGAGCGAATCTCATCAAAACTCGGAGCTCCGAGTACGTCTTCGTCGCGAATCCCTGTCAGGGACGTAATGAAATGCGGGAGCGGCCGCTCCGGATCGAGAAACGTCTGATACGTCTCGGCAACGACTCCATCTTGAAATCGGACTGCACCTACCTCGATAATGGAGTCGTTGGCAGGCGTCAATCCCGTTGTTTCAAGATCGATCGCAACGAAACGCCCGAGGCCGAGATTCTTCAGCCACTCGCTTCGCAAACTATTTGTCGGCGTCGTCGAAATAGCGGATGTTAAGATTGCGGGCGGCACCTGCTTCATCAAGTCTTCGCACGGGAGTCGTATACGGAGCGTGTTTCAGAAGCTCCGGAGACTCCGTCGCCTCACGGTCTATTTGCAGCATGACCTCGACGAACTCGTCGAGCGTTTCCTTGGTTTCGGACTCGGTGGGTTCAATCATCAAGCACTCAGGTACAATCAACGGGAAATAGACCGTCGGCGGATGAATGCCGTAGTCCAGCAGGCGCTTGGCGATGTCGGTGGTGCGAACGCCTTTGGCTTTTTGATTGCTGCCCGAAAATACTGCCTCATGCATGCACGGTTTGTCAACGTAAATTTGGTACGTCGGGGCCAATTTCTTGCGGAGGTAGTTGGCGTTAACGATTGCGTTTTCGCTGATCGATCTCAGACCGTTGCCGCCAAGACTTTTGATATATGCAAGTGCGCGAACCAACATGCCGAAGTTTCCGTAATAAGTATGGACAGAGCCGATCGAATCCGGGCGGTCCCAGTTCCACTCGTATTGATTATTGCGATGAGTCAAGACGGGAACGGGCAGGAAGCGCGCGAGCTTCTCTTTGATCGCGACCGGACCACTGCCGGGACCGCCGCCGCCGTGCGGAGTCGAGAATGTCTTGTGCAGGTTCATATGACACGCGTCAAAGCCCATATCGCCCGGACGAGCAATACCTAAGAGCGCGTTCAGATTCGCGCCGTCCATGTAAACCAAGCCACCGGCGTCATGCACAAGATCGACAATCTTTGTGATGTTCTTTTCAAACAGGCCGAGCGTGTTTGGATTCGTTATCATCAATCCTGCGACGTCTTCGCCGAGCGCTTTCTTCAGAGCCTCGATATCCATCAAACCGTTTTCGTCCGACGGAAGTTGAGTAACCTGATATCCCGCAAGAATGATCGATGCCGGATTCGTGCCGTGAGCGCTGTCGGGGATAATGATGCGTTTGCGCGCGTCACCATTTTTCAAGTGATAGGCACGGAACATTAAGAGCGCTGTGAATTCACCCTGAGCACCCGCGGCAGGTTGGAGAGTGATGTCGTCCATACCTGTGACTTCAAGCAAAGCCTCCGACAGTTCGCTGATCAATCGCATCGCGCCTTGTGCCGTCGAGCCGGTCTGCCACGGACTTAGGCCCGCAAAACCCGGAAGAGCGGCAAGTTCGTCGTTGATCTTCGGATTGTACTTCATCGTGCACGAACCGAGAGGATAGAAGTCTCGGTCAATGTGATGATTGCGAACTGAGAGGTTTACGTAGTGGCGGACCGCAGTGCTCTCCGCTACTTGGGGCAAGCGCGGCGCTGAAACACGTTTGAGCGACTCGGGAATGTCGAGTTCAGGAAGCTGTGAATCAACATTCGGAATTTGCGATCCGATTCGACCGGGACGGCTGTGCTCGAAAATGAGTTTCGTTTCACTTTGCATGGCGAGGACTTCTCGGCTCATTGCGCACCTCCCGCAGTGTATTCGGCCGCAAGCTCAGCGTAGCGATCCATTTCTTCAACGGTTCGTTTTTCAGTCAATGCAACGAGGATGCCGCGGTCGTTGTGAATACCCATTCTTGAAAGAGGAACTCCGGCAAGAACGCCGCGTTCGGACATGAATTCAAAGAACTTTTCGGAGTTGCCCGGTACATTGAGAACGAATTCACGGAAGTGTGTGCCGGAATGCGGAAGTGAAAAGCCGGGAACAGCTTTGAGTTTGTTTATCAGATAACGTGCGCGGCGGGCGGACGTTTCGCCAATTTCGCGCAGGCCGTTCGGGCCGAGCATTGAAAGGTAAAATGTCGCGCGAGTGGCGACCAGCCCTTGATTTGTGCAGACATTCGAGGTTGCTTTGTCGCGGCGAATGTGTTGTTCGCGAGTTTGCAGTGTCAATACGAACCCGCGACGGCCATCAACATCTTTTGTGATGCCGACGATACGTCCGGGCATGAGACGCACCAATTCGTTGGAGGCGGCGAATAACCCGAGATAGGGACCACCGTAGGACATGTAATTGCCTAGGCTTTGACCTTCGCCCACGACAATGTCTGCGCCAAGCCGTCCGGGCGAACGCAGGACGCCCATGGCCATCGGATCGGCGACGAAAATTACGAGAGCGCCGACCGAGTGGGCACGTTCGATGACCTTTGAGAGATCGTCAACGATGCCGTAGAAATTCGGATACTGCACAACCAGTGCGGCAACATCGTCGCCGAGCAGCATATTTATCGCGTCGTTGGTTTGACATCCGTTGGGAGAGGGAGCGAGATCAAAGGTCATGCCCTGCGCGACGTTGTTTGTTTCGGCAACGCGACGGTAGGACGGATTAACAGCCTCACTCCAAACAAACCTGCTGCGTTTAGTGTGCGCATGCGCGAGGGAAATTGCTTCTGAAAGCGCGACGCCGCAGTCATAGAGACTGGCGTTGGCGGCGGGCATCGCAAACAACTCACAAATCATCGACTGAAATTCAAAGATGACTTGCAGCGTCCCTTGGGCGACTTCAGGCTGATACGGAGTGTAAGCCGTGACAAATTCACTGCGGGATGCCAGGGCGTTCACGGCTGCCGGAACGTAGTGATCGTAGCTGCCTGCGCCCATGAAGCAAGCATGGGCCATAGCATTTTGGTTCATTTCGGCAAGAGCCGACATTTCGCGGCTGACCTGCCATTCCGATTTTCCGTCCGAAATATTCAGCGGTCTGTTCAATTGGAGCGATGAGGGAACTTGTTCGAGAAGTTCTTCAAAAGAAGATACCCCGATGGCCCGCAGCATCGCACTGCGATCATCGGGGGTATTCGGGATGTAGCGCATTATTTGAAAAGAGAAATTGGCCCTTGATCAGGCGCTTGTAAGATCCTTGTATGCAGAGGGAGTAAGTAATCCGGCTTTTTCGCCGTCGAAGCTGCTGGGTCGAATCTTGACGATCCAACCGTCGGAGTAGGGTTGCTGATTGATGATCTCGGGTGTGCCTTCGAGTGCGGGATTTACTTCGACGACATCTCCGGAAATCGGAGAATAGAGATCGGCAACGGCCTTTACCGCTTCTATCGTACCAAAACTATCACCTTGGCCGACTTTTGTTCCCGTGCCCGGCAATTGCACGAACACGACGTCGCCCAGTTCGCCTTGAGCGAATTCCGTGATACCCACGACCGCGAGATCACCTTCAAGTTTGACCCACTCGTGGTCCTTTGTATAAAGATATCCTTCCGGGATGTTCATTGATATTCCTTAATGGACGTGTTTCTATGATTATGCTTTTGCAAGCTGTTCCATGTATTGTTCGACCCACTTAGTGTGGACCTGTCCCGACCTGAAAGCCTCGGTATCCAGCATTTCGAGGTGGAATGGGATCGTTGTGTGAATTCCTTCGACGATGAACTCGCTTAACGCGCGGCGGCAACGTTTCAGAGCCTCTTCCCTATCCGCGCCGTAGACTATCAGTTTGGCAATCAAGCTGTCGTAGAACGGCGGAATCGAATAGCCTTGATAGACGTGGGTATCTACACGAACTCCGGGGCCACCGGGGAGGTTCCAGACCGCGACGTTTCCGGGTGACGGCAAGAAACCGCGAGAAGCGTCTTCGGCATTGATGCGGAACTCGATAGCATGTCCACGCACCGTGACTTCTTTTTGTTTGGGAAGCGGTTCTCCCAAGGCAACTTGAAGCTGCATTTTGACGAGGTCGTGTCCGGTGACCATTTCCGTGACGGGGTGTTCGACCTGAATACGAGTATTCATTTCCATGAAATAGAAATTGCCCTCTTGGTCGAGCAAAAACTCCATCGTTCCGGCACCGGAATACTTAATTGCGGCTGCCGCTTGAACGGCGGTTTTCCCCATCTGTTCGCGGAGCTTGGTATCGACAGCGGGTGACGGAGACTCTTCAATCAATTTTTGATGACGGCGCTGCATCGAACAATCACGTTCACCGAAGTGAATGCAGCCGCCGCGACCATCTCCCATTACTTGAATCTCAATATGGCGGGGATTGATGATCGCTTTTTCGAGATAGAGGTCCCCGTTATTGAAAGCGGCCTCCGCTTCGGCACTGGCCATTTCAAACGCGGTTTCGACATTGTTGATGTCGTGGACGAGACGCATGCCTCGACCGCCGCCGCCGGCAACGGCCTTAATCATGACGGGCAAGCCGAACTCTTCAGCAAGCCGGCGGGCTTCAGACGCATCCTTAACCGCACCATCACTGCCCGGCACAACCGGACAGCCAGCATTGATCATGGTTCGTTTGGCTTCGGACTTGTGGCCCATGATCTGAATAACTTTGGGATCAGGACCGATCCAAACAATTTCATGCGCCATGCAAATCTGGGCGAAATCAGCGTTTTCAGCCATGAATCCATAGCCGGGATGAATGGCATCCGCGCCCGTGATTTCAGCGGCAGAGATGATGGCCTTGGGGGAAAGATAGCTTTGAGATGCGGTCGGAGGACCAATGCAAACCGATTCATCGGCAAATCGTACGTGCAGTGAATCACGGTCAGCCGTCGAGCAAACCGCGACTGTACTTATGCCAAGGTCTTTGCACGCGCGGATTACGCGCAGCGCTATCTCGCCGCGATTGGCAACAAGAACCTTGCTGAACATCAGCTCATTCTCTCAATTCGGAACATGACCTGACCGAACTCAACAGGCTGCGCGTTTTCGAGCAAAACGTCAACGACCTTGCCTTTGAATTCGGCTTCGATCTCATTCATGAGCTTCATTGCTTCAACAATGCAGAGCACCTTTCCGGGCTCGACGACATCGCCGACACGGACGTAGGGCTCGGCATCGGGCGAGGGAGCGCGATAAAATGTGCCGACCATCGGAGCCTTGACCTCCACGACATTTGCCGAAGGAGCTTTGGGCTCGGAAGGAGCAGCAGCGGAAACGGTTGCCTGCGGCGCTTGAAGCGCTGCCTGTTGAGGATAACCCATCGGGGCCATCATCGGCGCTTGCGGCAATGACGCTACCGTAACGGTTCCATTTGACGAGTTCTTTGAGATTCTTATTTTCAGGTCATTCTCGACTAACTCGAATTCATTTATCGGGCTGCGCTCGATCATGCGAATCAGTTTTTGAATCTCAGTTAGTTCGATGCGAGATTTTTCTTTTGGTGTTCGTGTGGACATTGGGGCTCCTTAGTTGGGCCGGTGTACGAACTTCACTCGAGTTTCACCTGCTGTTTCCGAACCAATAGGCACCAGTCTATTGGCCGGAAAACCGCTGTCCGAGAGTTCGTCCCGAACGGCTTCGGCGCGAGACTGCGTCAGAAGAAAACGGTGAGCGGGTGAATCTGCTTTTTCGTTTGATTGTGCACGTATCTCAAGCTGTCCATCTTTATACATCTTCCCCAGTTGAGGCGCCAGCGAATGCAGGTAATTCTTGCTGCGTTCGCTAAGTTCTGAGGTGCCATTCACAAATTCGATTGAACCCGTCGACTGACCGCCGCTTCTGTTGGAAGCGGAAGCCGCGACTGGACTGCCATATGTATCAAAGAAGATTTCGATTGCATCAAAAGCTGAGAGAATGCCGTCCTCGATGACATCCTCGGCTTTTTTTCCATCTGCATTTGGCTTGCTTGACTTTGGAAGTTTGCCGGACGCAGACTTCAACTTAGGCTTGCGTTTGGGAAGCTCACCATAGGACAACTCGACAGAACCACTTTGAGTCTCAGCGTCCGTTTTTAGGTCCTGCCAAACATCTTCGGACTTGGGATTTGCGGGGACCGCACTGACCGGAAGCGACGTTTGCGTGTTTTCTGATGACTCGGTACTCGTTGGCTCTCCGGGTGACGAACCCGGGTTTTTCACGGAAGCCTTGGAATCACCCTCTTGCTTAGTCGCTTTGGGGCGTTGGGAGGCCATAGATTCTGGTTCGTTCTGGGATCCCAAGTATAGAAACAGCGCCGAAGCGAACAAGAGCAGCGAATAAAAGAGTATTGCGCCACGCTTTTTTGAATGCTGCCGACCCCTTGCTAACCAGACTCCCCAGAACACAAGTGCTAAAAGGGCGGCCAGTACGGCAAGAGTCAGTCGCATATGTTCCATGGCTATCCGGCGCGCTTCACCCGATCAAGATATTCACCAGTCCGGGTATCTACGCGCACGACGTCTCCGATTTCACAGAAAAGAGGTACGTTGATCTCGGCTCCGGTTTCTACGGTAGCGGGCTTTCCCGTGCTGGACACCGTATCGCCTTTGAAGCCGGGAGCAGTTTCCTTGATTTCGACTTCAAGGAAATTTGGAAGATCGAGTGTGAGAGCCTCGGTGTCAAGGAAATTCACGTGACAAACCACGCCTTCTTTCAGCCATTGAGCCTTGTCGCCGAGCCAGTCGGTCGTAAACTGAAACTGCTCATAGGACTCTTGGTCCATAAAGTGGTAGAATTCCCCGTCGTTATAGAGATACTGCAAGTCCTTTCCTTCAACGCGCACAATTTCGATTGACGCGCCGGAGTTCAGTGTACGTTCAATGATGCGTCCCGTGCGGGCATTGCGAAGGGTTATGCGGACAAATGCACCGCCTTTGCCGGGCTTGACGTGCTGAAAATCCGCGATTTCAAAAATTTGTCCTTCCATCGACAAGGTCAAGCCCTTGCGAATGTCTGCTGTGTTAGCCATGTAGGTCGTTTATGTTGTTAGTTTATGAGTCTAAAGTAGTGTCGCCGCTCAGGACTTTCTCGAATTCATCTTCAGAAAGCACTGGCACGCCAAGTGAAATGGCCTTTTCCAGTTTGGAGCCGGCCTTCTCCCCTGCTACGACCATGCTCGTTTTCTTCGAGACGGAACCGGAGGGTTTTCCTCCTTGTGACATAATTAACCGCTCTATTTCTTCGCGGGTGTATTTTGTCAGGGTACCAGTCACGACAACAGTCATCCCTGCCAACTTGTCTCCGCGCGGGGTTGCCAACTCATCCTTGAGTTTGACGCCTGCACGTTTCAGATCAACTAAGTTTTGCCGCCAAATTTCGGAAGAAAAAAACTCGGTGATTGCCTGTGCGACTCGCGGACCGACGTCAGGAAGACTCTCGAGTTCTTCTTGACTGGCTTTGGCGAGCATTTCAAGATCGCCGTATTGTGCCGCAATAGTCCGAGCTGTGCTTTCCCCCACGAACCGGATACCCAGCCCAAATATCAACCTGTCAAGCGATGAATTCTTCGCGGAGTCGAGTGAGGAGCGAAGTTTCTCAGCGGACTTTTGTGCAAATCCGGGCAGAGCTAAGATGTCTTTGATTTCGAGAAAGAACACGCCAACCGGATTGTCGACAAGTTTTTGCTCGACCAGACTGTCAATCGTCTCTGAGCCCAAGCCGGCAATGTCCAGCGCGCCGCGTGACGCGAAATGCTCAATCTGGCGTTTGACAACTTCAGGATCGCGTGGGTTGGTGCAGCGGAGGGCAACTTCCCCCTCTACTCTTTCAAGCGGTGCACCGCATACCGGGCAGACTTCCGGCTCGGAAATTAACTTCGCTCCGCGTTTTCGATTCCCGGCGACAAATCCAGTAATCTTGGGAATAACGTCGCCGCCGCGTTCCAGTGTGACGGTGTCGCCATAGCGCAAGTCGAGCCTGCGAATCTCATCGAAATTATGCAGCGTCGCGCGCCGAACCGTAACGCCTCCAAGTGATACCGGTTCAAGCTCCGCGACGGGTGTCAGCACGCCTGTTCTGCCGACTTGAAAGGAAACACCCTTTAGCAGAGTCGTTGCCTGACGAGCGGAAAACTTGCAGGCTATGGCCCACCGCGGTGCCCTTGAAGTCAAGCCCAATGTGCGCTGCTGTGCAAGCGAATCGACCTTTACGACGATTCCGTCAATCTCAAACGGCAACGTGTCACGCCGTTCTTCCCACGATTTCCAGTATTTCACAACGTCATCGATGGAGTCGACAACCGTAGAAACATCGCTGATGGGAAGTCCGAAAGACTTCAGCTTGGCGAGGCCCTTTGAGTGTGAGTCTACAGGCGAATCGGGTGACTCATATCCATAACATACGACTCGCAAGGGCCGTCTGGCGACCAGACTTGGATCGAGCAATTTCAAAGATCCCGCGACCGTGTTACGCGGATTGGCAAGCGGCTTCTTGCCCTCGGCTACCTGCTCATCGTTAAAAGCTATGAAATCGGCCGTCCGCATGTAGACCTCACCGCGGACATACAACGTGCGCGGAGGCTTAGAGGTATCAAGCCTTAGAGGGATGCCTCGCACCGTCCTAATATTGGCCGTAATGTCGTCGCCTTTTTCACCGTCCCCGCGGGTGGCGGCACCTGTAAACTGCCCATTCTCGTAAGTTAGAAGAAGGGACACTCCATCGAACTTTAGCTCACACGAATACTCGGGCGAATCCCCTTCAAGCCCGTCCACTACCCGCCGGTGAAAGTCGAGAATATCATCGACTTCGTAGGAATTTGCCAGTGAAAGCATCGGAAATGGGTGCTTGACGGAGGCAAATCCGGCCGTTAGGGCATCACCAATCCTCTGGGTTGGGCTGTCTGGCTCGACCAGATTGGGGTGCTCGGCTTCCAGCTCGCGCAACCGCCTGAAAAGCTGGTCGTAGTCAAAATCACTGATTTCCGGACGGTTTTCCGCATAGTAAAGCCTATCATGACGGGCGATTTTCCTGCGGAGCTCCTCAATTTCCTGCTTGGGGGCGGCCATTCGGGGTGATTTTGGGGCGTGGGAAGGTGGTTGAGGGTAGTAACGAGCAGTGGAAACTACTAAAAATTCGCAAAAATGGCAACTGAATCAGGGGATTATGCGCAAGGAAATCCCGCCATTTGAACTTTCAGAGTATTCCCTTTTTATTGCGTCTAAGGGACTATATTCCTATATTTTATGTTCGTTTGTGATTTCATTTCTGGACTTTATGGGTAATTGGCTTGCAGTAATCATTTTGCCGTCTGCGGTTTGGCTGACCGGACTCCTGTTTTGGCGGATGCGCCAAATGGGGACGAGGTCGATTTCGAATCCGTCTGTGACTGGGATTACGGTGGCGAGAAATGAGAGCGCAACGATCAGAGCGTGTCTTGATTCTCTCTTGAGGCAGGAGCCTAAACTCGATGAGGTGTTAATGTATGACGACTCATCGAGCGATGGAACGCAAGACATAGCGAGCGAAATTTCATTGCGTAATCCTGAGCTTGCCATAATTTCGCTTGCGGAAGAGGTCAGGATCGCGAGTCCGAAGAAGCGCGCTCTTGCGGACGGATTTGCACGAGCAACTGGTGATGTTGTGGCTATTACAGATGCTGATTGTGTTGTTCCACCCGCGTGGGTGAATGAAATGATCGGCGAGATGGATCCTGCAACGGGTGCAGTCATTGGAGCATCCTGGCCCGCTAACGGAAAGACCTTTTCCGAGCGTGCTTACCGCTGGGAAAGACTGACGGCAAATACTCTGATGGCTTCGGCTTGCGGTTGGGGACTGCCTGCTTCGGCCTGTGGTCACAGTATCGTGTATTTGAAGAAAGCGCTGCAAGAAGTTGACGCGCCAGTTCACCGCGAAATTCCATCCGGTGACGACGATTTGACTGTCCAAGCGATTGCGAGCTTTGGATGGAATGTAAAGTTTTGCGCAAGCCCTGACAGCGTTGTTCGCGACTTGGGTGGACTGCGAGGCTCACGTTGGAATCAAGCGGCACGGCACCAGAGCGTGACACATCTCTATCCGATGAGATGGCGAGTGATGTTCGCTTTGTCCATCGCCGCAAACATTTTGTTCTTGCTCGCGTTTTTATCCGTTCCGTTTGTCGGTAACAAAATATCTGTTTCCTTAATTTTGCTTTGCAAGCTCGCCTTGGACGGTTTGGCGGGGATTATCCTTGCAAACAAGCTGAAATTGAATATCGGATCCGCAGAAATTTTCGCGGCATCACTGGTCTTGCCCGTGTGGACGTTTTGGAGAGCACTTGCCGCCGTTTTCGGCAAGAGATACGATTGGCGCGGACGTTCCATGAATTACGAGGCAGTTTTGATTCCAACTCCCGGCGGACATGGTTCCTGAGTCGCCGCAAATCTTGACACAGCCCGCGGCGGAAGTCGTCGCCGTTGAAAAGTGGTCATTGCCTAAGTGGTCAAAGATCGCGCTGACAGTTGCCGTGCTGCTGCTCCTGTCGTGGCAGGTTCGCTGGAGCGAGATTCTTAATGTTCTCACCGGCGCGAGTGGACTGGGTATTTTGGCAGCCGTGGCGCTGTGGTATCCGAACCAGGCCCTACAGTATTATCGCTGGAAATTCATTGCCAGACGGGCAACCATATCGCCTGCGACCGGGGATGTTTATGCATCGTATTGGCTCGGGCATACTTTGGGATTCTTGACGCCGGGGCGAATTGGTTCTTACGGCCGCGGACTATTCCTGAGGGATGTTTCCGTGGGCGAAGCCACTGCTCTTACGGTGTTAGAGCGAAGTTACAGCGCAATCACTGTGAACGGTTTTGGATTGATTGCTTTGGCTGTGTTGCCCAGTTTAGGATGGAGCGCGGCGTGGGCCGCGTGGGGAGACGGCGTTTCAGTCATCCTGTTTGGCGTCGGAACGATGATCCTATTGACCGGCGTGTTTCCGGGGCCAATCGCGGGTTTGATCGCGAGACTCGTCGGAAAACGAAAGTGGGGAATTTTCATTGCAAACTCGCTTGGGACTATTCGTCAGATTCCGACCGGGTCCTCTCTGCTCTACTTGGCACTGGCAACAGGTTCACTAGCGGTTTCACTCGTACAGTTCATTCTTGTGTTGGACGCGCTCGGGTCGTCTGTTCCAGTACTGGCGGGAATGCTTGCAGTTCATCTAAATTTCTTTTTGAAAGGCAATATTCCGCTCACCTTGGGAAATTTGGGGGTCGGTGAATGGACAGCACTGCTCTGTCTGAGGGGTCTCGGTGTTCCTGACGCGCAAGCAGTGGCAGCTTCGCTAATTTTGTTCGGAGTTAACGTAGCAATTCCGGCATTAGTCGGCATGAGGTATTTTAGAAGAGTGTTTACGATTCACCAAAATTGGAAGCAGCGTGCAGCTTAGTTTTCTGAACATCTTTGTATTGCTGGTTGGTGCGGCAACGCTGCTGTACAGCGTTTTGATGCTGTTGTTCGCCGCAGGACTGACGCGGCTCCGGCGGAATCGTCGAATTGACTTTGCCGATTGGCCAAGTATCAGTGTGATTGTGCCGGCGCGAAACGAAGCGAGCGTGCTTCCATGGGCTCTGAACTCACTTATGCGGCAACGTTATGCAGGTGATTGGGAAGTTGTGGTCGTAGACGACCGAAGTTCGGACCAAACGCCGCGGGTGCTTCGAGAACTATGTGCAAAATATTCGAATCTCCGTATTGTGCGAATTGACACATTTGACGGAGCTTCACCTAAGAAGCACGCACTCTCGGCCGGCATCGCAAGTTCGGAGAAAGATATCATTGTTACGACCGATGCGGACTGCCAATACCATCCGGATTGGTTGTCCGGTATGATCAGTCACTTGGCGGACGATGTTGGAGTTGTGGCGGGACTCACGATTTTTGATTTGCCGAATTTTAAAGCCGCTCCGGTTTGGCAGAAAATTCAGTGGCTGGATTTCTTCGTGCAGAATTTTCTTGCGGCGGGAGCGCTTGGCTGGAATCACGCAGCAAGCTGTAACGGAAGTAACTTGTGTTTTCGCCGAAAAGTGTATAACCAAATTGCGGGATACGGCAAATCGTCGGAAGTTGTGTCCGGTGATGACGTATTATTCGCTCAAAGAGTCGCGGCAAATACCAATTGGAAAATGGTGTTTGCGACTGCGCCGGAGACTATCGTAAAGTCCCTGCCTGTGACGAGTTTGAGTGAATTGATGCACCAACGACTTAGATGGGCATCCAAAGGTTTGACGTATCGCGGCAGTATGCTCGGTTTCTTGTTCGCAATATACGCATACTATTGCGCATTAATCGCATTGCCTGTTTCCGCGTTGTTTGTTCCTGCGCTCGTCCTCCCTGCCGCGATTATATGGGGAGCAAAACTCACCGTCGATATGACACTTGTTGTGACCGGAGTGAAGACGTTTTCACAAGAGCGGCTCCTCCCCTATTTCCCTGCATACGAATTGCTGCACACGTTGTTCACGCCATTCTTCGGTTTTGCCGGGTTGGTGCTGCCTTACCATTGGAAAGGCGGATGGTACCGCACTGCAAAACTCCCTTGGGCTCTGAGGAAACGGAAGTTCCACCGAACTGAGCAAGGCGCAGAGACCGTCGAGAAGCACTCGGAGCTAATCGAATCGTGATGACACTGTCGCAAATCGGGCCGATGCTCGCAAGAGGCTGGCAGACTCATTGCTGGTCGCCGGGACATGTCGCACTGACGTTTGACGACGGACCGGATCCGCAGACGACTCCGAAGTTGCTCGAGACGCTGGATAAGCTGTCGCTGAAGGCTACGATGTTTGTGATCGGGCAGAAGTGCCGCGGTAACGCAGCGCTCTTGAAAGAAATGTCGGCAGCGGGACATGCTATAGCTTGTCACGGGTATGCACACGAGAAACATTGGTTCAAGAGTTCCTCCTTCGTGCAGGCGAGCATACGGCAAACAATGTTTATGCTGCAAGAATTCGGGATCAAAATGGCTCCGATGTTTCGTCCTCCGTTCGGAGCGATTGACCTTACGATGCATCGACGGGTCAGCGAGTTGAAGATCACTCCCGTGTTGTGGTCCGCTCATATATCTGACTGGAAACCACAAACAGCGGATGCGGTGAGGCAGAAATTGGTTTCAAGTGTGCATGACAGAATGATCTTGCTCTTGCACGACGGTCACGAAACTACCACGAACGTGATAGAACAGCTTCCCTATCTACGAGATGAGCTTGTGAAGCGCAACTTGTCTTCCGTCGCACTCTCCGACAAGCCAAAGAGTATATTGACGGCATGATCTTGTCTACACTCGGTCTGCTGATCGGCGGGTTTCAGTTTCTAACAGGCGCACTTATCGCGCTGGCGTTGCTGCGCAAGAGTCCGAGTCAGAAGAATGAGCTTCCCAATATTTCAATCGTCGTGCCCGCAAGAAACGAAGCTGACAACTTGCCGCGGCTATTTGCCTCGTTGTCAAGACTCGAGTATGATCCGGCGAAGATAGAGCTTGTGCTTGTTAACGACGATTCGACGGACAAGACTGCGGAAGTTGCGCGCGAGCTTTCAAGAACACTGCCCTTCCGTTTCAGGCTTTTAGATGCCGAGCACGGGAACGGAGAGTCCTTACCGCCGACCAAAACATTGCCACTCGCTCAAGGAATCGAAGCGGCGACCGGCGAGTTTGTGCTGATGACGGACGGCGACTGCGAGGTGCATCCGCGCTGGGCAGTTGATATGGTCAGGCATTTCGAACCGGGAGTCGGTTTGGTTTGCGGTATTACACTTCCAGACTATGAATCCAGCGGCGAACGTGTCACAAGACTCGAGGCCGTGGATTGGTCTTTGCTGTTGGGCGTATGCGCCGGAATGTGCCGACTCGGTAAGCCCGTCGCGTTGATCGGCAACAATTATGCTGTGCGATCAGAGTGCTACCGGTCATTGGGAACGTTTCGCTCTATAGCATTCAACAGAATCGACGACATTGCCCTCTTTTCCGCTGTTGCGGAATCCGTGCACTGGAAGATAGCCTTTGCGGTCACCCCCGGCGCATGTATCAAAACTCTTCCGATAGGAAGCACGAGCGATATCGTCACCCAGCGTTATCGTTGGATGGAAGGCGTTGAAGCCGTAAAAGTATCGGGAAAACTCTTGCTCGGCTTCGGCTTCTTTACGCACTTGCTATGGCCACTGGCATTGTTATTGGACCATCCTTTTGGAATGGCGGTATCGCTGGCGCTGTTGCTCGGAGATTGGCTGGTTATCGCGGCCGTACTGACGAGGTTAGGAAAGCGTGGGTTGAAGTACCATGCGTTCGTTTATCCGGCATGGTCACTCGCCTACGGCTGGCGACTGCTTAAGGCGATTTTCAAACGGCCCGAGATAACATGGAAAGAGCGACGGCTCGCTTAAGAGAACAAAAAAGCCCCCGATACCGGGGGCTTTTTTTTGGAATCAGAAATAATCAGGTTAATTGATCTTGTAAGTAAGTCCAAGTCCAACTTCGCGGCGCACGAAGTTTTTGACTTGCGACACTCCCGGAACGTCCGACTTTGAATCGCGCTGCTCGTAGGTAAAATACGTACTTACTTCCAACGAAGACAATGCATCCCACGACAGAGAAGGTGTTATTTCCCAACGATTATCAAGTCTGCCGCGATGAAACGGGTCATCCAATATGGAACGGTCCGTGGTGAAGATTCGTCTGCGCAAGCGCGTGCTTAGTGACCCGTCCAATGTTATTGGCTTAATGAATTTCAACGGAGAGCGTATGGCGAGGCGAAACTCGTCTTCGTTGTTGTCGCCGTCGCCATACTCGTTGTCCTCAAGTATTTGACTGTTGTCGTAGGAGGGGACATAGTTGATCGATTGATCTCTGCCAACGTTGGTTGAAACTCGCCTCGTGTAGCGAGCTGTCAGCGTCGGGCGCCACGGCGTCGCGTAGCGAGCTTCAAGACCGACTTCAGAGTATTCAGTATCGTATTCCGTGAATTTCGCGTTGTAATAGTATGAACCCCATCCACCTTGCAGCGAAAGCCAAAGTGCGTCGTGCGGTCGAACTGAAAATTCCCCGTTGTATTCCCAATTCCTGAAACGGGCGTCTTCGTAGGTGCCGTAATCGCGGTCGCGATACACGCGGAGATAGAAAGACGGAATCGTGAAAGCGGAGACTTGTGCTTGCCACTTGTATCCCCGTACCCGCGGCCTCAAAGACGCGGTAAGGCTGTGCGTCTGATAGTTTGAAAAGTCATTCTTGACCCGGCGAACGTCCTTAAACCTGTAGACGGCAGAGATCATTGTCGTTTGGGGAGCCCGCCATTGAACGGAAGGATGGATTGAAAACTCGGTTTCTCCGTCATCAACCGTTTCAATCGGAGTGCGAAAGGTCGGATCGTAGCGACGAAATGCATCTTGATCCGGGCCGGACAGCCGCAGAACGTTGTCGTTGTAAATCGTGTTAACGCCGACACGAAGACCCCAATCAAGAGCGGGCAGATGCGTGCGTCGCCGCGCGGCTTCCGTTTGGCCGAAAATTAGCAGGATTCCCAACAAAACGCTTAACGCCAGAATCGGTCTCACTTTCGTTTGTCTCCGTCAAGTTCCGCTTTTGGCATCAAGAATCTTAGCAATACCGTGCGTGAGTCATCTTCCATGCGAAACTCATAGACATGTTCACCCTCAGGAATTTCTACGAAGAACGTCTCGGCACGACTGGGGAGCAACGGTGCGGGGTTTCGATATTGAATGACATCGGAAGATCCTGCTGAAAGATGATAGGCCTTTTTTAGCTTTCCGTCCTCGAGCACCTGAACCTTCCACTTCTGCGTCCCCTTCATCTCGGGGCTAAACTCGATGCGGCTCAGAACTTTCAAAGTGGCTGGGCCGACCAAGCGAAGAGCAGCTCGCTCCGTGGAGCTTATACGATAGTACGGATAAATGACTTCATCGGATACCATTTCTACTTCGGAAGTGTATTCGAACGGAGTCATCGCGATGACTGCAGTTCCCCCCGTGAACTCATTGGTCTTCTGGGACAAACGAATGAACAGAACTTCCTGTGAACCGTCGGGCACGGAAATGCTCACATTGTGCTTGCCTGAGGGAATGTCAACAACCTTGGAACGTAAGACTCCAAGATATTGCGGTCCATCGCTACCAGACTCCGCCTTCTCGGAAAGTCTGCTCGTATGATGCACGGTTTTGGCTTTCTTGGAGCCTTCGATCATGACGTCAAAAGAATAGTCAGGAGTCGCTTCTTCAGAGCGGAGCTGGAGACGTGACATAATCTTAAGTTGCGAGGGACCCTCAACGGTGACGCTAACTTTGTTGTCGGCGTCCACGACAAAATAGTGTCTTGACTTCCCGGCAATGGTCAGGCTTGTGCCTTGATCGTATGTAGTCGGCTTCAAATATTTGAAACCTGATTCCGCACTCGAAAGCTGGGCAACCGACAGCACAATCAATGCGATAAGAATAGGAAGTTTGCGCATAGCTATTATTTATCCAAAAAAGTTGGTTACAAAAGGGTCTCGGGGTCCACGCCGGCGTCCGCGAGGCGGAAGTACCTTGCATCAAACCAAACCAAAGTGAACAACGCCCCGAGCGACAGCAGGAGCGCAACAAGCGCAACTCGAATGTCATAGCGCGTGGTCGTGAATACGTCGCCCTTACCCGGATCCGCCAGTGGAATACTCGGCGCGCCAAGGCCGTAGGCTTCGGAAAGATTGGCCGCGCTGGCGATTTGAATTACCTTTATTCCTTCTTGAGACGCCATGTGCATGGCGCCTCGGGCAGGCCAATTGCGAGCAGGCAATGCCGTGTAAACACCATTGGACAACAGTCCCAGATTTTCTTTGTGGCCGAGACTCGCAACGCCTTCGCCGACGTTAATGTACGCCGCTACCTTTTTGTTGCCGGCCGCAGACTTGAAAGCCGTCCACCACGCGAGAGATGCTTGGCTTATCGAAGTGGTTTCAAGCAGGCGTGCGCCGTTGCGTTCGGCTGCAGCAGCGAGTTCTGAACGCCCGACACTGGAAAGTCCCAGCGCGTTATCATCCAAACCTCCGCGCGAATAGGCTACGGTCTTTTCGGTGAGCAATCCGGACTTCTGTAATTTGGTTTGCATATCCGCCCACGTGTCACGAGGATCATTTGCTCCCCACCACGTGGAACTGAGTGCGGAAATCGTCAGAGGCTCGACCCCAAGCGCATCGCACGCACACAGGACGGCGAGATTCGCGCCGGGATTTGAACCCGTCATGGCCACCGCAACGACGTCGCCCTTTTTCAAACCAGCATCAATCAACAGTTCGAGAACAGCCGCCGCAAGATTCGGATTGGCTCCCGCCATTTTCTCTTCGAAACTTGCGATGTCTGTCGTAATGGTTGAAAATTGTTGACCGATTATGGCGTCGAGTCGCGGATCACCGTAGGATTCGAGAGTTTCGTCGTCGCTGCCCTGTTCCGCGAGCTCTTTGAGAGCCGCATTCATGCGATTGGCCGCGATGAGTTTAACCTCGTAATTGTCCCTCTGAACCTCCACCTTGCTGTATTCAGCCCACAAGAACAACCCGTAACAGATGACGGCCATGGCGATCAACGTCCAGAGTGATCGCAGACTTGGTCTAAATGCCATGGTAAATCTCCCCGCCCGTTAGAACCATGACGAGCAGTTTTACCAGCGGCGCCGCAATCAACATGGTGGCAAGAGTCTTTACGACACCTTGCCGTTCAAACCAGTTGGCAATCAGACCGGGGATGATGAAACCGATGGCTTCCAAACGCAAGTCGGCAACCATTAGGTCTTGCGAAATCAGATTTCGGCTGATGTACCCGAAGATGAATCCGAACATGATCGCCAGCACCATGCGCCGACGGCCATAAACAAACATGAACTTGGAAACTAATCGAATACAGAGAAAGGCAACGAATGCAACAAGGAACGTGCCCAGCATTTTGGCCGGGTCGCTCAAGTGCATCGCGATATAGCCGGGTACGACGATACCCCCGGCAGCCGCACCGACTATTTCGTGGAAAAGGAGGCTGACCAGTACGCCCAGCCCTATCGTCAATTCAATCATCTGATGCTCTAAACGTGCTTTCTGCCGGCTACGCCGACACTCCTTGACGAATCCTGCGTCTTTGCGAGAAGAAATTTGCTATGTCAAGCCCACCCTTGCCGACATTGCCCATGGCAAACACGGTTCCGATATTCGAGATGCGCTCAAACACGGCGTCGTAGGTGACTTTCGGTTCTGCCATGCCGATCTTTACGGCTTTCGACTGATCTATGCCATAATTGGGAAGACTTGAGTAAACACGGTCGAGGTTTTCACCGGTCAGGACAAAGTAGTCAAATTCATTTCTCAGATTTTCCCTGACCATTTCAAGCAGCTGAATCGTGCGATCGTAGCGGTCGGCACGAGTATTCAGCATAAAGCAGACTTTGCCCAAGTCGGTCGAAAGTATCTTCACTTTCTGCCAAATTGCCAAAGTCGACATTGGATCATTCGCAGCGAGCGCATTGATGAACTGCACGACTCGACCGTTTTCTTCAGCTTCCATGACCTTCAGAGCACCGGGATCGGGAAACGCCTTGTACATGCCTTCGAGAGCGACCTCGCGCGGCACGTGGTAGTGCTCACATACCGCCAGCGCAAGAGCGACGTTGTCCGCGTGCTCGATGTAGGAGAACTGTCCGAGTTCCAAATACGTTACACTGTCCGTGTTGACACGAAGGAGTTTGCACTCAGCGGCTTCCGCTTCCTTGCGCATCATCCAAAACATGTTTTGCTCCGCGGTAAAGGCAATGCCTTTTATTGGGAGCGTATTGCATAAAGACCTGGTAACGTTTTCGAGCGTCGGCCCCATCTCGAGGATGTGGTCAAGCCTTGTATTCGTGATCACGCCGACCGTGGCATGAACAAACTTGTGTTCGCAAATCCACTGGTACTCGGGGTTGACGGCCATGCACTCAATCACGATAGCTTCGGGCTTCTTGCGAGTGAAGTACTTGAAGACCTTGACCTGCTCAATGATATTTGCGCCTGCCTTGCGGACAATCGGAATCTCCTTGCCGTCCGTATCAATAATGCGGGGCAAGGTTCCAGTTGTTTTGGCGACGGTGCGAATACCACCGTTGCGCAAGCCAGCCGCAATTAGGCGAGTCACTGAAGACTTGCCTCTTGTGCCATTGACGTGGATCCGAATGGGAATATTATTAGCTCGACGCTGATGCAGAAGGAACTCAGCAACAGCGAAAGCAAGGAGGGCGAAGAAGGCTATTAGGAGGTAGACCATTGATGCCAGAAGAAAGTGTCGGGTCCAGGTCCATGAGGCAAAGACAAAAACATAATATAACAAGGAGTTCGGGTCAAGTCAACCGTCAATCTTGTTGTCGACCGCAATTGTGTCCGCCTCTTCCGGGCCAGAAAAGTCCGGGAATGATAGCCAAACAGCAGCAGAATCCTTTGTAAAATGGGGCATTAGAGTGTCTTTTGACGCAATCAGATAGCCACGTGCACCTTCGTAAAGGGCCACTCGAATTCCCGAATTTGCCGTAATTTTAACTTTATCATAAGGATAGACATTCAAATTCGGACCGTCAGCGAGTCCCCAGAATATGTGGACTTTCCCCGTATCAAGAATCATGAGCTCGGCTTCAAGATTTAGACTGACCAAACCGGCTGTAAGCGACTCGAGGGGCACCTCTGAGGCAGCCAGTACTGGAGTGGCGCGAAAAGAGGTGACCGGGTCATGGACATATATTGCGGGGCTCGACGGTTTGAGGATGCTTTTTGCTCCATCACGCCATTGAGCCGCCAACAGCACGCCAACGAGCAGCAGCAACACTGTGAGCGACCAATGGAGGAATCTGTTTCCCGCAATGCTTGCAAACCACGCCGTTTGGATCTGTGCCCGTGTCATGCCGACTGTCAAGCGCTCCCGGGTGCTACGGTCTGAGGTCAGAGTCCCGATATCGGAAGCAGGTTGGATTCCTTGGAGGGACTCGAGCGTCTTCAGGACTTTGTCGGAGTTCATCCCTGACGCTTGAACGTATGCGGCGACAACCCCTCGCCTGATAGCGGATGGAATGACCTCAAGGCGACCGTTTTCGAGAGCTTCGAGGTATTCCCGGGGGATGCGCGTACGCCGCATAACGTCCTCAAGAGAAAGGCCCTGGTATTCCCGGGCCTTTCTGAGTTCGTCACAGAAGATTGCAGTCTGAGAAATCGGATCCAAGTTTTTCCCTTAATAGACCGAGGGGCAGGCCAACGACATTTTCATAATCACCCCGGACAGCACTTACGAACTTTCCTCCTTCGCCTTGAATGGCATAGGCGCCCGCTTTGCCTTGCCATTCGCCGCTTCGAAGATAATGGCGAATATCTTTTTTTGTAAGGTCGTGAAACACAACTTCACTTACAGCCGCATCAGTGACAGTCTTGTTTGCTCTTCCAGTACGGGTGAAAACTGCTAGGCAAATTCCCGTAATCACGCGGTGCGTATTCCCGGCAAACAGCTCAAGCATCCTGTTCGCCGCGTGGATTCCGGAGGGCTTGCCATAGACTCGTCCGTCAAATTCGATTACTGTATCCGCCCCGAGCAACAAGTTGCCGCTTTTGCCATAGAGTTCGGAGGCCTTGACTTTGCGGACGGCATTGAGTTTAGCGATCTCTGTGACTGAGTCACCGACCCAGCGCTCGTGGGCATTTGAGGGCAGAATGTCGAACGGGATTTGGAGCTTGGCGAGGAGTTCCTGGCGCCGTGGTGACGCTGAAACCAGAGTTAGGCGAACCTTCAAGTCTTAAGAAATAGCCAAAGCTACAATGTATATGATCCCGAGAATCGGGGCTATACGATTGAAGCGAATAAGTGCGTTTTTGGCTCCTTCAATCTTGGGCTGGCGAATGCGCCCCCAAAAGAAGGCCAAGGGAATCAACACGCCAAAGAGCAGCAAGTAAAAGTAAGCTGGGCTGTAGATTTCACCCAGCCACGGCCACAAGCTGATTGTGCCGAACAAAAAGAAGATCACTGCCGTGACAGCCAAGCGATTTCGATAGTGATTTTCGACCTCAAAGTGTTTCTTGTCTGCATGGTTCTCGAAGAAGTCCTCTTCAATATCCAGAGTAGCCCGGACTACCGCGACAAATAGAGCACCGATTATAGCTGGAAAGGCACCTGCCTCCACATTGCCCAGTGCCGCGGCCGAAAACATGAAAATAGACCCAAATAGGACCGGCAGTACGATGTGTCTTGCAGTCGCATTGTTGGGCGACATACGGGCATGAATGATGGTCAATACCGGCATGAGCAGGCAAAAAAGAATATTCCACACGCCAACACTTTGGCCGAGAAATACTCCTACGCAAGCTACTGCGCCGGACGCAACCAAAAGGATGTTCCAGAAACCGCCGGGCTCGCTGCGTGAAGGATTTGACAAACTGTTGTTCCAGCCCATGTATCCAAGAACAGCGGCGACTGCGAATGCCGCATAACCCATTGCACTTGGTTGTGCGCCTGATTTGAAAACCAGTAACAGCGGAACAAGGCCGCAAAGGATGATGCCCGCCTTGAGCATCGCGGCAGGGACGGGTGCTCGATCTTCGGACAAAAACGACGGATTAGACATGCTTGAAAGGTAGTTCGATTTGCAGCTTTGTTTTCAGCAGGCGCAGCGCTTCGCTAAACACTTCTTCTTCGTCAGCGCCGGAGGTTGTGTCGATGGTTGCGACCAGGAGTTTGTCTTCCCGCCCTGCACACCATTGATCATACGCTTGATTCAGGTCGCCCAAGTAGTCCGTATCAATAGACTTCTCAAACTCACGGCCGCGCTGGGCTATTCGTTTGACAAGGCTCTCCACGTCACTCTTGAGATATATTACCAAGTCGGGACGTTTCAATTGACCGGCCATCGAAGCGAACAATGCTTGATAATTTTCCCAGTCGCGATCGGACATGAATCCGCGTTTGCGCAGTGTTTGCGCGAAGATGCGGGCGTCCTCGTAGATCGTTCTGTCCTGAACGCACGAAGATTCGTCCTGCTCGATGTCAATTTGGTTTTGGAAACGTTTGCTCAAAAAATACACTTGCAAATGGAATGACCAACGAGACATGTCCGCGTAGAAATCAGGCAAGTACGGATTGTCAATTACGGGCTCGAGGTAACATTTCCAACCGAGCTGGGAGGCCAAGCGAGTTGCAAGAGTTGTCTTGCCCGCACCGATGTTACCGGCAACAGCGATGAAGTAGCGGCGAAGCAGGGATTCAGTCATTGGTCAACGTTCGGTCGGAAAGCAGGCGCAAGCCAAGGCTTTCGTCAAATGTTCTTGTGCGTAATTCATTCATTGGCCAAACGGCCAACTCCACAGTCAGTGCAACTTTGCATTCCATAAGGTGACCGCCGTAAGTTTTGCCGCCACGGTCAGCGACTACCGCGTGCAGGTGCCAAAACGGATCGCCAGTCTGACCAGTAAGATTGCCGGAGAGACTCACCAGCTCGACGATGCCTTCAATCTCGAAAGGCAAGTACTCCTTCTTTTCGAGATCATAGTATGCAAGCCGAACATCTGAGACTCCGCCAATGGCCGAACACACTGCGGACTTCCAACCGCGCTGAACTGCCAGCTCGTTCATCACAGCAGGTATTTGAGAACCCGTCGGGAGCCTGTGAAGTTCAGCGTTTGAAGTGTTCATATTGTTCGAGCCGCAGCATCCCGGCGAAAACCTTCGTAAATCGTCTCGTTCGCGTATTCGGGGAAAAGGGATTTTAGTTTTGTGGTATCAAAGGACCCGTCTTCGTGCAAGAACTCCGCTTGAGGGTGGGACTTGAAGCTCGACGACTGCAATAGTTCGGGTGAGAGACCATACGCCGAGAGGAGTTTGGTTCCCGTATCATAGCGGCTAAGTCTTTCCGGTCCGCCTCCATGAAGAATTCCGCCAATTCTTTTTCGGATGCAGCCAGAAATGACATTCGTCATGATGTCGACACAAATTGGACTGCGGAATTGATCCGTAAATAAACTCACGGACTCCTTGGCAAGGAATTTCTGGAGCAGTCCTTCAGTGAAGCCCGCCCCCCACCCTGCTCCATTGCCAACAATATTGTTGCTGCGCAGAATCAGGTTGTCCGATGACGATCCGGCAACGATATTCTCGGCCTCGAGTTTTGTTTGGCCGTACACATGCGTCGGTGCAGGAATATCGGTTTCCGAAAATCTGCCAGATTTTCCGTCGAACACCTGATCTGTCGAGATGAAGATCAGATAACTCTTGATATCATCTGCAAGCTCAGTAAACTTGCGGGTGACGGCCACATTCAGAGTATGAGCGGTTTCGGGATTCTTTTGGCATTCGAGTACTTTGGAGAGTGCCGCACAATGAACGACCGTGGTCGGTTTGAAATCGCGGAAAACGCCCGAGAGAACGTGGTTGTCCGTTAGATCAAGGATAACTTCTGGAAATGGCAGATTACGCGGGTGACTGTGCCGAATCCCTAACACGTCATATCCAGAAGCAGAAAGCTTGATTCCAAGAGTAGAACCAAGCAGACCGGATGCGCCGGAAATCAAAACGCGGTCATTCACTTCAGGCAGCTACCACCAGAGAGAGAAGTTGACCTTTCCGCCTCCGCGCACTCTTTGAGGGGTTACGTTCCATCCTGAATTCTCGCCGAGTTTTCCCGACATTTGAGTTTGCAGCCTTGCGGCATGAAACGCGCTCACGATATGGTTGACACCCATCAGGGCAACCGCGAAAACGACTCGATTATATGAACGGTCGGAATCTACCCGCATTTGGTCCATGCGGGCTCGATCGGCGTCGCTGTCCCATGACCAGTACTCGGAGTACGTGTCGTACAGCGCACCGAAATTTCGTTCAGACATTCTTTGATCGTTGAAGTCGTACACATTCATCCAATTGGCCACGTCGACGTAGAAGTCTTTTCCGTGTGACCCTATTACACCGGCATGTGTTGCGGCAAAGGCTTCATAACTGTCCCGCAATTGTCGGCCGTTGTGATTCAGCGATAAGGCGGCGCCGAGAAACAAAAGATCAGCACTAAAGAATGCCAGCGCATGAGTCGGTCGGCCGTTCTCGTATTGTCCCCAGCCAGGAATAACAAGCGACTTAAGGAACGCAGCTTGCCCTTTCTTCTCCGCAGAATATGAAACCGGAGGAAGAAGGAAGAGCGCGGCGAACGCAAGAAGGAGAATCGACCGTTTTTGCAAGATCATTTTCTATTTAAGTCCCGGAAGCGGAACGCTGAGAGTCAGTGAGCGCACGTCATCACCTTCAATCGTGTGACGAATGTCGTAACGCAGGTCCATAGAGCCGAGTGCGGCCGACTCAGCCTTGCGGTTCACGCGGCGGGCCGCAAATGCAGCATCGAGGGCGGACAAAACGTGGTTGACGAGAACAAGCTCCATCATCGTATTGCCCTTTTCAAGCAGCTTGTTAGCATCGCCGCGCATGTCGCGGTACGTGAAAAACATGGAACTTGAGCCGTCAAAGAACCAAGTCGCAATCTCATCGCCGCTCGGTCCCCAAATAAACTCGCCGCCGCCTGGAACGACTGCTCCGGCTTCATAAGTATCATTCCATCCGTAGCCGAATTGATCGTAGTACTTGCCAATCATTTCGTAATATTGTTGACGGTCACCCGTCAGAATGTCGTGGGTATAAGGCGCGGGAAGGTGAGGATTTCTGTCCGTCCACTTCAAGTCACGCCAGTCGCCGTATTCACCGGTGTACGGGTCCGGCGACCATGCGTCATTAACGGCCACTTGATACTCGCGCATTAAGTAAGCATCCATGTTAAAATTTCCGGCATTCGGATCATTGTTTTGCCACGGGCCCGCATAGTGTTCGAACTCGGTGGTCTTATCGTTGCCCTGCGAATTGTACTGCGAAAACAAAGCCCAGCCGGCGACTTCAACTGCGAACCACGGAATCGCGCGCAGCCAAGAACCGGTATACAATTGTCCCGTTCCGGGAATAACCAAGCTGAACATCGCAGCGCGTCCGATGTTCTTCTTTCCGGTAAGCTGAGGAGACGTCGTTGTTTCGTCGGCAGATGCCTGATCAAAGCTCGGCGCGGAAAATTGCGCGCGATGAGGCGAAAGCGAGAGACCTTCGGCCGATGCGAATGCCGGTACAAGACCGAGACAAATCAGCAGGATTAGAATTCGATTCAGTTTCGAAGAGCGCATGGCAATCTCCAAATATGTTGAATGTTATTAATTGTGAGAACAATGCGAACATCCACAGCTCGACGGATGACGAGCAGGCGGAATGATCGGAGTATAGAAATCAAACAATACGGTCAGGTAGTAGCGAAGTTCCTTACCGTATGTTGTGGTAACGTCGTCCTCGACGACGTCAAACTTATCCAAGCCGTAGGCTACGTCAAAAGAAATGGCTGTCGGGTAGGAATAGAACGAATGCAATTGCATGCGCAGTCCCGCGCCGACATCTTTCTTGACATCGCGATCCTTGTAGTCACCAACCCACGCGTCGCCCACATCAGCAAACACATTGGCATAGAGTCTATTGACAGAAAACGGCCAAAGTCCGAGCGCGGCGCGTTTGACAAGTGGGAATCGGTAGGTCAAAGTTCCAACCGCCGTGCGAGTGCCGCCCAAGCTGTAGAATGAGTAGCCGCGCATTCCCGGCAAGCCGCCCGCGTATTGATAGAAGAACGGATCAACGGCTTCGGTGATCAAGCCACCGTGAAACCGCAGTTCCGCCGAATGATCCTTGATTGGCGAACGTAAGTACTTTTCGAACCCAAGATCAAACAAATTGTAGTTGTTCGGATCATAGATTTCCTTCAAACCAACCGCGTCACCGCCGATCTCGATATCCTTGATGAAATCATGATTGGCGCGGGTGTACTCAAAATAGCCGCGATAACCGCTCGAGGGACTTATCTCCGTCAACAATCCGGGCTTTCTGGCGTCTGTGTAATAGCCTGTCTTCCACGACCAGCCTCTGAAGTAAGAAAGGCTCACGCTGGTTTCGTCGTCGAATCTGTTGTGCGCGACATATTGGTCGTAGGTTGCGCGCGTTTTGATATTTGACGCACCAACAATCGGGATTCCCAGCCCAACGCTTATCTCGTTCAAGTTGTAGCGATAGCGAATACGGTACTGATCGTAAACAGGCGTCAGCACTCCGCCCAGATCGTCTTCGCCGACGATGCGGCTGGAGTCGGCAAAATAAGAAGTCAATCGCCTCTGAATGTTGAAATACTCGGCGAAAATCGTCGGATAAAACTGTTTGTATTCGACGAGTCCATAGAGATCATATTCGCGTTTTTGGTTTACTGCTGCGCCGCCAATGAATGTCATTTTATCCAAGACGTCATTCAAGACTAGATAGGTTCCCGGCTTGAATGTGTTATAATCGAATGCTATGCGCGGAAACCAGTAAAGACTTTCGAATCGCGGCGTGTAGGGAGCCGCTTCACGCGGAGTGCCGCGAAGTGCGACGTCCTTATGAGGAACACGTTCAAGGTAATCGAGTCCAAGTTCATCCAAAGAACTGCGAGGCACTCTGACCGGAATCACGGAATCCAGCACGCAAATTCGAAATCCGTCTTGACAGAATTCGGAGTAAGCGAGCTTGTTCTGATTCATGTCCGGGTAGAGCGCGCCACCCAACACGACTGTTAACCGTTCGAGATTTTCGCTTTCCAAGTCGAGACGGTAAATATTTGCGATTCCTGATTCGTCGTAGGAAACATACAGACTCTTTCCGTCCGCGCTCCATGATGGGTCACGCAGCTCCGCTCCCTTACCTTCGTACTCGTGAGCAAGTGTCAACGTGTTTTGCGCCGAGTCGAAATCGTAGACCCGAATGCTGCGGCCCTCGCGAAGGTGGTGCGCGACGGCTATCTGTTTTCCGTCCGGCGACCAGCGGGGGATGTAGTATTGCTCATGAGGTAGTGACGGGAAACGTAAGATCACGTCATCTTCGGTCAGGAGTCGTTTTGGTTTGCGGCTTAGATCAGGTATCGGCGCAATCGCAATTTCTCTTTGGCCGGCCTTGTTGATCGTAAAGAGCAAGAGTTTACCGTCGGGGCTGACGTCGGCGGATTCGGCGCGCAATCCTGCGCTAAGCCGCCATTCCCTTTTCTTCGCGAAATCGTAGTAGTACAGGTCGTGCATCAACGCGCCTTCCTTGTTGGCAGTCGAGCGACGCACGAAAATCACACCACGGTCATCAGGAAGCCAAGTGGCCGTCCCTTGGACACCGGGTGCAAGAAGAACTATTGAGTCTTTGGCGACATCATACTCGTAGAGCGAGGATTGGCCAAAATAGTCACGGCCGGAGTTTGATATGAAAAGCAACTTAGAGCCGTCATGCGAGAATCTCGGGTAGGCACCGACGAATCCTTTTTTCTCGAGCGTATCCGCTTTCGAAAAATACGGATCGAGATTGGCTTTCACCGCTCCATACTTGAGTTCCAATTCAGACTTCCACTCCCTGTACCATTCAATGCCCGGCTTACCTGTTACGGAGCCGATGGCGTCGTTGAGAGTCACTGGAAGCGGACTCGACATCTTGCGTGAAATTTTGCCAAGAGTTTCGGCACCGCCGGTGTGGTCCGCTATGTATTTCGTCAACGCATAGCCTTGATTGTAGACGCCTTCGGATTCGAGACTTGTTTTGCCGAAAAATCCCATGTCCTCGAAAGTCAGCAATCGATTTGATAAGGTCGCTTGCCGCAAGAGCATGTCGCGATGACTGTCCCAAAAATCGTAGCCGCTTCCGTTAAACTGATACTGAGCCGTACCTTCCGCGAACCACGCGGGAATCGTCACCGACGGGAGCGGCCAACTTATCAAAGCATTCGGATAGCCATAAAGGACATCAGGGCGGCGTTCCGGTTCGTAACCAAGCGCTTGCACGTAAAACGCGGGGATATTGCGCCGCCATTTACGCGCCGATCCCAATTGGATCATGTGGGTATATTCGTGCGTGATGACATTACGCAGCCAGTTGTGCGTGCCGCGGAAATCCCAAGCCATTGACGTCGCGTAGAACTTTATTTTGTTCGACTGGAAATACGATCCCGCGTTTGCGATATCGTCTTCGTCGGAAAAGATCAATGAGACTTTCGTATCGGGATAGTAATCGTAGATTTCGCACAGCGGGTCATGGACTTCTTCGGCGATGTCCGCGGCGAGATAGGCGACTTCATCGAGACCTTCGGTATATAAGATGACGAAGTTTTCGGTTTCAAAGGTTTCCCATTTCAGATTGGGACGATTAAACTCAACAAGCTGGGCGAAAGATACGGCCGACAGTGAAAGCAGGAGCAGGAGTGTTCTTAGCATCACCGCACCACCGCAATCTTAAGTTCGGCCTTGGAGGTTTGACCTCCGCCGCGTGCCTCGACTCGGCCGATATAGACGCCGCTTTGCACTGAATGAGTATTCCACTGAATTTCGAAGGGCCCTGCGGCATTTGAACGGCCAGTGAGCTGTGCGATTCGTCTTCCTGCCAAGTCAAAGATGTTTACGTCGGCCTCAGCAGCGTAAGGCAAGGTCAAGCGAATGTTCGCAATGCCGCTCGAGGGATTCGGCCAGACATAGGCAAAATCTTCGCGGTCGTGGACTTGCGGGCGTGACTCACCTATGATGATAACATTGTCGGGAGCTTCGTAAGTCACTTCTTGCGTACCATCAGCCAAGGTGGGCAAACGGGATACAGAAAAGCGTGCATACTCGTCCGTGCGTACTTCGGTCAAGATATGATAGCGTCGTTCGTCAAAATTTAGCCGCAATAGCACGGGCGATCCGTCTACAACCAACGGGTACCCGGAATAGATGCGTGATTGGTGATCGTATCCGGAAACTCGCCAGCCAGAAGTTTCTCCGTTTGTTACCTTGCCTTCAAGAACCTGAAAGATATCCGGCATTCCGTCAAAATTCAAGTCGTGAATATGCTTCACGCCACTCTTTATAAATGTAAAGTCCTCGCGCGGTGTGTAATCTGCGCCGTCCGGTCCGCCGCCATCTATGCGCCCGTCTCCGTCCCAATCAACCTGCGGAGGTAAACAGCTCGGCGGTGCGCACAGTATCTCGCCCGTAGCGGAATCAAAATAGCCGAAGGCATCGTCGTAAATGGTCGTGCGTCCGGGTTCATGGACAATGGCGAAATTGCTCAGGGTCGAGTTTTGCTGAAGATCCACTGTCCAATCAAACGTGAGCTCATCGTTTATCGATATCACGCTGGCGTAGTTACGATCATCCAAAAGGAACAAACGGTGCGTCGGAGGCGGATCAACATTTGTAACAAAGCCGGCCGTAGCAGTAACCATGTCTTTCAATTCAAGCTGTTCGTCGTACAACATGAGGTACAAGTGGTCATCAATGATGCTTTGCACGACGATCCGAACGTTGCCGAGTGAATCCTGGCAAACGTACGGACCGGAGACGTAATTCAGCTCCGGTGGAATTTCTCTAAACAGAGAATCCAATTCGCCATTTGTCTCGCGGACCAACCCAATCGTGTTATTCGTAAACACCAGTATGCCGGGCCCCATAAGATTCTGAAACTGACCTCGCGACAATTGCGCGTCCACAGGCACACGCATCTTAAATACGAGAATACTGTCCACAAACTTAAATAGTGAGTCGTTCGACTGGAAATACATTTCCTGCCGCATGTCTCCGTCGAGATCGGCTGTGCACCAGCGTGCGTGCGGCGATAAAGTTAGTGGAAAACCCTCGAGCGTCGTGGAATTTCTGACGCGCAAGGACATGATCGGGCCCACGTCGGTAAAGTCGCTTAACGCCAAACCCGTGAAGCTGTGGTCACGCAGGCGGGCGGAAGGATGAGTGTTGTCATTGAAGCGCACGAATATCGTACCGCCGTTGGCGTCACGGTGATCGCGGTTGTCACGATACCAGCAATCTTCTTGTATGCCGAGTTCCGTGCCGGAACCAACCGTAGCGAAACCGTATTCACGGCCGATGTCACGCGAACCGTCAGCTTCCACCAATTCGACGCCGCGATTGTCGGGATCCGCATTGATGCGGTTTGTCGCGTAGTTTTCGTCGATGACATTTTCGACAATGTGCCAAATCAAGATTCCGCTGCCGGGAATTCCGTAGTCGTAATGGGAAGCGCGAACCGCCACTCGGAAGTTCTCTTCGATTCCGATACTGCCGTCCTCGTAAAACCGCATCTGACGGTCGTCGCGGTCATAGACCGTTACATAACCAATTGAGTCGGCGTCGGCGTCGCGGTTCTCGATAAGATAATACTCATCGCGCAGTGCAGGAATTTTCAGAACTTCCGGAGCGCCTGCCACACCGAAGCGCGCGACACTGACTGAATCCCCCGTGCCGGTCGGAATCACCGTTTGCGCTTCAGACCAGCCCATGAAAACGCGCGACCACGCGTCCGGCAAAGCAGGGACAATAGCGTTGACATTGCCGGAACCTTGATCCATCATTCCCCAACGACCGATACCACTGGCACCGGTTTCCGTGTTGAAGAGATCGGGCATTCCTAACCAATTGCCAAAGAGCTTGACCATCACGCCATTCAGAGACAGCTCGATTTCAAACTCGAGTGTCTCAGCTTGATTTTGGCCCTCAGGGAGCAAAATTCCGCGCGTGACGTTTGCGGGGACCGCAACGCCGTAACGCTGAATATCGGTCTGAGAAATGTAAGCGGACGGAATGTCGAACGGTGTGTTGTCGAGGCCAATATTAAAATCTTTGCCGACGCCAGCGTGGAAAATAACAATGGCGTCGTATTGACCGAAATCGACGTCTTGCGCGGCCAGGGTTGTCGCCTCCGCAAACAACTCGACCAAGCGGCGGTTCAGCAGCGCGGTATCCGAATTGAAATTGTAGTGCCACATCGGATACGGCAGTCTGTAGGCCGTGTTGTCGCCCGCAGGATAGACGTCTTTTGTGCTGAAGGTCACGTTGTTCTTGGAGGCATAGGAAAAATAGTTGTCCAAGAACGACAGGTGGTCTTCGAAGTATTGCTTGTCGTGCGGAAGAGGATCGATGATCAATGTGTCCGGGAAGCCCGATCCGAATGTGCCGTCGCCGGTTGTTCCCGTCATTTCATCCGGAACAAAATCCACTCGAATTGCGCAAAGGCGAATAGGTTGATTCACCGGCCACGGTTCATCAAGCGACGACGATCTGCCCCGCCCTTCCGAAACGGGAGCAAACGGCATGGCCCAAGCGATGGCTTGGGAGAATGCCAAGACTAAGAAGATGCGAAGGCTCAGTTTAGAAATCCACAGATAGTGAGTAGCGCATCGTGTCCGTCAGCGGGTGATTCTCGCCGGCGGTCAAATAGCTGAAGTCAAATCGGTAAGTGCTGTACTTCAGAGATACGCCAAAGGTGTACGGAAATACGCGGCCCAGATGGTCATTGTAGTAACCGCCGCGAAGACCCACTAGAGTCGAATACCAATATTCGGCTCCAAGGTGCCAAATCAAAGACTTGACCAAATCTCCGTCGCCCCACGCGGAGAACAACGCTTCGTAAAACTCGTCCGACTGACCGAACTCATCACGCTTCACAAGTTCTTTGTCGATGTCAGATGCAATCGTAAGTTTGTTGTATTCTTGATCGAGAATCTTATATGCCATACCGAACTTCAACGTCGTCGGCAGCGGATCAGCCTGAGCACGATCGATATAGGAAACCTTAGGACCCATGTTGGACAAGTTCGCGCCCAGCGACAGACCGGGCATAAACGTAGCTTTGTGCAGAAGGCCGAGGTCGGCGGCGATTGCAGTAGCAACGCCTTTTCCTTGTTCTTCACCGGCACCTACGGGCGAAAGGTTACTGTAGGCCAGCTTCAAAGCAACACCCATCGAGGTGTTTTGATCAATGAGTGCGCCATACGTACCCGTAACCGCCATTTCATACGAAGAGAACGTGCCGAGAGTATTGCCTTGGGCGTCCGTACGCACGGTTTCACCGAGATTCAGGAAGACAATGTTCGCTCCGAATGTTCCCCATTCGGGCACTTCGTAGGTGCCGCTGATGAAAGCATAATAAAGGTCGGACAGATTGAATTGCGGCAGCCAGCGCGAGTACATCATCGTGACTTCGTTCTTATGCTGGAAGCCCAGGCCGGCCGGGTTCCACCACGTGGCCGTGGCATCGTCCGCGATTGCGACAAAGGTTTCACCCATACCGGCCGGACGCGCTCCGGGAGCGATCTTCAAAAAGAGCAGCGTCGCCTGGCTGACACTGGCGGCGTGAACCGGAAGCGTGATTGCGCCGATTATGGCAACGCTTACCGCTAACATCCACTTCTTCATGCGTTCTCCTGCATTATATTTTTGTAATCTGACTTAGCGTAGAATAACCAACTTGCCCGTGGCTTCGGCGGAATAACCGCGCTGGTGACGGGCAATAACCTTGTAGAAATAAACTCCGTTGGCGAGCTCGTGACCCTCTTTGTCGCGGCCATGCCACGGACGCGTGCTGTTGCTGTTATATAACTGACGTGTTCCCAACCCGTCGATCTCGTCGACGAGTTTTCCAGTCAAAGTGTAAATTTTTATCTTGACGTCGCTCGTGCCGTCTTGAGTCAGAGCATACGTGAAAAACGTTTCCGATGCCATTGGATTCGGCCAGTTCAAAACGTCGCGAACGGCATAGCCTTCCTCCGAGGACTCGCCGACGACGAAGTTCAACGAAGTTAGATTCAGATTGTTGAATGAATCCCACGCTTCAACGGTCAGTCTATGCGCGCCTTCGGACAATGGACCGATTGTGCGGGAAAGCTCGCCATCGGTATAGCTGTCCACATCGTAATTGAAAAACTGAGTTATGTCTTCAGACTGGGCGTCGTCTACTCGTACCGTAATCTTGTGCCCGACCTCGCCGGAAAGATTGAGTCCCGATTCGTCCGAGAGCTGTACGATCAGAAGCGGAGAACGTCCTACTTGATCGCCGCTGCGGAACGATGAATTCTCGAGCCATACACCAATCTGCGGCGGTACCGTATCTGTGACCGCGGCAGCTTCGCTGGCAATCCTGAGCGGGCGTTCAATACCTATTCCGTCCGCACTGTCATTTTCACTTTCGGACTTGCCGAAGAAATATAGGCTGACCTTGGCATTCTCGCCGCCGTATTGAATATCCCGAGGCACACGGAACGTGACGTCAAACCTGCCGTTCACAATGGACGACCGGCCGCGAAAAATCGCGTTGCCGGGAAGCCCGTAGTAGTACGGAGCCGTGTTAAGGATACTGCAATCTTGCGGATTCGGGAAATAGTAGGCCGCGGAATCCTCGGAATCAAAGACTCGGGCCTCTACGACGCCTTGAAAATCCGACCAAACTTCATCGTTCAAAGTGCGACGGCGCGGACCTTGGTAGTCTTGGGTAATAAGATCGTTAGTGCGCGAGACATAACCACTCAAATGAAAAAGTCCACCCGCTTGAAGCGAATCGTCCCGGCTTTCGACAAAGGCGTAATATTCAGGTGTTGCCAAACGAAGGACGGGATTCCCGAGCGTATGATAAAGGTTATTGAACCCACGCTGCGGCTTGACTATCAGCATAGCCTCGCCGATGCTTCTGCGCCGCTCTATTCCCTGCCGAAAGACTTCCGTGTAAAACTGCTCGGTCAGGCTTTGATTTTGTGAGACGAACGTATAACGCGTCGCGGCTATACATGCCACTGCACCGACGTTGTTGCCTGCCAGCAGCAACTCCGGAAAACAGCGCTCGTTGGGCCGGTCAAATCCTCCCCACGTACAAGTACCGGCTACGACTACCGGCCAAGTTCGCGGATTGTCGATAAGTCCGTTGTCGCGTTCCATTACAAAGAGCTGCTCATCCGTCCAGACACGCTCGTTGCCGTGCCCGACGTAGTTGATTAACAAGGTTCCATTGTTAATCGTCTCCAGCAAGTCGCGAGTCGCGTCGGGTTTCTGTGACGTTGAAGACGACTGACGGAACGGATAGAAAATTTCATAGATCTTACGAAACGTAAAATAGTCCGGCAAGACGTTGTTGATCAGGTTTTCCGAGTCCCGTGTATGGACCGATTCTGAACAACCACCGTTCTTCCATTCGTCATCCGCAACAAATGTCGCCGTATTCTTCCACGGACCGTAAAGCGGTTGATTTGCATAATCCACCGTCTTCTCGACAATCGCACGCACTTCCGATTCGCTTTGCGAGGGCCAGCGCCCGGAGATCATTTCGAGCGTCGAGCTATTGTTGTCGAATTCCACATAGTAGTCGTCGGAACAAGACTGGCCATCTTCCCACGGCGGCATCCAATTGTCGTCCGTGTTGGAAAGTATGTTGCGGTAGTCAAAGTCTCCGTCTCCGACGAACAATACGTATCGCGGAGGTTCGGCAGTTCCTGAAGTTCCCCGCCAGTATTCCGAGGTGTACTTCAAGAAATTGCGGATCGCGGTTGGATCGGTGACACCCCAAGCGAATTCGTCGTAAATATCTGACAATTTCACGCGAACGGCATGCAGAGGTTCTTCAACATAGTCGGCGTGCATCTGAATAAGAGGTTCGAGAGCGTCGTACCAATCGTCGTACGTGATAATCACGATGCCAGCCTCATTGTCGACGTCGCGGAGTCTTGTGTAGTCCGCGGCGTCAAAAACTTTGCGACCGCGAAAATACGGTAGGCGTGTTCTTGCCGTATTGGCGGCAAAGTACCGCCGAGGGGTCGATACGTACGATGAATCCGAGTATGCCGATCCGCGTGACACTCTGGGTGCCAGTGGATTTGTCACATCCAATACATAGGCATCGGCACCAAGATTCGTAGAATAGTTGAAAGAACCCGTTTGCGCCTGTGGTGCCTGAATCTCAAGGGTGCCAAGCGACGTTTGCAGTGACCTGTCAAACTCTGCCTCAATAAAATTCAGGAGAAATTGACGGTCCGTGTTGTTCGTGATCGTTACCGTGTTGTTGCCCGGCTCGAAAACTCCTTCGGCAATGTCCAACACAAGGGGAGTCGTCACAACGCCGGAACTGACGGTGCGGCCGTTCACTGAAATGACCAAATTCGAACCGGTGCCGCCATTGGTGTCCATACGCAACTTGAGCTTGCCTGCACCGGTAGTGGCATTTTCAAGGTTGATCGAAAAAGACCGTTCAGTTCGAGGATCAATCGTTGCCATATACCAAATCAAGCCAGAGTTGGATTGGAACGGTCCCAACGCGTAAATGAACTGTTCTTGGTCGAGATATGATCTGCCCCTAAACTGCGCAACTTGCGTCGAACTTGGCGGCGGTGTAATCGATTGCATCCTCAGGCCGGACGTGCCAGACTGATCGACTCCGATCCAAAATGCATTCTCCGTGGCATACGGGCTTGCATGTCCCAAACCGTCCAAGTGAGAGCCGTTACAATAATCATAGCCCTTTAGGCCTTCGCCGTAAAAAAGAACCCGGTCGCCCTGATCAATCGTGCCGTCACCCCCGTCTTCCACGATGATGGAAATTTCGCGCAAGACCGAGTCGGGCACGCTAAGGAGACCCGCAGGAAGCAGGCGGCCGCCGTTTCCGAACATGCGAATTTGAGACGACTGTGCTCCGAGAACAGGTACTCCCTGAAGTTGGAGCCAATCGGCAGTCATCGCATACAAGCCCACCTCGGTAGTACCCAACTTATATAGTTGAATATCCGGCCACGACGCAGACACGTTGTCCAAGGCCTGTCTGCCGGGACGCTCCAACTGCCACCACTTGGTAGCCTGAGCGCCGTTTATGCAATAGCCCGGAAGGAATCTTTGTTCACGATCGTACGGCGCATCGGGCTGAGCTGATCCGGCAAACCTGATCTCGAGGCGAATCGACTTAGCCAAATTAGCTCCAGTCGCGGTGCTTTCCGCCAATCTCAGTTCAACCGTGGCGATTTGGAAACCGCGCCAGCGAGAAACGTTGGTGATTCTCGCGGCAACACGACGCTGACCGAGGGAGGTGCGACCAAATTCGTTTACCGGCAGCGGTACCGGCAACTCGGAATAATCAATTCCCTTCACGGAAAGCTCGGGCGTCGAGCCGATGGGACACGCCACCAGAAACACCTGCACGGGAATCTGCGCATCACCTTCGGGGCGCCAATCCGCATTGGGCAAAAGGTATGACCAGTCACTTTCGCGCTGCATGGAAGCAAACGTTACGTCCGTGCTCCACTCCAACGACAGGTGACGCGAGTCAGAGGCAACCGTAGACAATCCGGTGGCCAGAACATCGCCTGCCAAGGACAAAATGGAAAGCAACAGAAGTTGCGTTTTTAGGTTTCGTGCGATACTGTTGGTCATAGAAAAGCAAAAGCCGAACGGAGCATGACGCTCGTTCGGCAACAAAATGTTACGAACCGGAGCATGCATACACCGCCGTTAGAGGGTTTACTCAACATCACAATAGGGACGAACAAACAGGCAATGCCTGAAGAAACCTCTAACGATGGGACATTTAGCTCCTAATTCACTCCAGTAGCAACAGAACCTAATATAAGGAATGGCAATGGCTTGCGCAAGTCCAAACAGTACATTGCAACAAGCGGGCGCAAAAACTCGAATAATTTTAAGTGTTTAATAATATGTAATTTGCATACTCGGACAAGTTTCCACGTTGTGAAAAGGAGTCCAATTCGAGCTTACTGTTGCCGCCCGGTTTTTCCCCCTCGGACATCTGGGTCTCTACCACCTGTAGAACAGCCTGTGCGGAAACAGGGCAGAACTGGCGACCAATTTCGCTTTCGATCCATCCCATCGCCTCTTCGGCTGTAAGAGGATCGCGGTAGGGTCTTTGGGTACAAAGCGCGTCAAAAGCATCGGAGACGGCCAAGATACGGCTTTCGATCAGAATCTCATCGTCAAACCGACCTTCAGGGTAACCGGTTCCATCATAGCGTTCATGATGCTGAACAATAATTTCGCGAATTCGGTCAAACCGAGGCAGCGGTGCCAGAATCTTCGCACTGAGTTCTGGGTGCAACGTCACCAGACCGCGTTCGTTCTTGGATAGTTTTCCGGCCTTTTGGAGCACGCTGTCGGGAAGACCAATCTTGCCGATGTCGTGCATCAGCCCCGCGAGATTAAGTTCCTCGAGTACATGGAGGCTCAATCCCAGGGTATGTCCGGCCCGAGTGGCTAACTCAGCAACTCGTAAACTATGATGATACGTCGCGGCGTCACGGTATTCAAGCGCAAGCAACAGGGTTCGAACGGCTGCCCATTCTACCTGACCAAAGGCGGAAGTTTGTGATAGTCCGCGTGAGAAATCTAACTTTTTGTCCATCGCCTTTATTTTCGCAAAGGCAAGGCCACTTTTAGTCGTGAAAAGCCGACGAATTTTCGCCGATTGCACGAAGGAAGACAACTTCGAGTTGAGTGCTGCCGTGCCGCTGCTGCAAATCTTCGACACGACCGCGATCTTTCACTTCACCTTGGTGGATCAGGATCATTTCATCACAGAGTAACTCGGCTTCGCGCATCACATGTGTTGATAACAGAACACACTTTCCCCGAGCGCGGCTATCGCGCATGAACTGAACTATTTGCGCGGCGGCAAGAATGTCCAAGCCACTGGTTGGCTCGTCAAATATTAAGACTGGCGGATCATGGAGCACGGTGCGCCCAATACTGACGCGCTGCCTTTGCCCCGTGGAGAGTTTCTCGCAACGGCGGTCCAAGAACTCATGTAGATCCAGAAGGTCCGCAACCTCGGCGATGCGCCGGTTTGCCTCATCTCTTTCAAATCCATGCAGCGCCGCGAAATACTGGAGCATTTCCTTGGCCGTCAGCCTGCCATAAATACCTGTTGTCGCTGACAAAAAGCCAATCGATTTGCGGACTTCTTGAGGAGATTGTACGAGGTCATGCCCGGCTACGGTCGCTGTTCCTTGCGTGGGAACAAGCATCGTGGCCAACATTCGCAAGGTCGTGGTCTTCCCTGCTCCGTTCGTACCCAGCACACCGAAGATCGTCCCGTACCGCGCCGAAAAATTCACGTCCTTACAGCCTACGACAGAGCTTCCGCTCGCGTCGCGGTAGGTCTTTCCAAGGTCATGTGTTTGTACCGCAATGTCAGTCACGCAAACCTCGTGTTTGGTCGATCAACTTGCTCTTGGGATTTTGGTTTTGCTGTGTGTAGAGGGCATCCGGATTGTAGATTTCACCTCGTTTGGTCGAATGCACCAAATCCATGTCGCCAAATCCAGACCTGTCAACGAAAACAAACAATACTCCGCCCTCGAGCTTGTCATAATACCATATTTCATGGTCCAATCCTGCGGCATCCGCGTAACGGCGGTCAATTTGATCAGGTTCACCGTAGATAATTAGAACTCTGCCGCGATCAGTCTTCCACCCTTCTCTGTTCAGAAAACTGTAGCGGCGGTTCGCTTCAGCCACCCGAGCAAAGTGTTTGTTGGCCGCATTGGGGTCGTCCGGGTAGTTCTTGCTCCAGTACTCAATCATGAAACGACGTTTGCCCTCGGGATCCATGTTGCGAACTCGGCGCATGTCCTTTTGAGTGAGCAAATGCTGCATGAGCGCGACGCCGCTATCAGGACTTATGGTCATCACAATGTCTTGATCCGAGCTGAATATCTGAGCCGAGAGATCGGGGTCCATTTCAAACTCTCGACCCTCAGCCAAATCTTCCGGCCGGAAAACCCAGAACTTTTTTGAAACCTTGCGGGCAGGCTGTCCCGGACAGTCGATTTCAAGTTTGAGTTTATATGTTCCCGTGTGTAGCGTATATGCGGGGAAACCGTCCGCCACAACCATTGAGTTCGCAAGGTTAGCGAACTTTCTTACGCTCGGATTCTTTGCGAATTCACCACGGTCGGAAGCCACGACCATTCGAGTTACCGTCAACGAATCAGTTGAAGAACTGTCACCGTTCAGGCCATATAGCTCCACGTAGTAATAGAGCATTGGCATTTCACTGCCATAGAATCGCGAAGGGTTTGGAACGAACTTGACGCTATTCTTCGTGTAGCGCGAAGGTTCCGCGCCAAACTCAAGTTCCGCGCCGAGTGCCAAATCCGAAATGGGCGTTTCTTCACCGAATTTCGGTACTTGAATCAAGTCATCCATCGACCTAAATAGCTGCGCGCGCTCTTGCCGAAGCTCGACTAATACGTCATACTCACCCGGTGTCAACAAATATCTGAATACATAGGGGAAATACGCTCCCGTCGAAGCCGTCGAATCGCGACGTGCGCGGTCCTTCGTGTCCAGAGTATCGGAAAGAAACGTCGTGTCATTCCGGCTCAGCGATACTATGACCGTGAACTCCGCTGCGACACTGTCGTCGCCAAGCGCGTTGTAGAGAATCGAACTGCGCTGAATGCCGACGTTTAACTCTGTATATGTTAGTTCTCCGTCGCCGTAGTAACATACGACGTCCATGTCGATTCCCGCCGCAAAAGCCGCAGCGGAGGAAACGAGCCAAATTGCAGCAACAATCGAGAACAGCAACCTTCGCATATTCTCCTCCTATTCGGCGGTCGCCGGAATAACCTCCTGCTTTCCAACTTGGGAGTCTTTCAGCAACCGTACAGATACCGTTTTGGAAACTCCTTCTTCCTGCATGGTCACACCGTACAAGTTGTCAGCGATTTCCATCGTGCGCTTGTTATGAGTGATCATGATAAATTGCGTGTGGTCGCTATGCCGGTGAATCATGCGGGTGAAGCGATCAATATTCGCGTCGTCGAGCGGGGCGTCCACTTCGTCCAACACACAGAATGGCGACGGCTTGACTTGATAAAGCGAGAATAGCAGCGCAATAGCCGTCATCGTTTTCTCACCGCCGGACATCAAAGTCAACGATTTTAGCCGTTTTCCGGACGGGTTTGCCCACATTGTAATGTCCGCTTCCAGCAAGTCCTTGCCGCTCAAAATCAAATCCGCTTCCCCGGCCGGGAAGAACTCCGAGAACAACGTTTGGAAATTCGCGCGAACGGCTTCGAATGTATGTAAGAACTTGGCTTCGGCTGTTTCGTTTATCTTGGCAATGGTTTCTTCGAGAGTAGCTTTGGCGGCAAGCAAATCGGAGCGATTAGCCAGCATTTCATCGAGGCGCGTAGTTTCGCGGTCGTATTCTTCGACCGCAAGCAAGTTGACCGTACCGAGGTTGTCGATCTTTGTCTTAAGATCGTTTATTTTCTCCGCACTGGTCTCAACTTCTCGAAACTCAGCAAGACTCGCGGCATTGGGGCCGGACAGTTCGAGGTTGTAGTGATTTCTCGCGGACATGACGAGCGATTCGAGTTCGCCTTCGATCTTGGCGATGGATATTTCGATTTTGCGTTGGTCCTCGATCGCGGCCTCTCGACTCGATCTCAGACGTTTGAGTTGATCTTCCATCGCGCGGACTTCACCGGAGGCCTCGTCCTTGCTTCGCTGCGCTTCATCAACTACTTTGTAGCGCGCATCTCGAGTAATAAAAAGTTCTTTGAGTTTGACTGCCACATCGCGGAGAAGGTTTTCCGTCGTCGAGATCGTGTTTGCCGACGACTCGCCTTGTTCCGTGTTCGTACGGATCGTTTCCGTCAACTCGGTTTCCGTCGACGCCAAACGTTCGGCTTCCGCGTCCAGCAACTGCAGGCGATGCCTGACCGCGTCCATGGCGCGGGCGCGATCGTGATATGCGTCGCGGGCACTGCCGTTTTCCTGCCGAGCTTGCCACACTTCCTCGGAAAGATTTTCAATTTCTTTTTGTGTTTCGGCAATCGCTGCCCGGCTTTGATCTAACGCTCCGACGAGGCGGTCAATATCGCTGCGAAGTGAGCGCTCCGACTCTTCGCTCTCGGCGATCAGCTTTACCGCGGCTTCATCGCGTTGGTGAAGGGCATATTTCAAGGTGTCAAAGCGAAGCTGTTCGGAGCGGAGCTTCGCAACCGAGTCAGACAACTTCTGAGTTTCAGCGGTTAGTTCCGAGAGTTTGCTCTTCCATTCCGCATGAGACTGCTTGGTGTTTTCAAACTGCTCGCTCAGTGCTGCGCGTTCAGATTGTACTTCTTGGAGAGTCTCCTTTAGTTTCTCGATTTGCCGCAGCAGCCCAAGGTCGCTGGGCGTGTCCTTCTCAAGGCTTCCGGCGTAGCATAGCCCGGTCCAGTCGAGCCAATCTCCGTCCAAAGTAACCGCCCGACAACGATGCTCGGCAATGAAGTCTCGCAGCTTCAGGGCAGCATCCAAGGATTGCGTAAGCAAGCAGTTTTCAAGAAGAACTCTTAGTGCAGAGCTCTCGTCGCCGCTATCCACAAATTCGAAAGCCCAACCCAAACTGCCATCCGGTGCTTCCCTTTTTGTCCGCGGCTCAGAAGTGAAGGGCAGTTTGAATCCGCACTTTCCGGCTTCGGAAGATTGAAGTACGCTTAGAGCGTCGTGCATATCACCTTCGGATTCGAGCATGATATGATAAGCCGAATTTCCGAGTGCCGCATGTATGGCGCGACTGTACTTTTCATCTACTACGGCAAAGTCCGCCACAAGTTTCGGTGAACTGAGCTTGTCTCGCAACAGCTTTAGTTGTGACGTTCCACGCGGGCCACGCTGTTCGAGAGTCTGCAATAGGTTGATATGCGATGTCGTCGCATGTAGAAGTCTGCTCGTTTCGTCTATTCGGGAGCTTAGCTCTGCCTTGCGCGAATCAATAGACTCGCCAAAGACAGAGTGCTTCTCTTGCGCGTCCTTCGCATTTGCGACTGCCGATTCTGCATCTTTCAATCGGACAGCAAGATCGCCTTCTTGTTTCTCCAGATCGAGTTTCTCCTGTGCGATCTGCTCGCGGGATTGAAACGCCGTTTCCCTGCGGCCTTTTTGACGGGCCACAGCCTCAAGCAGTTTTGCGCGCTCACTTTCAAGCGACGCTTGCTCTCTATTCCGCGATGCAAGCTGTGCGTCAGTTTCCTTGTACGTTGACTCAAGTGATTTCAGAGCAGACTGCGCGGCTTGAAACTTCTTCTCCGCTTCGTCTACCTGTGCTTGGGCGGCCTCGAGCTCAGTTTGTGCTTCTGAACGGTCTTTTGCAAGGCTTTCCTTCCTTAGCATGAGCGTGTTCAGACGATCTTTTGAGAGAATGACCTGCCTTTGCGCTCGGTCGAGTCCCTCTTTGGCGGCGCTCAAACGAGCTTCTGCGCCAGCTTTCTCCGCTTCAAGCGCGGAAATTGCCGCGACGGATTCTTGAAGTTCTTGACGAAGCTGCGAGAGTTTTTGGTCGCTCTCGATTTGTTCGGTGCGCATTTGCTCGACTTTGGCTTCATACTGACGCAAGTGGGTATTGCTGCCCTCCGCGTGCCCGGATGCATCTGAAAGCGCTTGGCGCATCGGCTGAAGCTCAGCTTCTAACCGGTCAAACTCATGAACAGAGAACGCGATTTCCGATCGTTTCAACTCAGCGGTCAGTTCTTGATAGCGCTTGGCGCGACTGACTTGCCGCTTCAGCGAGGCAACCTGACGCTCAACTTCGGCGATGATGTCGGCAAGTCTTAACAGATCATCTTCAGTTTGTGAGAGTTTTGAGAGCGCTTGGCGGCGACGCAATTTGTACTTCGCGATTCCCGACGCTTCTTCAAAGAGTTGACGGCGCCCCTCTCCATCCTCACGCAAAATATCCTCAATCATTTTCAGCTCGAGAATCGTGTACGCGTTCGGTCCCAATCCACTGTCCTGCAACATATCCGTGATATCACGAAGTCTGCAGGAATTGTTGTTTATCAGGTATTCGCTCGTGCCGTCGCGATGCAGTCTCCGGGCAATTTCAATTTCCGTATACGGAAGATTAATGCGGCCGCTCGTGTTGTCAAATTTCACACGCACTTCAGCCAAGTTCAAGGGCTTGCGCTTTACCGTTCCGTTGAAGATTACGTTTTCCATTCGTTCGCCGCGCAATACGGAAGAGCGCTGCTCGCCGAGAACCCAACGTAGCGAGTCAACCACGTTGGACTTGCCGCACCCGTTGGGACCGACCACGCCTGTTACGCCGGGAGCGAATTGGATTTTCGTCTCGTTGGCGAACGATTTGAAACCCGATATTTGAAGTGAGATTAGTTGCATTGTCTCCCTAACTTTGCGAGTTAAGAATTTCCATCAATAGGTCTTTAGCCAACTGGGGGTCGGCCTGCCCCTTTGTGGCCTGCATGACCTGCCCCATAAAATAGCCGACCATTTTGGTCTTGCCTGCTTTGTATTTTGCCAGCTCGTCCGGACTTGCAGAAAGAACACCCATGATGATTTCGCGAATCTTGTCGGTGTCCCCAATTTGCTGAGCGCCGCTTGTCTTGATCAGATCTGCGACGGAACGTGTGTCAGACAACATCGTGCGCAAAAGCTCTTTCCCAGTCGTGCGGTTTATCTTCTTTGATTCCACCGCATCAATTAAGTCGCCCAAGCGACTTGGCTCGACTTTGAAATCCGTGATGTCGAGATTTTGCTCTTTTAGTATGCGTTGAATATCACCTTGCACCCATGCGGCCACGGTCAGGGGCGAACGGCCATTGACGATCGCGGCCTCAAAGTAATCACTCAAACCTCGATCCGTGGCCAAAAGGTAGACAGCTTCCTCATGCAACCCGTATTCGCGGTACTTTCTGCGGCGGGACTCGGGCAACTCGGGCATAGCAGCGCGAATGTCATCCACGTATGCTTGCGTGATTTTAAGTTCGGGCAGATCGGGCTCAGGAAAATAGCGGTAGTCATCTGAACCTTCCTTCACGCGCATCGGAATCAGGCGTTCATCCTGTTCGTCCCAGTGCAATGTTTGCCGTTGAATCGTACCGCCGCTCTCGTAGATTTCAATTTGACGTTTCATTTCCGAGGCCACAGCTCGTTCAACATTGCGAATTGAGTTCAGATTCTTCATTTCGCAACGTTCACGGAAGTCCGGTTCGCCAAATTTGCGGACTGAAACGTTTGCGTCGCACCGGAGAGAACCTTCATCCATGTTGCCATCGCAGACGTTTATGAAACGCAAAAGCTCGCGCATGGCTGACAAGTACGCCCCGCACTCTTCCGGCGAACGGAAATCGGGTTCTGATACTATCTCGACTAACGGAATACCGCAACGATTCAGATCGACAATCGTGGAACCGTCTTCGAGGTGCATGGATTTGCCGGCATCTTCTTCGATGTGCGCACGAGTAATGTTGACTACCCGAGATGATCCGCTGACGACTATTTCAAGGTGGCCACCCGTCGCGAAAGGCCTGTCAAACTGTGAAATTTGATATCCCTTGGGGAGATCGGGATAGAAATAGTTCTTGCGATCGAATCGCGAATGCAAATGAACTTCAGCGCCGAGTGCCGAAGCAAGTCTTGCCGCTTGAGCAACGACTTCTTTATTCAAGACGGGCAGAGCACCGGGCGTACCTAAGCATACCGGACATACAAGCGTATTCGGTGGTGCGCCGTACTTGCTTTCACAACGGCAAAACGCTTTCGTGCGCGTTTGAAGTTGGGCGTGAATTTCGAGCCCGGCAATTAGTTCGTAACCTTGCATCAGGCTTTCGGTCTCAGTTCTTCCAAGAGCGCTCCGGCCTGGAGCAACAGCTCCTCATCGAAATGCGACCCCATGAGCTGCAAACCTATGGGCAAGCCGTTTTCGTCTTGGCTCCACGGCACGGACAACGCGGGAATGCCTGCGAGATTTGCAGGGACCGTGAAGATGTCAGACAAATACATCGCGATAGGGTCATCGACTTTCTCGCCGAACTTGAAGGCAGGACTCGGAGTTGTCGGCGTAAAAAGAAGATCGACTTCTTTCAGCGCCGCAAGCAGCTCGTTCGTGATTATGCGGCGGACTTTCAATGCAGTTTTGTAATAGGCGTCATAGTATCCCGACGACAATACATACGTACCCATCATGATGCGGCGGCGGACTTCTTTGCCGAAACCTTCACCGCGAGAATTATCGTAGACGGATGCCAAATCCGTGACATCGGGACTGCGAAAACCGTAGCGTGCTCCGTCGAAACGGGCAAGGTTTGAACTGGCTTCTGCGGTGGCGACAATGTAGTACACCGGAATAGAAAAGCCGACGTCAGGCAGGCTTATGCGTGTTAACTTGTGCCCTGCTTTTTCAAGCGCCGCAATCGCCTCATTTGCAGCTTTTGCGACCGAGGGTTCTAACGCTTCGTGTTCGAGAAAATCCGTGACTAAGCCGATTCTTAAGGGGCGGTTTAGTTTGGATAAAGCCGCTGAAGACGAGACTTTGACACCAGACGAAGTCGCATCACGCCGATCAGAACCGGAGATCGCCTTGATAATATCAAACAAACCGCTGCAATCAGCAGCAAACGGCGAAACTTGATCGAGCGAAGAACCGAATGCCACCAATCCATAACGCGAAACCCGTCCATAGGTCGGCTTCAGCCCGCAGATTCCACAGAAAGCCGCAGGTTGTCTTACACTTCCGCCAGTTTCGCTCCCGAGTGACGCATGGCATATTCCGGATGCCACTGCAACGGCGCTTCCGCCAGACGATCCGCCGGGTACACGACCGGGATCATAAGGATTCAGCGTAAGCCCCAAGGCGGAGTTTTCGGTCGACGATCCCATCGCAAACTCATCGAGATTTGTCTTCCCGATAATGACCGCACCGGCTGCCTCGAGACGTTCGACAACAGTTGCAGTAAACGTAGCTGGATGACGATCAAGGATTTTTGATCCGCATGTCAGTGCTTCGTCCTGGATGGCAATGTTGTCCTTGACCGCGACGACGTATCCGCCCAAGGGCAGCTCTTCTCCGGCTTGCAATCGCGCAGACACTTGCATAGCTTGCTTAAGCGCACGGTCATCCAACAATGACACAAAAGCACCCAAAGAGCTAAGTTCTCGGGCGCTTGCTAACGATTGGCTGACAATATCAGGAAGCCTGCGGGGGTTCTTCCGAATCTGTTCTGGGCTGGGTATTCGGCGGAGCATTCAAGCTCTGTTTGTTCGCGGTGGATTGAGTAGTATGCGGCTGCGTAAAGGGTTCGGAGACTTCGCGCTTAATATCAAGGTAAGACCGACGCAAGTCATGGATACCGCGTCCCAATTGACGGGCAGTTTCGGGCAGTCGTTTTCCGCCAAAGAGTAGCAAGATGACGACTAAGACGAGAAAAAGTTCGCTTGCGCCGAGATTCATATTAGGCTGAGAAATCGATTCGAGAGGAATGCAAGGCGGCCTCCGCGAAGGCGCGGAAGATAGGTAGACCGTCGGTAGAGCCAAGTACGGCCTCACTGGCACGATCGGGATGGGGCATCATGCCCAAGACATTCCCCGCTTCGTTGACAATTCCGGCGATGGACATGGCGCTGCCGTTGGGATTTCCTGCCGGAGCGTCATGTCTCTCAGGTCCAACATAGCGAAAAACGATTTGGTTGTTGGCAGAGAGTTTCGCGAGTGTGTCGGGATCGGCGAAAAAATTGCCTTCCGCGTGCGCAATGGGCATGCGAATGATCTGATCCTGCCACAGATACCGGGTGAATAACGTATCGCTGCTCTCAACACGCATGTCAACGTGGCGCGAGATGAACCGCAGCGTTTTGTTCAACATCAGCGCTCCGGGAAGCAGTCCGACCTCGCAGAGAATTTGAAAACCGTTGCAAATGCCAAGCACCGGGCCGCCCGCATCGGCGAATCGTTTGATGGCTGGCATGACCGGGGCAATTTTAGCCAGTGCTCCTGCGCGCAGATAGTCGCCGTAGGAGAATCCGCCGGGAACGAGCACGCCTGTGCAGTCGTCACCCAATTCGGTGTCTTTGTGAAAGACCATGCGTGCGGGAGCGCCGACGACATTCTGCAACACATGCAGACAATCTCGGTCACAGTTTGAACCGGGAAAGGTGATAACCGCGATGCTCACTGGGCCTCGATCTGGAACGATTCAATTATGGGATTGGCCAACACACGGTCCGCAATTTCAGCGAGCATCTTTTCGCCATCCTCGGGTTTCATGCCGTCGAGATCGAACTCTATGAACTTCCCGACGCGAACATCGGCGATATTCTTATATCCGCGTTGTTCGAGGAGCTGTTGAATCGCCTGTCCCTGCGGGTCTAAAACGGTGTCTTTTAATTTGACGATGACTTTTGCTTTCACAGCTTCTTCAGTCCTGTGGAAATGGGTTCTGAGATATCTTCATCGAGAATACGCGGCGATTTGCGCGATTGTATTTGTCCAGCGATCGCCGCGGTTACGCAAAGCATCAGGATGATCGGAAAACCGAACAACGGTGGGTTAAGCGCACCAACGACAATAGCCAATACGAGAATCGCGACTTTACGGAGGTTTCGGCCGTGCTCGCGCAACGTGAACCGTGGAAGTCCGGCCAACGGAATCTTGCTGACCATTAACAGAGACGTTACGACAAGCAGGCCCGCCAAGACTTCGGGTGTCACTACCCCGCCCCACAAATTGTAATTCATCAAGATGAAGGTAGCGATAAGGCTTGCATGCAGCGGCGACGTGAGTCCTTCGTACGCGCTTGCCCGGCTCGCAGCACGGACATTGAACCGTGCAAGCCTATAGGCGGCGGCCAATACGGGGACTGTGCAGACAATCATGCCTAAGAGGGAATCTTCGCGGAAAGCGGCCGCGTAAGCGAGGATTGACGGCGCGACTCCCATTGAGACTACGTCGGCAAGCGAATCAAACTGCAAGCCCATTGGTGACGACGCTCCAAAAAACCTCGCGGCTTTTCCGTCGAACGCGTCCATCACGACAGCCAAGATAATCAACCATGCGGCAACTTCGATTCTTCCGTCGATCGCAAGCATCATCGAGAAGAAACCGAAGACCAGATTCAGTGACGTCAATATATTTGCGAGATGTCGCAACTTAGCTCCTTGTTTTGTGTTCCCCGCCAAACGCCGCGATAACGGTTTCTCCGGCAACCGCGCGTTCACCCACTTTTGTCTTGATGTCCGCCGAGGCGGGCATCACTATTTCCATCCGTGATCCGAAATAAATCAATCCAAACCGTTCCCCAGTCGACACGGTGTCTCCGGGCTTTATTCTGCAAGAAATCTTGCGGGCGACGAGTCCGGAGATTTGGCTGAACCGCATCATGCCGTGCGTCGTTTCAATATCGACATCGATGCGCGCGTTGCCTGTCGCAGCTTCCTTTGAATTGGCATGGCGATACGTTCCTGGCTTGTTCGTCACCTGTTTGACTTTTCCTCCGTACGGCGCACGGTTGACATGGACGTCAAACACTGAAAGAAAGATCGCGACGAACTTCTCACCGCTGTCAAGCGTCGTAGTTTCCACCACAACTCCATCCGCCGGCGAAACGACCAACGTCGGGTCAGACGGAGGCGTCCGCTGAGGGTCACGGAAAAACAACAGGATTGCAATTGCCAACACGACGAGAATCCATCCGGAGACTTGCGGCCAAACAGAAGTTCCTCCGCAACTCCACCAAAGAAGTCCGATTCCCACAACAAACGGCGGGAGTACAAGCGGCCATGCTTCGCGAGCAAAACTCATGATCTTATGCGGCGCTGGTTAGCCGTTCAAGCAGTTCACGATAGGCGCGCTCGACGCCGGCCTGATCCTGCAGCGCGCGGTCGCGGTCAAGTTTACGATTCGTTTTACGATCCCAAACTCTGCACGTGTCAGCGGTCAATTCGTCTCCTATACAGAGATGGTCGCCCGCGTCGCCAAATTCCAATTCAAACTCGACTAAAATCAAACCACGTCGTTCGAAGAGCGATTTCAAGACCGCGTTCGTCTTGGTGGCGATTCGCTGCATCGTGCGCAGATCGTCGGAACGACCGTAGCCCAAGGCTACAGCGTGACTTTCGTTGACCATCGGGTTGTTCAACGCGGGGTCTTTCAAAAAGTACTCGACGACCGGATAGTCCAACGGCCTACCGTCGTCCAGTCTAAAGCGACGCGCGAATTCTCCCGTCGCGACGTTATATACAATAGCCTTAATGTCGAACATCTCTACGCGACGAACCGCCATATCTGTAGGCGACTGGCGCTCGACAAAGTGTGTGGGAACGTGGTAGTTTTCGAGATACTGAAATAGGAAGCTCGAAACACCACAATTGATTTCACCTTTTCCAGAAAAGGAGGTTTTGCGCGATTCGCGGGGATTGCCTGCGTCGTCCGTGAATTCAAGAATCGCGTAACTCGGCCTGTTCGTAGCGTACAGCTTTTTTGAACTGCCTTGAACCAGCAACTCAAGTTTGTCAAGGTTCATCTTTTATCCTTCCAAGATTCCCAGCCTACGGAGAATGCCGTCTGCTGTTTCGAAATCCGGTTCAAGTTTCACAAGCTCGTCGATTTTGTTGACACCCAGTACATCAACAACCGCGGAATTCTCCTTAAGTAACTCGGCCATGGAACGACGCTCTGTGATTGCGGCTCGTGCAGATTTCTGCACGGCGGCATAAGCATCTTCCCGCAGCCAGCCTTTTTCAATAAGCGCATGCAGTACTTTCTCTGACGCGAGCGCACCTTGAGTTATGAAGATTGTTCGTCGAAGTTGCTCTTGATCCACTTCCAATCCGTCAATAACCCGCAAAAGCAGGTGCAGCATATAGTCCAATGCGATACATGCGTCCGGAAACACCACGCGCTCGGTCGAAGAGTGCGAGATATCGCGTTCATGCCACAGCGCGATATTTTCCATACCGACCAGCGCGTAGCCTCTGATCATACGCGACATGCCGGTCAAGCGCTCGCAAAGTATAGGATTTCGCTTGTGAGGCATCGCCGAAGAGCCTTTTTGTTTCTTGCCAAAAGGCTCGAAGGCTTCGCTGACTTCCGTCCGCTGCAAATGCCGGATCTCGACGGCGATCTTTTCGACCGTGCCGCCGATTAACGCACAAAGATTCAAAAATTCAGCGTGCAGATCGCGGCTTAGTACCTGCGTTGAAATCGGCGCTACTCCGATTCCAAGGTTGGACATGACGCGCTCTTCAAGATCAGCGTCCGTGTGTCCATAATTCCCAACTGCACCGGACAATTTGCCTACAGCCACTCGAGACAATGTTTCGTGGAGCCGCGTTTCGTGACGAGAAAACTCATCGGCCCAGAGCGCGAATTTTAGTCCAAAGACCGTCGGCTCCGCGTGAATACCGTGAGTCCGGCCAACCGCCGGCGTGCGGCGAAACTCGAGCGCCCTGCGACGCAGGACAATTTGCAGTGCTTCGATATCCTCAAGCAGCAACACTCCAGCCCGCTGAATTTGCAGCGCGAAAGCCGTGTCTACGACGTCCGAAGATGTCAACCCGAGATGTACTAACCGCGAATTTGCGCCGACATACCTTGCAACTACCGTCAGGAAAGCGATCACGTCGTGGTGGACTTCAGCTTCCACTTCGTGGATTTCCTGAATGGTAAAACGGGCAGAGTTGGCGATTTGGTCGACAACCTTGGCATCTATTTCGCCGCGTTCGGCGCGGGCCCTGAGCGCGGCAATTTCGACTCGCAGCCAACTATCATATCGAGCTTTTTCCGTCCACAAGGACGCCATGGGTTCGCGTGAATAGCGTTCTATCATCCGGGTATATACGAACGTGCTTTAGGAATTGGTATCAATTCAACTTCTTTGGTCATGATCGTGCCGTGCCGGCTGATCACAAATGTCAATGTATCACCAACGCGAATGTCGGTGTTGTTCATGAATTCTTTGGCATCCTCCGAGCAATCAATCGTTCGATCGTTGATCTTCAGAATCACGTCTTCGACTTTTATGCCCGCTCTGTCCGCGGGGCTGCCGGGGTCTACACCGGTGACCACAGCACCGCGATTCTCTGCCAGATTCAACATCTTCCATAGCATGCCGCGCAGGTCGTTAGCGCGAATGCCGAGCCAGAAGTTGCGATCAACTCCGCCCTTTACCAGGTCGTCAATCGCGTTCACGATTCGATTGGACGGAATTGCGAAGCCGATTCCGACGGAACCGCCGGATTCAGTGAAAATCAACGTGTTCATTCCAACCGCGCGGCCCTCGGCGTCGATCAAAGGTCCGCCTGAGTTGCCGCGATTAATTGCTGCGTCGGTTTGAATCATATCCGTATACAAGCGGCCGTCTACGTCGCGCTCAAAATCTCGGTTAAGTGCGGAAATTACGCCGACGGCAACGGACGGTTGATCGTTTACGTCAAAAAGTCCGTAGGGATTGCCGATAGCTACGACCCATTCGCCGACAATGGCCTCGTCACTATTCGCCCAGTCAATAAACGGGAGATTTACTTCGTCAATCTTGATTAGAGCCATATCAAGCAATTCGTCAGTGCCGACAATTTTTGCTTGGTACTTTTTGCCTACCGTGGTTGTGACGACTATCGAGGTCGCGTTTCTGACGACATGTTCGTTGGTCACAATATATCCGTCTTGCGTAACAATAAAACCTGAGCCAAGGCTCGACGCCTGCTGTTGAATTGTTCGCGGCCAGTATTTTTCGTCCAAAAACATCCGGAACAGCGGATCGCGGGGGACGTAAGGGTTTACTACTTCGGTGACTTGTTCGACGCTAATGCCCACGACTGCATTTGACGTGGCCGAAATCGCCCGCGTAATCGCATTTTCGCGAGTCTGTTGAATATCTCCTTGAATCTCAGGCACTCTGACCGGATTATCATTCTCGTGGAACGAACGCGTGATAAACTCGGAGGACTGAACCCACTTCAGCGAGTCAAGTTCTTCCTTGAGCGCAGTAAATTCAACTTGGCGAGCAAGGTCACGCTGGACGACCCACAGCACAAAGGCGCCGAATATCAGACCGATGAAGAAGAACTGGAGAAACTTCTGCACTGCGCGATAAATTAGGACTTAGAGTTTGGCCAGGTGCCGTAGCCGACGGTTTCCAATGTCAGACCGCCAGCAGGAGCTTTGGTTCCGGCATTGCGATTGTCGCCGGACTCCAGAATTTGAAGAATCGTCTTGCCGTTGCGGCGGTCACAAACATAGTCGATCATTGAGCCGACGAGCATACGCACCATGCCATGGACGAACCTGCTCGCTTCGATAGAATATGTGAGACAATCGCCTTCAATTTGCCACTCGGACCGAAATACGGTGCATTCGTAGCCATGCCGCTCGACGGGGTTTTCGTGCGCGAAAGCCTCGAAGCTATGCGTGCCTTCGATGGACTTGGCAAGCTCGAAGAGACGCTCTGTTTCCATCGGCTGCGGAAACTCCCAGACATATTGACGGCCAATCGCCAAAGGAACTCGAGTGATTCGGTATTTGTATCCGCGCCAACGAGCCGAGAAGCGCGCGTGAAACTCCTGGTTAACCAGCTCCGCCGATAGAATGCGGACGTCCGGCGGAAGATGGGAATTCCCTGCCCGGACAATCGAGGCTAACGGACGCTGAATCGGCGCGTCGACATGCGCGACTTGCCTCGCGGCATGCACTCCGGCATCGGTCCTGCTCGACGGAATGACGCGCACTTTTTTTTCGAAGAGCGGTTCGAGAGCTTCTTCTAAACACCTCTGCACGGTTCTGCGGTCCGGCTGCCACTGCATACCGCTAAAGTCGGTGCCGTCATATTGGACGTCCAACCTGTACCGATGTCGTTCGCCCGCGCGAACTAATTTATCGGCAGCGGCAATAGGGTGGTCAGACACAGTATGCAGAAGACAATTATGACTAGGTTTCCAGCCGTAGATGCAGCGAACTTTTGGGGAGCGATGCTGGAGCGCTCAGGGTCAAACCCTCTTGACCACAACACGGCAGCCAATACTCCGGCATAGGACAATGCAAAATTGAATGCCGCAAACAGTTCCGATCTTGCATACTCCAATCTTCCAACTGTATCGTTCGAAACGGTCAACCCGCGCAGCTTGCGAGCAAGTTTGCGGTTGGCCATGTGCTCTTGGACTTGCGGCAAGACCGAAAATGCGAGCATCGTGATATGTCCGGCCTGCACAGCGTTCCGCTTTCCAATCAGAAATCCCAAACGGGAGGTGACGGAATCTGAATACTGCACGGGACTGAATTTGCGCAGCAAGAGCGCGGTCATGAGGATCAGAAGCAACAACCGCACGAGAAAGAACGCCGTGCTCAAGAGCGCATTAGCCGTCGAGATATCTACTTTTCTGACGAACCAGAGACGAAAGATCAAATGAATCACCGCCGCCGTCAGAAAGAGCAGCCACGATGCCTTGATGGCCTTTGCATAGTGGCCGTCATGTTTTACGAAAGCAATGCTTGCCAGCAGAAATGCCGTCGTTAGGATCAGCAAATCGAGCCAGCCGTTGCTGGCCGTAACACACACAAAGAACACAAATGCGCAAATGAGCAGTTTGCCGGGACTGATTGCGACTCCAGTACCCGGCTTGATCGATCCCAACGTTACGAAACGCGATTAGGCAAAGAAGAAATCAGTTTCTTTCTTGCCGTTTTCCGGAGAATCGGAGCCATGCACGGCATTGGCTTCGATGCTCGCTCCATAAAGTGCGCGGATGGTTCCCGCTTCGGCTTTCTTAGGATCGGTCGCGCCGATCACCGAACGCCAATGTTCGACGGCGTTTTCGCGCTCTAAACGGCCGACCACCACGGGACCACTGGTCATATAGTTCACGAGGTCACCATAAAAGGGACGCTCTTTGTGAACCGCGTAAAAATCACCCGCCTGCTCCTTAGTCAATTGAGCGTAGCGCAAACCGGTGATGTTGAATCCTTCTTTTTCGACACGAGCCACGATGTTGCCGATATTCTTTGCGGCAACTGCATCGGGCTTGATGATCATCAATGTGCGTTCCATCGTTTCCTTTTGTATGATTATTTACCTAAGACTTTTGCCATCGTCGCACCGATGTCTGCCGGGGATTTCGAAACGTGAATCCCTGCGCTCTCCATCGCCGCTACTTTTTCTTTCGCCGTGCCTTTGCCGCCCGCGATAATCGCGCCGGCATGACCCATTCGGCGTCCCGGAGGAGCCGTTTGACCTGCGATGAAGCCGACAACCGGCTTCTTGAATTCGCTCTTGATGTACTCTGCGGCTTCTTCTTCCGCAGAGCCGCCGATTTCGCCGATCATCACGACGGCGTTGGTGTCAGGGTCTGCATTGAAGAGCTTCAGCGCATCCAGGAAGTTCGTGCCGGGAATCGGATCGCCGCCGATACCGACGCAAGTGGATTGGCCAATGCCGCGATCCGTCAATTGCTTCACGGCTTCGTAGGTCAACGTGCCGCTGCGGCTGATCAATCCGCACTTACCTTCAAGATGAATGAAAGCAGGCATGATGCCCATCTTCCCCACTCCAGGAGTAATTACGCCCGGGCAATTGGGACCGACCAAACGCGACTTCGAGCCGCTCAGCGCATGCTTCACGGTGACCATATCGCGCACGGGCACGCCCTCGGTGATGGCAATGATCAGTTCGACGCCCGCTTCAATCGCTTCGAGCATCGCATCAGCCGCGAACGGCGGCGGAACGAAGATGATCGAGGCGTTCGCACCGGTCTTATCTACGGCGTCGCGCACCGTGTTGAAAACGGGAACTTTTTCATTTGCCAACGTTCCGCCCTTGCCGGGAGTCACGCCTGCAACGACGTTCGTGTTGTACTCCAGCATCTGCTGGGTATGAAATGATCCTTCGGAGCCGGTGATTCCCTGCACGAGGATCTTGGTATTTTTGTTAAGTAAGATCGACATGATGTGCTATCCCTTCACCGCCGCGCAGGCCTTGTTCGCCGCATCCGTGAGTTCGGTGGCGGCCGTCAAATTCAATCCGGAGTCTTTCAACATTTTGGCGGCAACGTCTGCATTGTTGCCTTCAAGTCTGACGACTACAGGGATTCCTACGTGTTCGGACTTGGCGGCTTCAATGACACCCGCAGCAACGCGGTCACAGCGCACGATGCCGCCGAAGATATTGATCAGGATCGCTTTCACGTTCTTGTCAGCGAGAATAATTCTGAACGCCGCCGAAACCGATTCGGCATTTGCACCGCCGCCGACGTCCAAGAAGTTCGCGGGTTCGCCGCCGTGCAACTTGATGATGTCCATCGTGGCCATCGCCAAGCCTGCGCCGTTGACCATGCAGCCGATGTTGCCGTCGAGCTTGATGAAATTCAAATTGGACTTCGAGGCTTCGATTTCGGCGGGATCTTCTTCAGTCAGGTCGCGCAGTTCGGCAAAATCCGCATGACGGAAAAGCGCGTTATCGTCAAACGTGACTTTGGCGTCGAGCGCGATAATTTCGTCGCCAGACAAAATCAACGGGTTGATTTCGAGAAGATTGCAATCTGACGCGCTGTACGCCGCATACAGTTTCGCGAAGGCTTTGACCGCGGACTTGAAGGCATTGCCAGAGAGCCCCAGTGCGAAGGCTAAACGGCGCGCATGAAACGGCTGAAATCCGCTGGCCGGATCAATTGCGACCTTGACAATTCTCTCGGGCGTCTTGGCCGCGACTTCTTCGATGTCCATGCCGCCTTCGGTTGAAACCATGAAGACGTCTTTGGACTGCGCGCGGTCAAGCAAAATACCCGCGTAAAATTCTTTGTCGATCTTCATGCCCTGTTCAATCAACAGGCGCTGCACTTTCTTGCCCTCAGGGCCGGTCTGGTGCGTGATCAACTGCATGCCCAAAATCTGGGACGCATATTCTTTTAGTTCTGATTCGGACTTGGCGAGTTTTACACCGCCGCCCTTTCCACGGCCGCCTGCATGAATCTGTGCCTTGACCACCACGGGAAAACTGCCCAAGGACAGGCCGATCTTCACAGCTTCTTCGACACTCAGCGCCGGTCCGCCCTTGGGAACGGGGACGCCGAATCCCGACAGGATTTTCTTCGCTTGATACTCGTGAATTTTCATTTATGAATTTTCCGTTCTTAACTTAACCGGGCAATATCCATGTTCCACTTTGCCCGTCAAGACTCTCAATGAACTGACTAAGATCGCAAATCAAGACACGTTCGCCGCCTTCGCGCAGGAATTTGATGGCGGCCTCGATCTTCGGCCCCATGCTCCCGGCGGGGAAATGTCCATCGTTGTAGTACTTTTCGATTTCGCTGAGCGTGACCTTTTTTAGGTCCTTCTGTTCCGGCGAGCCGAAGTTCAACGACACATACGGCGTCGCAGTGACGATGAAAAGGTCCTGCGCTTCGATGTCGCGTGCAAGCACCGCTGAGGCCCGGTCTTTGTCTATGACGGCGTCCACTCCCTCGAGCCAGCCGTCGGATTCCTGATAGACCGGAATTCCGCCGCCACCGGCCGCAATCACAACCGTTCCCGAATGCACGAGCTGTTTGATGACCGCGCGGTTCAAAATTTCGAGTGGCATTGGACTACCTACCACTCTGCGATAACCGCGGTTACCGAAGGCTTTGACCGTCCAGCCTTGCTCAGATACTTTGACTTTGGCTTCGTCTTCGGAATAGAATTGACCAATGTATTTGGTCGGATTCTTGAGTGCGGAGTCTTGCGGATCGACCAGAACTTGCGTGACAATCGTAACCACTTCCACATGACCGTAACCGCGACGCAGAAAGACATTCTGCAAGCACTGTTCGATCATGTAGCCCATGCCGCCTTCGGTGTCGGCGACGATTATCCCTAAGGGAAGAGTCGGCGCGCGATCGGCGGAAAGTTCGACTCGCAAGAGCGCATTGCCGACTTGCGGACCGTTTCCGTGCGTCACGGCGAGTTTATAGCCGCGATGGATCAGTTCGGATACACCCTGCAAAGCATCGCGAGAGTGCCGGAACTGGTTTGAAATCGTGTCCACCTCATCAGGCAGGGAAATGGCATTTCCGCCTAAAGCAACGACCGCTATTCGCGATTCTTCCGGCATTTCCGAGGGTTCTGGGGTTAGTTATGGTAAATACTTAATATAGCACCGTTTGGGGGGATTGTCAAGCGATTCCGCCCGTTCGTGCATTTTCAAGTTCTTTATTCTTAATCTCTTCCAACTCTACGAGCTCGTTTTCCGCCTCTTGCCAACGTGAATACAATTGAGGGAGCTCTTCGCGGAGTTTCTTGTACTCCGCCAATACGGTTCCTGATTTTTCGGGGTCCTGATAGAATGATTCTTCGGAAAGCTGGGCCTCAATCTTAGTTTGGCGCGCCTCTAACTGCTCGATGCGCGCCTCGGATTTGCGACAGCTTTCACGGAGTGTCTGCATCTGTGCTGAAAACTTGTTGCGAATCTCGGCTTCAATTCGCTTCAGTTCCTTCTGCTTAGAGCGTGTGTCGCTTGCCGATGTTTCCGCTTGTGCATTGGCCGACTTTGAGAGTCCGCCTTGGTCACCCGTCAACCCTTTTTTCTCAAGATAGTCGCTCAAAGTTCCCGGCCAGTCGCGCAGTTTGCCGTTCTCCATCTCGAGCACACGCTCGACAAGTCTATCCAGGAAGTGCCGATCATGGCTGACAACAAGCAATGTGCCGCCGTAGTGCTTCAGTGCATCAAGCAGGACATCCTGCGAGGCCATGTCGAGATGGTTCGTGGGCTCGTCCAAGATCAGGAAATTCGCGGGCCGCAAAAGGAGCTTCGCAAGCGCAAGCCGGGATTTTTCACCACCGGAGAGCACACTGACTTTCTTGTCGACGTCATCGCCTTGAAATAAAAATGCTCCGAGCAGTCCACGCAATTGCGAATAGGAAAGTGAGCGGTTGTCGGCTTCGGCCTCTTCGAGTACCGTGGCATTCAGGTTGAGTTTGCTTTCTGCCTCTTGCGCAAAGAACTCGACCGTGACGTTGTGACCGTGAGTGACGTCGCCGTCAGTGGGAGATTCTTGCTTGCTGATCAGTCTGCAGAGCGTAGATTTTCCCGCGCCGTTGGCTCCGACCAAGGCGATACGTTCTCCGCGACCGACTACAACGTCCACCTCATTGAAGACCTGCAGTTCTCCGTAATGCTTGCTCAAGTTCTTGAGTTCGATCACCCACTTTCCCGAAGGAGCCGCTTCAGGAAATCTGAAGTGAATTTTCTTTGTGCCGGAGAGCTGCTCGACATCTTCGAGTTTTTCAAGTCGTTTGATGCGGCTCTGTGCTTGCGTCGCTTTGCTGGCTTTATAGCGAAACCGCTCGACGAACTTCTCAAGGTGTTTGCGCTCGGCGTCCACCTTTTCTTGTTCACGGTGCAGGAGTTCGGCGCGCTCTTCCCTGCCCGACTCGTACTCGGAATAATTACCGGGGTAAATGGTCAATTCACCGTGCTGCAATTCCGCTATCTCTGTCACCATGCCGTCCAAAAATTTGCGGTCATGGCTAACGAGAATCACGGCACCGTCATAGCTTTTCAGGAAACCTTCGAGCCATACCACCGTCGGCAAATCGAGGTGGTTGGTCGGTTCGTCGAGGAGCAGAATGTCGGGATCGCGCAGCAGGAGTTTCGAGAGTGCGATACGCATTTGCCAACCTCCGGAAAACTCGTCGGTGGCGCGTCTGAAATCGCGCTCATGAAATCCGAGGCCGCCGAGAATGCTTGCGACTTTGGCTTCGGCGCGGTAACCTTCAAGCATATGAAATCGATGTTCCAGTACACCGACCAACTCAAGCAACTCTTGATCGTCAGGTTTCTTGGAGAGCTCTTCACGGCAGTGATCAAGCTGTTCTTGAAGATGTGGAATGTCGGGCAAACCTGAATAGGCTTCGGCAAAAAGCTCGCGTCCGCGAAACGAGATGCCGCTCTGCGGAAGATAACCAACGGTCGTGTCGCGTGTCATGACGAGTTTCCCGTCTGAAGGCTGCGAATCACCCGCGATGATTTTCAACAGCGTACTCTTGCCTGCGCCGTTGACGCCGACCAAACCAACACGTTGGCTGCGAAAGACTGCCCAATTAATCTTTTCAAAAAGCGTGCGTCCGGGGAAATAGACGCCAATATTTTCAAGCTGAACTAGTCTCATTTGGGACGGGCAAGGATGACGGTCGTGCGGGCCGTCGAATTTGATCCGTTGTCGTTTTCGGCTTCTAGCAGGACGACATAGCGGGCCGTAGGGGCGGTCGTGCCATTTGACTTGCGGCCATCCCACAGCAAAACACCACTCGATGCACTGTTGCTGACGGTCAGTCTATTGATCTCCCTTCCTCTAATGTCAAAAATCTTGACTGAAACGGCGTGGCCCGGTTGTTCCAATTGATACCTAATTTCGGCGACATCATCTTTGCCATCATCGTTGGGAGTAAACGGAGACGGCGCAACAGACAGCGTGGTTTGGCTGTGTGCCGAGGATATACTTCGGGAGTTCATCCGCCCGGGTGTTGATCCCGTCGGGTCGACGCTCGACTTCCAGTTTTGCTCCTCGTTTGTTGGGATCTCAGAAGAAAGCCGCTCGAGTGAAACTCCGGCCTCACCATTTCCCCAATTGCCGCGATAGTCGACCCGTTCGAGTACGTCGCCGTTCGAATTGTATAGGACGAGTGAGTCGCCGCTGTTATTGAGCGTGAATCCCGAAGCATCTAAAATGACGAGCCGTGACTCTAATGGAATGTTTTCCATTAGCACGGAACTGTCCGCAGCAAGAACAAAGAAAGATCCGGGGAGAACTACCAATTCAGGCAGTCCGAATCTCTTTGTGCTGTCAGCAATACCGTTCCCATCTGAAATGAACACTCCGCGTGTGGAAACGGGAGTGGATCCAAAGACGGCAAACTCGACCCATTCAGCTCTTCCCGGCAAAGGCTCGGACATTATCTCATTGAAGAGCAGGCCATTTTGCGAAATGTCGCTGGTGATTAGCAAAGATAATGTGTCGTTTGAAGCAATGTCGTCAAGCACGGTAAGTTCTGCGAGCAGTTCGTGGATGCCCGAACTTGGCATTCGAACAATGGGCGACAAGACCGTCGTATCCGCGGGCTGCACGAGCGTCGTTTCGAGCGAGTCTAAGACGTAAACGGCGCCATCTGAAGAGTCGGCGTGTATTACAACAGTTGAACTCAAACTTTGCAGACCGGTATTGACAATTACTACTTCAAGCTCATAGTTAGAATTCGCGAGAGGGTAATCCGGGGTTGCGCGCATAAGGACGATGCTCAAATCGCGATCAGGGGGAGTTACACTGTTTCTTCGACCCGGCGTGCCGTTGACTTCAAGACTGCTGTGCCAGTTGGAAGAATCGTCAGGCGCAGCAAGGCGGATTTTCTCGTCAGAATGACCGGACTCGTTTTCTATCGAATAGGTGTATTGCGCAACCAAAGAGCCTGTGGCGTTTCTTATGCTGATCGTCTCGGGCGAACTGTTTGAAAGGCCGCGACTTCCAAATGTATTGTTACTAATGGTGACTATCAAAGCCGATTCGGGTACCAATCCGTCATAAGTGGTGCTTCCGCTTTCGACGTAGTCGGGATCAATTATCAATATGAATTGATTTGGCGCCGCGAGCAAACCTTGTCCCGCATCGGCAAGCGTATCTTCTGTTGCGCCATCGGAAATTGTCCAACCCTGCAATTGCACCGGCAATGCGGAGTTGTTATAGAGTTCAACGAATTCGTCAGTTGCCTCATCGCCCGCCGGATCATACATGATCTCTGACAGGACAACTGCGGCCCGCGCAGAAAAGGCAACGCATAAGACAAGCGCTGAAACTACTATTTTATGAAAACGCGTTCTCAATGTGCCTGATTTGTATGTGTTTGCCTTCACCGACTACGCTGACAATATCATATCGAATTGGCTGGTCTAATCGATGGGATTTGCAATATGCCGCAGCCAGCCGCTTAATTTTGTGCTGCTTCTTCCAATTTACGCGGTGTTCTGGAAGATACTCTGACTCATGGCGAGACGATTTTACTTCGACGAAAATCAGCAACTCGTCCGTACGGGCCACCAAGTCCAGTTCGCCCGCCTTGTTGCGCCAATTCCGGTCAATGATCTTTAGTCCCTTGCTCGCAAGGTGCCGCGAAGCAAGCTCTTCGCCCCAAGCTCCATGCTCTTGATCGGAAAGCGCCCTCTCTTTTCGTCTAAGAATTTTCAACAAGTTCGCGAACACCGCGGTAGCTCCTTCGATGAATGGGACAGGGGCCGAACTGTAACAATTTCTTACGGTGTTCTGCGGTCGGATACCCGAAATGTCTGTCAAAACCATACTCGGGATACTGTTCATGAAATGTGAGCATTAACCGGTCGCGAGTAACTTTCGCAATGATGGACGCGGCAGCAATTGTCGCGACTCGTGCATCACCTTTGACGATCGCACGACTTGTTACGATTTGCGGTAAACGGTCCCGTCCATCGACCAAAACAAGATCAGGTGTCGCAGATAAGTCGAGAGCGGCATTCGTCATCGCTTGAAGTGATGCAACACGTATGTTGAGTTCATCGATTTGGTGGGCGTCAAGACTCGATATGGAAAAGCGGACGGACGAAACCAACTGATCAAAAAGCTCCGCGCGTGCGTTGGGTGTCAGACTTTTTGAATCCTTGCATTTCCAAATCACGTCGCAGTCGCGAAACTCCACTGCCGACGCAACGACCGGACCGGCCAACGGTCCACGACCGGCCTCATCACAACCGAGGATTGATCCGTAGCCCGAGGCAATCAACGCGAGCTCGACGCGGTCCTCTATTTCGGTGAATTTGGGTTCAAGCATTTCTCAAACCTTGGGACCCGTCGGCAGGGACATTAGTCGCGCTAACTCGAGAGCTTTCGGCGCTTCTCCGTGCCAAGTGTTTTCTTTCTTTGTCCACGATCGTATAGATGCAGAAAACTCCAATGGCGCACTTAAATGGCAGTCGTGAAAGGTCACAGAGTGTTCTATGTTTTCAATTTGAACGCCGTTGTACGAAATTCTCAGACACTCGATACCCTCGGTAAGTTCGATTGTGAATCTTTTGGCTTGTGCATCCATGTCGACAATCTCAACTCGAGTGTTCTCCACATTCCACATTTCCCCGACCCGTCCCGAGAGCAGTTTCGCCCCCGCGAGCAAACATGCCGCATCCAGGCGGTCAGAAGTTCTCGTGTCACGGGGAAGCGCGAAATCGAGCACGAGTTCGGGTTTTGCTGCATCAATTATTGCAGGCGCCGCGCCAATGTCGGTAGCTTTTCTGTCAAAAGCGACCAGCATATTCAACCTTGCTGCGCCTATTGATTGCAGTGCATCGGTGACTTGATACGCGCGCCGCTCCGCTTCCCATTCCGGTCCTGATCCCATCAGAAGATTAATTTCGCCAAAGTGCACGAGATAGCACTCCGCTCCATCAGCTCCGATGGAAGTAATGCGTGCCGTCGGTTCCGAAACAAACCGCGATGGCCACAAAAGCAGATTGACGGCGATCAGTGCGAATGTCAGGGCAATCTTACCCCGTCCAACAAAAGCAAAGACAATTCCGGCAAGTTGTGTC